>UQEF01000099.1 GCA_900540045.1 uncultured Eubacteriales bacterium | reverse complement strand
CTTTTCGTTTCCAATCTGAGCCTTTTCCCCGTCAAGGGAGACCAGACGGGCCTCGCAGGTCATCTTTTTCCCCTTGGCGTTCTGGGCTTCAAAGCGCGCGTTCACATCCCAGAACTCCTCGGGAATAAACGCTTCGATTTCCTGCTCACGCTCCACTACCAACCGCGTAGCGACGCTCTGCACGCGGCCGGCAGACAGGCCCTTTTTCACCTTCGCCCACAGAAGCGGGCTGATCTTGTAGCCCACCAGCCGGTCCAGGGCGCGGCGCGCCTGCTGCGCGTCCACGCGCGCCATGTCGATGGGCCGCGGGTGCTCCAGCGCATCCTTGACTGCCTTCTTGGTGATTTCGTGAAACTCGATGCGGCAGGGCTTGGCAGGGTCCAAATTCAGGGTGTGCGCCAGGTGCCAGGAGATGGCTTCTCCCTCGCGGTCAGGGTCGGTTGCCAGATAGACGCGGGACGCGTTTTTGGCTTCCTTTTTGATCCGCGCCAGGATGTTGCCCCGGCCCCGGATGGTGATGTATTTCATTTCAAAATCATGATCCGCGTCCACACCCAGCTGAGATTTGGGCAGATCGCGCACATGGCCCTGCGAGGCCTCCACGTGATAACCCTTGCCCAAAAATTTTTCAATCGTCTTGGCCTTCGCGGGCGATTCCACGATCACCAGTTTTTGTGCAGTCGTCGCCATCTAACTCCTCCTCTGATTGACTACAGCGTGCGGTGGAAACGGTTGCCGGTCTCCCGGCAAATCAGGCCCATGACCTCCAGCGTACCCAGCTCGGCCAGCAGCTGTGTGCCGTCCAGTTTGAGCCGCTCGCCCAGCGCCTGTGCGCCGAGCGCTTCCACGGTAAGCAGGGCCAGGATGCGCTGCTGAAGGTCCGTCAGGCATTCCATTTCATCCGGTTCGGGTGCGGCGGGCCTGGGGCCAAGGCCCAGATCCTCCAAAATGTCGTCGGCGCTGGTAACGATGCGCCCACCCTCCCGGAGAATATGATGCGGGCCTTCCGCGCCTGTTGTACCCACGCAGCCGGGAACTGCGAACACCTCGCGTCCCTGCGAAAGCGCAGCGTCCACGGTGATGATTCCCCCGCTTTTGATGCGTCCTTCCACAAACACCACGCCCAGGCTCAGGCCCGAAATGATGCGGTTGCGGTGCGGAAAGTGGTATGGCAGCGGTTGGGCGTCCAGCGGATATTCGCTGAGAATCAGACCGATTCCTCCTGCGATTTTCCGCAGGAGGGGCCTGTGTTCAGGCGGATAGGGCACGTTGATGCCGCTGCCCAGCACGCCGACGGTATAGCCTCCCGCCTCCAGCGCGCTCTCATGCACCGCCAGATCAATGCCGCGGGCCAGGCCGCTGACCACGCATACGCCCGCCTCGCAAAGACCGCGGGTGAGCATGTGTGCCATTTCTCTTCCATAGGCGCTGGGCTGCCGGGTCCCAACCAGCGCGACCATGGGCCTTTCCAGACAGTCGAGCGAACCTGCATAATACAGCAAATACGGCGCGCCGTCAAGCTTGGCCAGCCGGCTGGGATAGCGCTCGTCTCCCTGAAATAGCAGCCGGACGTTCTTCTGCTCAAGCCGGTCGATGAGGCTGTCCATGGCGGCACGGGAATGGAGCGGGGACAATGCCTTTCGTGCCTGCGATGGAAACTCCGGACCGCCGTGGGTGCCATATGCGTCCCATACGCCCTGTACGCCACCGTAGGCTTCGGCCAGCATCGTCACATGCGCAGGCGTGATCTTGGCTGCCGACAGCCATAGCAGGCACCTCTGTTCCTCGGTCAGATGCATGCTCTACCCCCATATGGTCCGTCTGCGGTTCGAAATTGAAGGGCCAGCGCAACATCCCCGACCTGTATGGCATCATGGCCCGCCAGGTCTGCCACCGTGCGCGCCACCTTGCGGATGCGGCCATAGGCACGCATGGAGAGGCGAAACCGTTCCACCGCCTGGCGGAGCAGCTTGGAGGCCGTCGCGTCCAGCCCGCAAAAGCGCTCTATACCCGGCTGATCCAGCTGGGCATTGCAGTGGAAGGGAAGCCCCGCGTAACGCACGGTCTGCCGCCTGCGCGCTTCAAGCACGCGGGCACGGACATCCGCACTGCTTTCCCCCCTGACAGAGCTTTCAATCTCCTCAACCGGCACGGCGTCCATCTCCACTCGCAGGTCGATGCGGTCCAGCAGCGGACCGCTGATGCGTCCCAGGTAACGCCTGATCTCCGCCGGGCTGCAGCGGCAGGGGCGCGTCCTGCTGCCATAGTTTCCGCAGGGACAGGGATTCATGGCCGCAACCAGCATTGCGCGGCTTTGATAGCGGTTTTGCCCGTTGACCCTTGTCACGTTCACAAACCCGTCCTCCAGCGGTTGACGCAGCGCCTCAAGCGTTTCACGCCGGAATTCGGGCATCTCGTCGAGAAACAAAACGCCATTGTGCGCCAGCGATACCTCGCCCGGCCGCGCCTTCCCGCCCCCGCCGATCATGGCGGGCACAGAGACGTTGTGGTGTGGCGTGCGGAAGGGGCGCTGCGTCATCAGCCCGCAGTCCTCCCCCAGCTCTCCGGCGGCGGAATGAATCAGCGTGGTTTCCAGCGCCTCCTCGTAGGTCATGGGCGGTAGAATGCCGGGCAGGCAGCGGGCCAGCATGGTTTTGCCACTGCCGGGGATGCCGGTCATCAGCAGGTTGTGTCCGCCCGCCGCGGCAATTTCCAACGCCTTGCGGCCCGCCGGCTGGCCCTTGACGTATTTGAGATCAAAGGCCATGGGCGTGTCCGGTGCGAGCACCTCGTAGCGCGCCGCGGGATGAGCGGTCAATGGGGCTTTGCCCGTAAGGTGCTCCAATACCTGGAGCAGCGTTTCCGCAGGATACAGGGTCAGCCCTTCCACGCATTCACATTCCCTGGCGTTCGCCCTGGGCAAAACGAGCGCGCGCACGCCCTGCCCGGCAGCGGTGATGGCCATCCCCAGCGCACCGCGCACGGGCATCAGCCGCCCGTCCAGCGCCAGCTCGCCCAGCAGCATGGTCTCGCCCAGCCCATGAAACGCCTCCGGAGAGCGCGCAGCCAGCAGAGCAACCGCGATGGCCAGTTCAAACGTCGTACCTTCCTTTTTCACATCCGCAGGGGCCAGGTTGACCGTCACCTTGCCGAAGGGAAAGGACAGGCCGCTCACGGCGATAGCCGCGCGGACGCGGTCGCGGCTTTCCTTGACGGCCATGCTGGGCAGGCCGACGATTTCAAAGCCGATCATCCCATTGGAGATAAACGCCTCCACCTCCACGGGATAGCCGTATACGCCGCTTAAACCGCAGGATAACGTCTTGGCGAGCATCGGGCACACCCTCTCCAGAAAAACAGGATCATCAGTAGTACAGCTTTGAGAACCACTTCATCGCGTCCAGCCACCCCGTGCTGGTCAGCCATCCCGACGCGTAGGGAAAGAACATCACGAAGAATGCCAGGGCGCCAACCAGGTACAGGGCCATGACCCCCATGCGGAGCCGTGGCCGGGAGCGCGGCAGACGGTCCAGCCACCAGGCCGTAGCCAGGATGATGAAGGGCACGCTTGCAAAATAGTGGTAGATATACATGCTTCGGGGCACCAGCACCCAGGGCAGGTACTGCGCCAGAAAGCCCACGGCCAGCACCGGCAGCGTGAGATCGCCGTCTCCCTGCCGCAGGGACACGCCGCTGCGCAGGTTCAGGTACTTGAGTACGCAAGCTGCCAAGGCGCCCAGCATGGCAATGGCGCCAAGGTAGAAAACCCACGGATTGCCCATGCACATGATGGTGCTGGCATAGCCGGCCGGTTCATAGCTGTCCTGCGCGAACCACATGGGCTTGAGGATAAACGGCCATTGCCACCAGGGGGATTGGAAGGGATGGTCCATACCCAGCCCCGGTGTGCTGTGATAATTCAACATGCCGATCTGCGCGTCGATCACACGCTTGAGCGTGACAGGACCCGTGGGCGAAAGATACGGGATATAGCACAGGTAGTAGATTACGCACGGTACCAGCACGAAGAAGATCACGCAAAAGCCGCATGTGATCAGTATCCGTTTGAGCGTAAAATCCTGCGCGGCGCGCACATGCGCTTTCTGGCTATCGTCCAGTTTGGCGTGCTCCACATCCAGGCCGCAGGCCACATTGCTCACCCGATACTGCCGGTAGATGGCCACGAAGAACAGCAGTGCCAATCCTACCGCGGCATACAGCCCGATCCACTTGCTGGCGATGGCCAGGCCCATGAACAGGCCGCTTAAGGCCAGAGGAATCAGGCTCCGGCGCAGGCAGCGGTCAAACAGACGGGGCTTTTCGGGGTCGGCGGCAAAAAGGTCGGTTTGCAGGTAGCGCACCATGCACAGGTAACTCAGCAGGATGAAAAATACCGGGAAGGAGTCGATGGTAGCGATGCGCGTCTGGGTATAGTGCATCAGATCCAGGGAGAACGCCACCATGGACACCGTGGCAATGGAACGCCGGTGGGTGAGCTGCAGTGCCAGCAGGTAGAGCGCCGGCAGCATCAGAACGCCGATGAGCGCCCCCGCGAACCGCCAGCCGAACGGCGTCATGCCGAAAATGGCGATGCCTACGCTCATCATAAGCTTGCCCAGCGGCGGATGCGTGGTCTCGTAGGGCGCCTGGCCGTGCAGGTGCTCATAGGCGGTACGCGCGTGATAGATTTCATCGAAGTAGGTGCCGTTGTACCAGCCCGGCTCGCCCACGCAGGTATTCTGCTCGTCGATCAGGTTTTCGACCGGCTTTTCGCTTTCCAGCACGCCCGTGCGCGCGCCCGTATGGCTCACGATGGTCAGGGGCAGCGTTTGGCCGTTTTCGTCCCGCGCTACGATCTCCCACAGGTTCAGTCCCGCCTCACAGGCGTTCAGACGCAGATAGCGTCCCGTGAACCATACCACGCTGGTGGGCGAATCGCTCAGATAAGTGGTTTCACCATTGCTTTGTGTGGACTGAAGCGCATACAGCCACCGATAGCACAATCCCTCGCGCATGCGGCAGGGGGTTTCGGCCGACCAGGTGACGCCGTCCTCGCTGGTGGATACGGAAAAATCATTGTAGCTGACCCCCGCATAATACAGGAGGCTGAAGCGTGTGCTCTCGCCCAGGTCAAAGACGATCTGCTCATCGGGCGAGGTAGACACCCAACCCGTTTGAGGCGCAACGGTACTGCCCAGATTCGCAAAAGCCAGCACGCCGTAAACCACACAGGTTGCGCCCATCACCAGATAGTCCCGCAATGTCAGGTGCAGGCGCGCATCGCGGGGGGACAGCAGCATCCGCTCATATGCAGGCGGCACGGACGGCTCCGCTTTCTCCGGCTGTGGCGCCTCGCTGGGCCGCAGGCCCGTATAGGCCACCCAGATGGCATAGCCGCACAGCAGCAGATTGAGTACGCACAGCGCATCGTTGAGAACGAGGGTATCATTGTTGAGATGCCCCATCTCCGCGCCATAGAGAATGGCGTTATCGAGCACGATGGCCGTGTTGATGAATGTCGTGATGGAAAAGCCGACGCACAGGCCCAGCAGCCGGCGGTCGCGCGTCAGCACATAGGCCGTCAGAAGCAGCGGCAGGGCGGGTAACAGGTAGCGCTCATGCACCTTGATTCCCAGCACGTAGATCAGAATCAGCGACAGCGCCAGGTAAAAAGGCAGATGATTGGCCTTGCGGTCAAATGCCAGGCACACGGCCGAAAGCAAAAAGGCAAAAGCCATCATCCCATAGCCGTAGGCGGTATAGCTGCCCCCAAAGAAGGTGAGCCCGAACTGGTACAGCGCCAGCAGCAGACAGAGCGCCCCCAGCGACGCGCGGCGGGGCTGAGCACGCAGGGACAGCTTCTCACCATTCAGCAGCAGCCACAGGCCCACGCTCATGGCAGCCAACGCCGTAACCAGCGGGAGCGCCGTGGGAACATGCGCTTCAAGGCTCGTCCAGTTGGCGCCGATCAGATAGTAGAGGTTGGCCGTGTTCAGCGTGGCGTAGGCATAGGAAGAAAGGGTCTCCTGATACAGGCTGATCAGCCATCCCGGCGACTGCCGCACGGAAAAGGGCACGATAATGGCCGC
Organism: uncultured Eubacteriales bacterium; assembly: GCA_900540045.1. Taxonomy (GTDB): domain Bacteria; phylum Bacillota; class Clostridia; order Christensenellales; family Aristaeellaceae; genus Limiplasma; species Limiplasma merdipullorum. The sequence continues at coordinate 3,070 of UQEF01000099.1, read as the reverse complement.
GGCTACGAGCACCGCCAGTCCAAGGCCCAGACCGACTGATTTCCACTGTCGTGCCCGGTCCGTCTGCTCCTGCTTTTCCAGCAGGCATCCAAGCAGCCATACGCCGCCGACCGGCGCGAACAAGAGCGCCTGCGGCTTAACCAGCGCGGCCGCCGCAAACAGCGGAAAAGCCGCGCGCCAGTCCCGGCCGATGGCTGCCAGGCAGGTGAACATCAGCAGCAGCGCCAGCACGCTGTCGGCCTGTCCCCAAGCTGCGCCGTTGACCAGCACCGCGGGGTTGAGTGCGTATATGCCGGCCACAAGTGCCGCCGCCGCATCGCCCAGACGCTTGCGGGCGAAAGCAAACAGCAAAATCGCACCCGCCAGGTCGCACACTATAGGCAGGCTTTTAACCACCAGCAGCGAAGTTCCCGCCCCTTGTGCGGCGCTGAGCAACAGCCCGACGGGCCACAAAAGAAGCATATATCCGGGAGGATAGTCGCAGAAATAGTCCGCCGCATAGAAGCCCGCCGGACCACGCTCGGCCATGCGCAGGCTCCAGGCGGTGAAACAGTTGATATCCACCGAATAGCCCGGCACGTTCACCGCCAGTACGATGCGCACGGCTAATGCCGCGGCCATCACGCAGGCAAAGGCATAGACGGCGCGCCTGTCCGCGCCCCCACGCGAAAGGAGCGGACGCGCCAGCAGATATAAAAAGCCAAACAGCAGACCCAGCACCACAAACAGCGCCGTGCTCTTCTGGCCCGTCTGCTGCGTGGTGGCGGTATCATAGGAGACATAGCTCTGCGTATCGTACCAGACGGAGGCAAATACCCCGGAGGGCAATGCGTCCACCTTTTCCAGGCGCACGTCGTCAAAGTAGGCCTTGCCGGTGCTCTCCGCGCCGTAGCCGCCCACGCGCACGCCAAAGGTCACTTCGCGCTGGTCCTCGCTGGTTTCGCCGTACCATTCCAGATAGCGCCATTCACCACCGGTGTCGAAGAGGCAGTCGGAGTACGAATATATGCCCTCGATGCCAAGGTTTGCGCCGTTGCCGGTGTCCTCCATCGAATCCACCAGCACGTAGGCGCTCAGGCGATAGAGCGAGGACGGCTCCACCGAAACGGTGCAGGTATAGCGCGCATCGTTGGCGCTGGCGTTTTCCACCACGGCGCTGTATTGGCCGCTGTGCACCTTTTCAGACGTGATGGCAATGCGCGAATACCCCTCCTGCGTGCGGTAGGCCGTGGGATACCAACCCTCCGGATTCCCGGACGCATCCAGCGTTTCAAAGCCGCCGTTGGCGATCAGATTGGCTTCCTCCGCGGCGGCGGTCAGGCACATCAGCAGCGTCAACGCCAGGCAAAAAAAGGCGCAGATGCGTTTCATTCGGCTGTTTCCTCCCCGACAAAATGGCGTAGAAAGGTACGGCGGTGCGCCGGTGTGGGACCATGGGTGCGCAGCGCCGCGATGTGCTCCGCGGTACCATAGCCCATGTTGTGTTCAAATCCGTACTCAGGATATCGCAGGGCATAGTCCCGCATCTGCCGGTCCCGCGTCACCTTGGCCACGATGCTGGCAGCCGCTACGTGGTAGCTGCTGGCGTCGCCCCGGATGACAGACCGCACCGGAAAGGGCAAATCCAGTCCCGTGACCGCGTCCACCACGCATAGGGTGGCCGGCGCACGCTCTGCCGCCCGGCGCATGGCCAGGCGCGTGGCATTCAAGATGTTCAGCCGGTCGATTTCCTCCGGGCCGGCCTCGCCCACCCCCACAAACAGCGCCGTTTCCATGATGCGTTCGTACATTTCCTCGCGGCGCTTGGGGCTGAGGCGCTTGCTGTCGTCAATCCACTCATACAACGGCTGTGCGGGCAGGATAACACAGGCGGCCACCACATTGCCCACCAGCGGGCCGCGTCCGGCCTCGTCCATGCCGGCCAGCGACGTGCCGAAGCCCGGCAGCGCCCGGTCATAGGCGACCAGATCGCGAAAGTGCGCCAGTCGCTTTTCAGAGGGTTTTACCATCATGCGCCTCCTCCCCGGTCTGGGGCGGATCTTCCAGGGTGAGCTTCCCCACCTTGCCCTCACGGAATTCATCCAGAATCACGGCGCATGCGCGGTCCAGATCGCACACGCCGCCGCGCATGAGAAACCCACGGCCCCGGCACACTTCATCCAGCAGGGCATAGCCCTGGGCAGAGGGGTCTTTGATCTTGTAGCGTTCGATGGTCTGCTCAGGCATAACGGCCATCAGGTCGGCCAGCAGGCAGGCGCACAGCTCGTACTGGTCGTAGACGGCATCCTTGATGGTGCCGATATAGGCCAAGCGCGTAGCCGCACGCTGGTCGTTGAGCTTGGGCCAGAGCATGCCGGGGGTGTCCAGTACCTCCAGATAGGGCGATACCTTGACCCACTGGTTGCTCTTGGTGACGCCTGGGCGGTCGCCCGTCCTGGCGATGCTCCCGCCATACAGGCGATTGATGAAGGTGCTCTTGCCCACGTTGGGCACGCCCACTACCATGGCGCGGAGCGTCTTTTGGATGCCGCGGCGCTGGTTTCGCTCCAGCGCATCCCTGGCGGTCAGTTCGATGAGGGCGCGCGCCTGCTTGGTCTTTTGCGGACTCTTGTCATAAGCCATGCACTCCAGGCCCTGCCGCCGGAAATAGGCCAGCCAGCGCTGCGTCTTGGCAGGTTCGGCCAGATCGGCCTTGCACAAAAGCAGCACGCGCCGCTTATGGCGGATCAGCTCGTCCAGCGCGGGATTCCTGCTGGACTGCGGAAGCCGTGCGTCGCACAGCTCCACCACCAGATCCACCTTGCTCAACTGCGCACTGAGCAGCCGCTTGGCCTTGGCCATATGACCCGGATACCATTGAATGTCCAAACAAAAAACCCCTTCCGGCCGCCTTCTCGGGTTTCCCGGCAAAAGCGCTCAACCTATTAAAGCATTCTTTCCCAAAAAGCGCAAGGGGCAAATCCGGTGTCCACATCGCGGAAAATGTTGATTTTTCAAGGGATTGCGGCGGATTGTAATACCGTCCAGCGGCTTATGGGGACAAAACGCCGCGCCCCCAAGCGGCAGACCA
>UQEF01000098.1 GCA_900540045.1 uncultured Eubacteriales bacterium | reverse complement strand
CCACGCCTGATAGTAGCGGTAGGATGATCCCTCCGCCTTCTGCGGATGAATCAGCCCCTGCCGCTCGTAGTGCCGGATGCTTTCGGTGGACAGGTTGAACAGCCGTGCAAGATCGCCGATTTTATAACGCATGAACGCCTCCGTGTGAGCTTTGCTGAAAACTCCAAAGCCGGGTTGAGCTTTTTGCGAGGGACAAAAAACGCCTGACCGCTTCCCCCACATCTTATCACAAAGCGGACCATGCCGCACCCCGTTTTTTTCTGGCGCGCCGGGGCTTGCTTTTTCCCCTCTGAAACAGTATAGTGAGGACAAAACCCGCAAGGAGGCATACGGCATGGAGCAGCAGACGTTTTTTGACCGGGACGGAGCACAGCCCCTGGCCGCACGGCTTCGTCCCCGCACGCTGGACGAATTTGTGGGCCAGCGTCACCTGCTGGGCCCCGGCAAGGTGCTCACCCGTCTGATTGAGAGCGATCATCTCTCCTCCATGATCTTCTGGGGCCCGCCGGGCGTGGGCAAGACCACGCTGGCGCGCATCATCGCGGGGCATACGAAAGCGTCCTTCATCGACTTTTCCGCCGTGACCAGCGGCATCCGCGAGATTCGCGCCGTAATGCAGAAGGCCGAGGAAAACCGGCGTTACGGTGAGCGCACACTGGTCTTTGTGGACGAAATTCACCGTTTCAACAAGGCCCAGCAGGACGCGTTTCTGCCCTTTGTGGAAAAGGGCAGCATCATTCTGATCGGCGCTACCACGGAAAATCCGTCCTTTGAAATCAACGGCGCGCTGCTGTCCCGCTGCCGGGTCTTTGTCCTCCACGCCCTGAGCGAGGAGGATCTGACGTTGCTGCTCCGCCGCGCCCTGGAGGACCCGCGCGGCTTTGACGGAATGAACGTACAGCTTCCGCCGGACGCGCTGGGCATGATTGCGCGCTTCGCCAACGGCGACGCGCGCACCGCCCTGTCGGTGCTGGAGATGGCCGTGCTCAACGGCGAAAGCGCGGAAGGCTCCGTGCAGGTAAGCATGGAAATGCTGGAACAGTGCCTGTCGCGCAAATCCCTGCTGTACGACAAAAAGGGCGAGGAGCACTACAACCTGATCTCCGCCCTGCACAAAAGCATGCGCAACTCCGACCCCGACGCGGCGGTGTACTGGCTGGCTCGCATGCTGGAAGCCGGCGAGGACCCGCTGTATGTAGCGCGGCGCGTGGTGCGCTTTGCCAGTGAGGATGTGGGGCTCGCGGACCCCCGCGCGTTGGAACTGGCGGTGGCCGCATATCAGGCATGCCACTTCATCGGCATGCCGGAATGCTCGGTGCACCTGACGCAGGCGGTGGTATACCTGTCGCTGGCGCCCAAGTCCAACTCGCTCTACACCGCCTACGAGGCCGCCAAAACGGACGCGCTTCGCCAGCTGGCCGAGCCCGTTCCGCTGGTCATCCGCAACGCCGTCACCCCGCTGATGGCCCGCGAGGGCTATGGACAGGGATATCAGTACGCCCACGATGCACAGGACAAGCTGACCACAATGCAGTGCCTGCCGGACTCGCTGAAAGGCAAAACCTATTATCACCCCACTGGACAGGGGCTGGAAACCCGTTTCAAGACGCGGCTGGAAGAAATCCGTGCCTGGCGCAAGCGCAACGGATAACTACCGGCCGTTTCCCCGGCGCACCTGCGCATCATGCACGGCCGGACCGCTTAGCACGCGTCCGATATCGTCAAATCGCGATCCATGGCAGGGGCACTCCCAGATGCGGGCCTGCGCGTCATAGACCAGCCGGCATCCCATGTGCGGACAGCGCGGGGCCCAATGCCTCGCCGCCAGACCGCCCGCGTACCGCCCCGCCAGCCCCAGCAGAAAGCGCGGCGTCACGCCTCCGCGCTGGCCGCAGTAGAGGTCATACCCCTCCCCCGGCAGCCCCAGCACGCGTGCGCTGATGATCTGAGCCGCCAGCATCGCCCCTGTCAGCCCCTGTCCGCCATAGCCGCCTGCCACAAACAGATTGGGGGTCTTTCGACTGTAGGGGCCGATGAAGGGCAGGCCATCCGCCGTGACGCATTCCGCGCCGCCGTATACGCCCGCCGGTTCTCCGCATCCCAGGGCGGGTGCGTATGTCCGGCGAAAGGTCTCAAGCGCCGAACGGTTTTCCCGCGCGCCCACAGGCCCTCCATTGAGCTGAAACAGCGCGCCGTCATGCAGATTCCGAAGCGCATAGCGCCCATCCGCATCCAGGTAGATGCCCTCAAACCGTGCCGCGGCTTCCAGCGGCATCAACCACCCCTGTCGCTGCTGCATCCTGAGAAAATACCAGCCTGGCGTATTGACGATGGGGTATCCCGTGGCGATTATGATATACGGCGCCTGAATGCTTCCGCGCTCGGTATGGACCATGTTGGTTTCCAGCGAGGTGGCGCGTGAGCTTTCATAGAGCTTCACGCCATTCCGTACCGCCTGCGCCGCCAGATAGCGCAGAAAGCGCGCGGGGTTCAGCATGCCCATGTCCTTGACGGTCAGTGCCGCTGCGGCGGGCAGCGGACACAGAGAAGGCGCGCCCACCGTGGCAGCCACCCCTGCCCGCATCATGGCCTGCGCCTCCCGCTCCAACATGCGCATGCCGCCGTCGTTTTCGGTTACCACCCGCACATCGGCGTCCCGCCAGCCGGAGGAAGGCCCTTGCTCACGGGCCAGTTCACGCAGCGCGCGAAAGGCGCCGGACAGCGTCTGGGCATAGGCGCCGGCAGCTCCGGCTCCAAGCTGCTTTTCCACACGCGCATAGCGCAGTCCGCCGCACAGGCTCACCACGCCCGCGCAGCATCCGGAGGCGCCGCTTCCCAGACGGACGGCCTCCACGAGCGCCACGCGCAGGCCGGCGCGGCTGAGCCACAGGGCCGTCATCAGCCCTGTCAGCCCGCCGCCGACCACCGCCGCGTCCGCGCTGTGTCGTCCCCGCAGAATCGGGTATTCCTGCTGTTCCCTGTGCATCCAAAAGGTTTTCTGCTGCATGCCGTCGCCTCCATTGGGTTTGGCATACAGTGTTCCCCGGCGCACGCCGCCGCATGCCTCGCCCTTGCGCGGTGCTTCTGTGGCGCGCAGCATCGTCCGTCATGCGTCGGGCGCAAGGAAAAGGAAGGATTTCTTATGGCAAAAATCATCGTCACCTATGGCGTCCCCGCGGATGGCTTCAGCCTGCTGGCCGGTCATGAAATTGTGATTCCGCCGCATGGAACCGCCTTTTCCCGCGAGCAGCTCATCCGGCTTCTTCCGGATGCCGACGCCGTGCTGGCCTGCACCGCGCTGGATCGTGAGATGATCGCGGCAGCCAAAAAACTGCAGCTCATCGTATGCTATGGCGCGGGCTATGATGCCATCGACGTGGCCGCCGCCACGTCGCATGGGATTCCGGTGGTCAACACGCCGGAGTGCGTTACCAGGCCCACGGCCGAAATGGCCATCGCGCTCATCACCTCGCTGGCCCGCCGCCTGCCTGAGCTCAACGCGCTGATGCATACCCGCCCCCCGCGCGAGCTATTCGGCATGGGACGCCGCATGGGTACCTCGCTGGACGGGTCCGTGCTGGGTGTGGTGGGCATGGGCCGCATCGGCGGCAGGGTAGCGGATTTTGCCCATTTGATGGGCATGCGCGTGCTGTATACCGCCCGTACCCCCAAGCCGGAACGCGACAAGCTGGGCGATACGCGCGTATCGCTGGAGGACCTGATGAAAAACAGCGATTTCATCACCCTTCACTGTCCCCACACGCCTCAGACCGAAGGCATGATTTCGCGGGAAATGATCGCGCTGATGAAGCCCACGGCTTACCTGATCAATACCGCGCGCGGCCCCGTGGTCGATGAGGATGCGCTGATAGAAGCGCTGCGCGCTCATCGCATCGCCGGAGCCGCACTGGATGTGTTTGCGAGCGAGCCGGATATCAATCCGGCCTTTGCTGCGCTTGACAATGTGCTTCTGACCCCCCATGCGGGCAGCAATACCCTGCATGCCCGCAACGAAATGGCCCGTGCCGCCAGCAGACGCATTCTGGACCGGCTGGCCGGACGCATCCCGCAGAACCTGCTCAACCCCGAAGCGCTGGTCCACGAAAAAGCGCAATAACACGGTTGCTTCTCCCCCCGCCCCGCTGCGGGGGCTTTTTTTGTCCTCTTTTGACCTTCTCTGGCAAAGAAGCGCGACCCGGGCATATCCTTCTGCCCCGCCACATACATACTTGTGCAAAGGAGTGATCCCCATGAGCAATAAGCCTCTACGGGTCCGGGAAAAGGGCGCGCTGCTCCAGGCGCCGCCCGCTGCCAAACCGGCGCGGGCCGGTCCCCTCGTGCGCCTGAAGGAAGCCCTGCGCCGTCCCCGGCTGCGCCGGACCGCCACACAGGCCGGCCTGTGCCTGTGCCTGCTGGGACTGTGTGCCGCCTACACTTTGGGTCTGGGCGACAACGCCACCGCCGTGGTGGCGGGGAAGCGCGAGCTGCCCATCTACAGCGTCGAGCGGGATGACAAGGTGCTGGCCATCAGTTTTGACGCCTCGTGGGGAGCGGACAAAACCATTTCCATTCTGGACATTCTGGATGAGCACGGCGTCAAAACAACCTTCTTCCTGGTGGGCGGCTGGGTGGATAAATACCCGGACATGGTGAAGGAAATCTTTGCGCGCGGGCATGAGATCGGCAATCATTCGGACACACACCCGCACATGAGCCAGCTTTCCGAATCCGCCATCAAAGACGAGCTGCGTATCATGAGCGACAAAGTGGAAAAACTAACAGGCGTACGGCCTACGCTGTTCCGTCCGCCCTACGGCGATTACAACAACCGCGTGGTCGAGGTGTCCCGCGCCGAAGGGTATGAGTGCGTGCAGTGGAGCATTGACAGTCTGGACTGGAAGGACCGCGGCACGGAGGACATCATCAAGCAATGCACCTATCGCGTCGATAACGGGGACATCGTCCTGTTCCACAACGACAGCAACGACATCGTCAACGCGCTTCCCACCGTAATCAAGCACTATCAGGGACTTGGCTACACGATTCTCCCGGTGAGCGAGCTTCTGCTGGACGGCGAGTATACCATCGACGTGCAGGGCAAGCAGCATCCCAAGGAAACCTAAAAACCAAAGCATGACATGAGGTGAGCAACATGGAAGAAACGGGAAACATCATTCATCTGAGGGGTCAGATCTGCCAGAGCCTGCAGTTCGGGCACGAGCTGTTCGGCGAGCAATTCTATGTGACCACCCTGCGCGTGCCGCGCCTGAGCGGAGCGGAGGACTTTCTGCCCATCACCATCAGCGAGCGGCTGCTGATCGACGAGCCGCTGACGGCGGGCAGCATGCTGTGCCTGGAAGGACAGCTGCGCAGCTACAACAAGGTTATCGAGGGTGCCGGCAGGCTTTTGATCACCGCGTTTGCCCAGCGGATTCTCAACTGCGAGGAGGACGAGGAAAACCCCAACCGCGTGCAGTTGACCGGTGCGCTGTGCAAGCCCCCAAGCTACCGCACCACGCCCTTTGGCCGTGAGATCGCGGACCTGATGCTGGCTGTGAACCGTTCCTATGGCAAAAGCGATTACATTCCCTGCATCACCTGGGGCCGCACCGCGCGCTACGCCGCCAACCTGAAAATCGGCGACCGGGTGCAGCTGGTGGGCCGCTTCCAGAGCCGTGCCTATCAAAAGCAGCTGCCCGACGGCACCGCGCTCAACAAGGTCGCCTACGAAGTGAGTGTCAGCCGCCTGAGCACCGTGCGTGACGAGCCCCGGCGAGACTTTCATACCCTTCCGCCACAGATGCAAAGCCCCGGAGTCCTGACCGGCGCCCGGGACTGCCAGGGCGCAAGGCCCTGACGCGCAACCGGCCTCCTGGAAACAGGAAGCCGGCTTTTCTTTTCTCCCGAAGGGCCGACAGCTGCCTCCGGGAGCCGGTTCCCTGGAGGGCGGATTGAAAACAAAAGATAGGCTGCCTTGCTTTTTGTATGCTGGCGCAGCTGAAAATGCGAGGGTAGGCAGGCTGTGAGGCCGCTACTCTTTTTGTGTATTTTGCAGGGTCAAAGCGGCCTGGCTTTCTGGCGGGAAAACTGTTTTTCAAATGCCTTTTGGCCTTTCCGTTTGAAAAGTCAAACTGCCAATTTCACGGATAAAATTCTTGAAAAATCTTCTAAAATGGACTTGACGAAAAGGCCGTTCACCGAATACAATAGGTCTAGATAATTCAAAGAGAATGTGCTTCGACACGCAAATCTTTGCCGTTAGGAGGAAGTTCCGATGCTGTATCATGCGCCATCGGCTGAAATCCGCGATACCTTTCATCAGGGCACGAACCGCCGTGCCTATGAAATGCTCGGCGCACATCCATGCTACGAGGGCGACCAGCGCAAATGGCATTTCTGCGTATGGGCTCCCAACGCCAAACACGTGGCGCTGGTGGGATCGTTTAACGGCTGGGACAAAAGTGCGACCCCCATGCAAAAGCAATACGACGGCACCTGGGAATTGCGTCTGAGCGAGGACGAGCTTTGGAAAAATGTACCGCAGGACGGTTACCCCACCTACAAGTACGCCGTGTGGGGGGCGGATGACCTGTGGCGGATGAAGGCCGACCCCTTCGGCTTTTTCAGTCAGCTCCGGCCCAACAATGCCAGCCGCCTCATCGATCTGGACAATTACCACTGGAGCGACCAGGACTGGATGGCCGCCCGGCATGATTTCAACCCCTACATCAGCCCCGTCAACATCTACGAGGTCCATATCGGCTCCTGGCGGCGCCATCCGGACGGTTCCATGTACAGCTACCGGGAGTTTGCCGACGAAGTGATCCCCTACATTCAGGAGATGGGCTACACGCATATCGAGCTGCTGCCCGTGATGGAACATCCCCTAGACATGAGCTGGGGTTATCAGGTGACGGGCTTCTACTCCGCCACGGCGCGTTACGGCACGCCGCTGGAGTTGATGTCCCTCATCGACCGGTGCCACCAGGCGGGCATCGGCGTGATTCTGGACTGGGTGCCCGCCCATTTTCCCCGCGATGAAGTGGGGCTGTTCCGCTTTGACGGCACGGACCTGTACAACCATCCCGACCCCCGCCGCGGAGAAATTGCCCAATGGGGTACCATGCTCTTTGACTATGCGCGCGGCGAGGTGTGCAGCTACCTTTTGAGCAACGCATGCTTCTGGCTGGATGTGTTCCATGCCGATGGCCTTCGCGTGGATGCGGTGAGCGGCATCATCTACTATGACTTCTGCAAGGAGCCTGGGCAGTACATTCCCAACTGCTTCGGCGGGCGGGAAAATCTGGACGGCATCAATTTCCTGCGCCGCTTAAACCAGACCGTGTATCACGACTTCCCCGGCCTGATGATGATCGCCGAGGAGAGCACCGCCTTCCCCATGGTGACGGCGCCCACCTACCTGGGCGGCCTGGGCTTCGGGTTCAAATGGAACATGGGCTGGATGAACGACATTCTGTCCTACATCAAGCTCGACCCCGTCTACCGCAAGTACCACCACAACAAGGTGACCTTCAGCCTGTTTTATGCCTTCAGCGAAAACTACATCCTGCCGTTCTCCCACGACGAGGTGGTGCACGGCAAGCACAGCATGCTGGACAAGAACCCCGGCGACCTGTGGAAGAAATTCGCGGGCCTGCGCGCGCTGTATGGCTATACCATGGCGCATCCGGGCAAGAAACTTTTGTTCATGGGCGGTGAATTTGCGCACTTCATCGAATGGAAGTATGACGATCAGCTGGACTGGTTTTTGCTGGTCTACGAGCGCCACGCTCCGCTGCAAAGCTGCGTAAAGCGCCTCAACCACCTCTACCGCGAAACGCCCGCCCTCCATGAAGTGGACAATTCCTGGAACGGCTTCCAGTGGATCACGGCCAACGATACGGACAACAGCGTGGTGGCTTTCCTGCGCACGGACAGGAGCGGCCGCGCCATCCTGTGCGTAACCAACTTTACGCCGGTGTTCCATCCCATCTACCGCATCGGCCTGCCCTTTGGCGGCACGCTGCGGGAGTTTTTCAACACCGACCGGGCGGAATATGGCGGAAGCAACCAGTATAACGCCTATGAGCTGTCCGCTCAGCCCGGCGAATTCAACGGCTTCCCGTTCTGGACGGAGATCTGCGTGCCTCCGCTCAGCTGCGTATACTTCACCTACGACAAGCTTCTGCCCAAACCCGCGGGGAAGCGCGAGTGGGGCACATTGGCGGCGTCCGTTCGCCGGAGGAAGGGGGCTAAGAATGACAAACGCGCCTGACCCTTCGCTCATTCGCCTGAAAGGCTGATATACGCGCAACGATAACGTTTGAATGTAAGGAGTGGATCGTTTCCATGTTGGACAAAAAGCAATGCGTGGCCATGCTGCTCGCCGGCGGCCAGGGCAGCCGTCTGGGCATCCTCACGGCAAATATGGCCAAGCCCGCCATCCCCTATGGCGGCAAATACCGGATCATCGACTTTCCGCTGAGCAACTGCACCAACAGCGGTGTGGACGTGGTGGGCGTGCTGACCCAGTACCAGCCCCTCAAGCTCAATGCCTACATCGGCAGCGGCTCGCCCTGGGACCTGGACCTGGCCCATGGCGGCGTTTATGTTCTGCCTCCCTATGTCAAGGGCAAAAGCGGCGAGTGGTATTCCGGCACCGCCAACGCCATCTACCAGAACCTGGCCTTCATTGAGCAGTTCAATACCGATTATGTGCTCATTCTCAGCGGCGACCATATCTACAAGATGGATTATAACGCCATGCTGCAGTTCCATATCGACAACAAGGCCGACTGCACCATCGCCGTGCGCGAAGTGCCCTGGGAGGAAGCCAGCCGCTTTGGCATCATGAACACGGGCGAAGGCAACGCAATCGAGGAATTCGAGGAAAAACCCGCCAAGCCGCGCAGCAACAAGGCCAGCATGGGCGTGTATATCTTCACCTGGGAAAAGCTGCGCAAGTACCTGACCGAGGATGCGGCCGACCCCGCCAGCTCCAACGACTTTGGAAAAAACATCATTCCCAACATGCTCAGGGATAACCAGCGCATGTATGCCTACGATTTCGAGGGTTACTGGAAGGACGTGGGCACCATCGAAAGCCTGTGGGAGGCCAATATGGACCTTCTGCAGCTGCCCATGCCCATCGACCTGTATGACAAAAAATGGCGCATCTACGGCCGCAACCCCGGCATGGCTCCGCATTTCATCGCGGCCGGCGCCACTGTCAAAAACAGCCTGATTACCGAGGGCTGCGAAGTATACGGCAATGTGGATCACAGCGTGCTCTTTGCGGGCGTGAACGTTAAGGAAGGCGCCAGCGTGATCGACAGCGTGCTCATGCCGGGCGCAGTGGTGGAGCGTGGCGCGCAGGTACGCCGGGCCATCGTCGCCGAGGGCGCCGTGATTGGCGCGGGTGCGACCGTGGGCGAAGAAACGGGCAACATCGCCGTCGTAGGTCAGCAGGTGAACCTGCCGGCCGGTTCCACGGTCAAGGCCGGGGAACAGCGCGCGGAGTGACCCATCAAGAGCAGAGGAAGTGAGGATAGCACCATGAAAAATGTAATGGGTGTGATTTATACCGGCGAAAAGGACAGCTTTCTCCGTGAGCTGACCCTTCTGCGCGCCATCGCCGCCATGCCGGTGGCGGGCCGTTACCGTGTGATTGACTTTCTGGTCAGCAGCATGGTGGGCAGCGGCATGCGCA
>UQEF01000097.1 GCA_900540045.1 uncultured Eubacteriales bacterium | reverse complement strand
CGGCAATGTGCGGAATAAACTGCGCATGGCTCAGCTTGCCGCTGAAAGCCACCCGCCCGAGAAAAAGAAGATCGCGGCAAAGCCGAAGAGCGCGAAGTACACGCCGAAGTCGCCGCCGTTGCGCCACGAGATGATGCCGTACACCAGCGCCGCCGCGCCCGCCGCATCCAGCCACGGGCGCGCGTCCACCGGCGCGCCCGCGCGGTTGAACAGCACCGAGACGCGCTCGGACGCATCCTCAAGGGTATAGGCCAGCTGATCGCCCTGCGCCACTTCCACGAGGAAGCGGCCCCGCCGGAGCGCCGGATGCCCGCGCCGCAGGGCGATCAGCTCCCGGTACAGCGCGCGGAAGGGATGATCCCTGCCCCACGGCATGGCCTGACGGTACTCCGGTTCGGATGCGCCGGTCAGGCCCAGCTCGTCCCCGTAAAACACGCAGGGCATGCCCGGAAAAGTCATCTGAAACACCACGGCCTGCCGCATGCGCGCCTCGTCCCCGCCGCACTCGGTCAGAAAGCGGCTCACGTCGTGGCTGTCCAGCAAATTGAGCTGGGCGAGCATGGCGGGCTCCCTGTAGCGGGTGAGCAGCCAGTGCAGCCCCACGGCCAGCCCGCCCGCATCAAGGGTGCGCCGGGCGAAGAACTGCAGGGCCAGGCGCCGGAAATCGTAATTCATGCAGGAATCCAGCATGTCGCCCTGCAAAAAGTGCGACGCTTCCTCCCACACCTCGCCGATGAGGAGCGCGTCGGGCTTTGCGGCCTTGACCGCGGCGCGGAAGGCCCGCAGAAAGCCGTCGTTGATCTCGTTGGCCACATCCAGCCGCCAGCCGTCTATATCAAAGGTTTCGATCCAGTAGCGGCCCACTTCGCAGAAGTAGGCGCACGCCTCCGGGCAGGACAGGTCCGTCTTGGGCATGTCCGCCACATAGGAAAAGCACGCGTATTCGGGCAGCTCTCCCTCCGCCGGGAGGCGGGGATGCTCCGGCAGGTCGTAGAACCAGCGGTAGTAGCGGGACTGCCGGCCCCGGGCCAGCACGTCCTGAAAGAAGGGATGGCGGCTGCTCACATGGTTGAACACGCCGTCGAGAATCACGCGCATGCCGCGGGCGTGCGCGGCATGCACCAGCCGCCGGAGATCCTCGCCGGTGCCGAAGCAGGGGTCCACACGGAAGTAGTCCAGCGTGTCGTACTTGTGATAGCAGCCGGCGGCAAAGATGGGGTTGAGGTAGAGGCAGTTGCATCCCAGACGTTCGATGGCGTCCAGATTCTCGCGGATGCCGCGGAGCGTGCCGCCCAGCAGCGAGCGGCAGGTTTCGCCGCCGAGGGAGGCGCTTTGGGGCTGCCTCGCCAGACAGCCCGCGCGGCTTGCGAAGCTGTCGGGGAAGATGTTGTAGACCACCGCGTCCGCGGCCCAATCCGGCACCGTCAGGCGGTCGGCGCGGTGATTGTAGGCGAACTGAAACCCGTCCGAGCGGTCCGCCTGCGGCGTGGGCTGAAACAGGCCGCCGATGTAGTAGGCGGTCCGGGCGCCGTCGCAGAGCTCAAAGTAGTAGGCGATGCGGTTGAGCTGCGTGGTCAGACGAAGCTCGAACCAGTCCGCCAGCGCGTCCGTATACCGCTTTTCCATGGGGGCGCGCCGGTAGCACAGCGGCCCCATGGCGGCCCGGTCGGCATACCACAGGGCGCAGCAGGTCAGGTCGCCCGCCTGCGCGCGCAGGCGGAACACGTAGTGCGTATCGTCCAGCGCAAAGGCGTACTCGCTGGACGGCCTGTGCCATATCGCGGCGTAATTCATGCGATCACCCTTTCACCGAGCCGGCGGCCACGCCGGCGACATAATACTTTTGCAGACGGATGAACAGCAGCACGATGGGGACGGCCACCACCACCGCTCCCGCGCAGAAAACCGTGTAATAGCGGTAGATATTGGCCTTGTCCACCATGGTGTAAAGACCCTTGGCCACGGTGTAGTTGTCATAGTTATCCTTCATAATGACCGATACGAAGATGAAATCCACCCACGGGGCGATGAAGGCGTTGATGGCGATGTTGGCCACGATGGGCCTGCTGTTGGGCAGAATGATCTTCCAGAACACCACGCTGCGGGTGGCGCCGTCCAAAATGGCGGCCTCGTCCAGCGATTTGGGAATGGTGTCGAAAAAGCCCTTGGCGATGTAGTAGTTCATGGCCGCGCCGCCGGAATAGACCAGAATCAGCGCAAGCAGCGTCTGGTCCAGCCCCATGGCCTTGAGAAAGTGGTAGATGGCGATCATGCTCATGAAGCCCGGAAACATGCCCAGCACCAACGATACGTTCATCAGCTTCCTGCGCGAGGGAAAGCGAAGGCGCGAATACACATACGCCACCATGAGGCTGAGCACCGTGGTGATCAGGCACGAGCAGCAGGCCACAAAAAGGGTGTTGAGAAACCAGCGGGGAAAGTTGAACAGCGCGGTATCGGTAAAGAGGCGCACGTAGTTGTCAAGCGTATAGCTTTTGGGCAGCAGGTAGGAGGTGTAGGCCCCCGGCTCCGCCCGGAAGGAGGAGAGCAGGAGCCATGCCACCGGCAAAAGCCACAGCAGCGACAGCACGGCCAGCAGCGTATGGAGAAAAACGGACAGGCGCAGGTTGTGCCTTTTCATGCTGCGAACATTGCTCATTGGAACTGATCCTCCCTTCGGACGGCGCCGGTGCGGTTATAGACGGCAAGCGAGCAGGAGGAGACGATCATGAAGATGAAAATGCCGATGGTGGAGGCCAGCGCGTAATCATGCTGGTCCACGGTCAGCTTGTAGAGCCAGGTCACCAGCAGGTCGGTCTTGCCGGCCTGATAGTAGTCCAGGGAGAAGGGCCCGCCGGCGGTGAGGAGATAGATGACGTTAAAGTTGTTGATATTGGTGACGAAGGTGGTGATGGTGGCGGGCGCGGTGATAAAGACCATGTAGGGCAGCGTGATGGACACAAACTGCCGCACGGGACCGGCCCCGTCCATCTGGGCGCTTTCGTAGAGGTCGGAGGGGATGTTGAGCAAAACGCCGCTGAAAGTGAGCATGGTGTAGGGGATGCCGATCCACATGTTCACCACCACCACGACCACGCGCGCCAGCGTGGGGTCAGTCAGGAAGGGGAGCGGAGCGTCAATCCAGCCAAGCGCCATCAGCGCGACGTTGACGGCTCCCTGCGGCTCCAGCGCCCGCGAGATCAGCAGGAGGCTGACGAACTGCGGCACCGCAATGGCGATGACAAAGCAGGTGCGCCACAGCTTTTTGAGCCTGACCACCCGGTGGTTGATGACCACTGCCAAAAGCATCCCCAGAATGTAGTTGGTAAAGGTAGCCAGCACGGCCCACACCAGCGTCCAGCCGAGAATCCCAAAGAAGGTGCGGGTTTTGACCTCGTTGCCAAGGAACACGTCGGTCACGTTGGTCAGGCCCGTCCAGGTGAACAGCTGGCCCGGCGGCTGGTGGGTGGAGTCGAAGTTGGTAAAGGCGATGAGGATCATGAAGGCGATGGGCAGCGCGGTAAAGAGCACCAGCGTGAGCATGGGCAGGGAGAGGAGCGTCACATGGAAGCGCTCGTCCATAAGGGTGCGCACCTCCTCGCGGAAACGGGGGACGGGCTCGTGCCGCGCCGCCTTCTGCTCCAGCAGCCACGCGCTTTTGAGGTTCAGCCGCCATACGGCGAAGAGCAGCGCGAGGGAGGCGAGCGTGACCACGCTGAAGAGCAGAATCAGCATGGAATTATCGCCGGGCACGCGGCGGTAGATCTGCGCCGCCTCATCCCAGACGCGGCTCTGTGCCGTGGTGCCCAGGGTGGGGAAGAGACGGAGATAGGGCCAGCCGAAGCCGAAGAAAAACAGGGCGTACAGCACCTCAAAGCCCAGGTACAGCAGCCCCTTGACGATTTGCCCATGGCGAAGGCATCCTGCGCCCATCACCAATGCGGACAGGCGCGTCCAGCCGTTTCCACGCCTGAGGATGCCGGCGGTGCGTTCAGCCCCGTGCTTCATGTCAATCCCCCCTGTTCAAAGGCGAAGGGCTGCCCCGTCCCGCGAAGCAGCCCTTTCGGTGCGTTACTGCGCCGTGACCTGGCTGACAAACTGATCCAGAAGCGTTTGCAGGTCGGCTTCGGAGTGGGCTTCCAGCTCCGCGCCGAAGGCCTCGGCGGGCGTCCAGAACGTGCCCAGCACGTGCTGGCTCACGCCAAATTCGCTCTGCGCCGCCAGCGCGGAGAGCGCGACGTCGGCGGAAACCTCCTCGGATGCGGCGGCGTTGAGGTTGGAGGGACCGTAGCCCCGCACCTCGTAGCGGCGGATCTGCGCATCCTCGCTGGTCAGGTATTCGGCCAGCTCCATGGCCTCCACGGGATGCTGGGTCTGGGTGTTCACGCCCAGGATCTTGCAGCCCAGGAACGAGCCCATCTGGACCTGTTCGCCGTCTACGGTGAAGGTGGGCAGCTTGGCGGCGGCGTAGTTGTCGCCCAGCTTTTCCTTCATGGCCGCCGCCACCCAGGTGCCGCTGATGCCGGCGCAGATGGCGTCGCCCATGCCGCCCTGCAGCACGGTGTCGTCGCCGCTGGTGTAGGCGGGATGGTTGCAGATGGCGCGGATGGCCTCGGCGGCCTGCAGGCCCTTTTCGCTGTTGAAGTCGCAGATCTGGTTGCCGTTTTCATCCAGCGTGAGCGTGCAGCCGTTGCCCAGGAAGAAGCCCGCGAGATACCAGCCGTTGGAAATGTCGATCTGGACCTTCTTGCCGGCCTTTTCGGCGGCGGCCAGCAGCGTGTCAAAGGACCCGGCATCCTCGTCGGAGACGACGGAACGGTCGTAATAGAGGAAGTAGCCGTTGTCGGCGGTCATGGGGTAGCCGTAGAGCACGCCGCCCACCGAGGCCGCGTTGACCGAGCCAACGGAGTTGGCGGCCACGATGGCGTCATGGTTGCGGGTGACCTCATAGAGCGCGTCGGCGTTCACCAGGTCGATGATCTGGTCATCGGGGTAGGAGAACACGTCGGCCGCCGCCGCGGGGTCCTCCAGGTAGCGGGCCTTGGCGTCCGCCTCGCCTACGACGCCGTAGGTGAATTCATAGGTGGTTTCGGGATGCTCCGCCGCGAAAGCTTCGCACAGCTCGGCCAGCAGCTCCTGGTCCTCCTGGCTGCCCCATACCTTCAGCGCGACGGTTTCCGCAAGGGCCGCGCCCGCACAGAGGCACAGCATCGTCAGGGAAAGCAACAAACAAAGGCACTTTTTCATCAGACAATCCCTCCTGACCCATCAACTTTTTGAAACTGGCGGCCGCTTTTGATGGTATTATGACAAATTGCGGCGGGGCTGTCAACGAAAGAATGCGAAAGCGCTTTCCTTCGGGGCGGCGGGGAGGTCGGACGGGGGGCGAAAGCGGGAGAGCGCGCAGAAACGGCGCCGGAAAAGAGGCGCACGGGGCGGGGCTCCGTGCTGCCGGGCGATTTCCAGACGAAAAAGGGGGCGCGTCTGTCCATACGGCAGACGCGCCCCTCGCTTTTGCAGGGACCGGATTATTCCTCTTCTTCCGCGGGACTCATGGCCTCGACATCCAGACCGGCCTGTGCGGCCGCGTCCTTGGCCGCGTCGATGATCGCGCGGCTGGTCACCGTCGCGCCGGTGACGGTGTCAACGTCAAAGGACTGAGCCTCCAGAATTTCGGCCGGGATCTTCTCCAGCGCGGGGCCGGCGACAAAGTCGGTTTCGGACTGCTCCGTCACGGTGAGGGAAACCATCTTTCCGTCCACGACCTCAAGCCAGACCTTTACATCGCCGCCGATGCCCTTGCCCACGCCCTCGTAGGTGTTTTCCGGCAGCTCAACTTCGGTTTTCAGCAGGGAAAGATCCGCGCCGGCCTGCACGGCGCAATCCTCGACCGCCTGGAGAATGGCCTTGCTGGTGATCGTTGCGCCGGATACGGCGTCAACATCCAGCGACTGCGCCTCCACGATGGCGGCGGGAATCTGCTCGATGGCCGGGTCGCTGATGCCGGGGGTTTCCGAGTGGGAAACGACCTTGACTTCGTCAATGGCAGTTTCGCTGAAGGTGACCTCGACGGTCACATCGCCTCCCATGCCCTCGCCAACGCCGGTGTAAACGCCCGGTTCAAAGGCGAGCTCGGCCAGAGCGGTTCCCATGGTCAGCAGCAGTGCGCACAGAATCAGAGATAGCGTCTTTTTCATCGTTCTTTTCCTTTCCACAATGAAAGAGGGCTTCCGGAAAGGGAAGCCCCCCAAGCCGTGAACGGCTTATTCGTTGGGTACGCCGTCCCAGATGACCCAGTTGTCCGGACGGGCATGGTTGGTGCCCCAGGTTTCGATGGTCTCGTCAGCAGCGGGCTTGCCCACTACGATGGCCGCCACGAACACGCAGTTGCCTTCGACGGGGTATACGCTGGTCTCGCTGATTTCGCCCTCGTAGGGGTTGGGGAAGCCCCATACGCGCTGATAATCGTCCTTGAGGTAGCGGCTCATGGACTGATACTTGCCGTCGGCCAGGTCCATGGGGGCATATTCGCCGTTGATGGTGCCGAAGTAATGCGTCTGGTAGCCCAGAGAGGCCAGCGCAACTTCCATCAGGCCGCAGGTGAGGCCGGTGTCATAGTAGGCGAAGGTGGTGGGCATATAGTAGCCATCATAGTCGCTGACGTGGCCCTCTTCCTTGGTGAGGATCTGGTCCGCCAGCACAAGGATCGTGACCGTGCCCTCGGTGGCCATGTCGTTGGGGTCGCCCCACGCATCGCCGATGATTTTGCGCTGCTCGTCCACATCCTTGACCACAACGAAATACCAGGGCGTCCAGTGGACGGCGTTCTGCTGCTTCACAGCCATGCTGAACACTTTGGCCAGCTCTTCGTCGGTGATCTGATCGGCCGGGTCGGAGGACCAGTGGCCGTTGGCTACGGTCATCCAGGTGTTGCTCTCGTTGAACCAGTCAATCAGGCCGGAAGCGTCGAAGGAAGCCTCCTCGGCGATGGCCAGAACCGGCAGCAGCGCCATCATGGCGGCCAGCATCATTGTTACAAGGCGTTTTTTCATGGGTGTCCATTCTCCTTTCCCTTTGTGCAATCTTTAACGATTGTTTGTTACAGTATACGCCATTGTTATTCCGTTGTCAATTCGTTTTTTTAAGATTTGTATCAGTAATCTTTGTAGTTTACTATACTTAACTTGCTTTTCGGTCCGGCTATCATGTATAATGATGAAAGAAAGCCGTTTTGCCGCCAGGGAGGTAGGGTATGCGCAAGCGTGTGGGGTGTATCATGGGGATGGTTCTTGTGCTGCTCGCGCTTCGGCCTGCGCTGGGGGCAACCGTCAAAAGCAGGTATACCGACGAGTATTTTTCCACCGTCAGCGCGCTGTTCCTCTATACGGAGGACGAGGCGGCCTTCGATCAGGCATGGCAGATGGTCAAGCAGACGCTGGAGCAGGTGGAGAAGGCCGTGTCGCTGTCGCTGCCCGAATCGGACCTGTCCCGATTCAACCGGCTGGCCTGCGGTGAGAGCTGCGATGTGAGCAGTCTGACCGCACAGCTGTTTCAGATTGCGCGCGCGGCCTATGAGGACACGGACGGGGCCTATGATCCGACGGTTTATCCGCTTGTGGACCTATGGGGTTTTTCCCCGCGATTCAACCGAAACACCTATCAGCCCACCCAGCCGTACGACCGCGCCTATGTGGACGGAAAGCTCCCCCTGCCGGACCCGGCTTACATCGAGGCGCTTACAAGGCTGGTGGGCATGGAAACCATCGTGCTGACAGGGGACGAGGCCACGGGCTGGCGGCTTGAGAAAAACACGCCGCCCGTCACGGCCGGGGGCTGCACGTTTCAGGCCCAGCTGGATTTGGGCGGCATTGCCAAGGGATTTGCCTGCGATCTGGTGACGGAACGGCTTACGCAGATGGGCTTTACCGAGGGGCACTTCGTCTGCGGCGGCAGCTCAATCTCGCTCCTGTCAAGGCCGGAAGGCGGCGACTATGGCCTGACGCTGGCAAAGCCGCGCACCGGCCGGAGCAGCGAAAGCTATTTTGCCACCGTGTTTGCGCGCAACACCACGGTGTCCACCAGCTCCGACGCCAACCATACCTATACGCTGGACGGCGTCATCTATTGCCATATCATTGATCCGCGCACGGGATACCCCATCAATATGCCCGAGGCGGGCGAGCCGCAGCGGGGGATTGCCAGCGTAACGCTTCTGGGCCCGAGCGCGGCCTATAACGATGCCCTGAGCACGGCCCTTTGCGTGATGGGGCCGGTGGCGGCGATGGACTATGTCAGCGAAGGCTTCGGGGACCTCTCCGCGGCGATGGTTTTTTATGAGACGGGAGCGGAAAATCTGGAGGTATTTACAAATCTTCCGGAATCCGCATTCCGTCTGGAGGATGACGCTTACCTGCGGGCATCTGCGACGGGGGAGCAGGGAGAGATCCGCTACACCGGTTCCCTCTTCAACGACAAAGAGAATGGAGGCGTACCATGAGCAAAAATCGTGATCGCATTATTCAAAGCGCTTTGTCGCTGTTTTCGGAAAAAAATTTTGAGGACGTGACGATTAAGGACATTTGCCAGAAAGCCGAGGTGGCCAACAGCACCTTTTACTATCACTTCAAAACCAAGGAGGAGCTGATGGACTGCCTGAGGATGCATGACATGCGCCCCAGAAAGAGGGAGCTGTTTGCCCTCGCGGCCACGCACGATCTGATGGAGCGCGTGCTGGTCACCTGCACCATGTGCGCCCAGCGCGCCGAACGAAGCGGATGGATGCTCACCGCGCAATACTATAAGCGCCGGCTGAGCCTGGAAAGCGAATCCGAGGACTTGAAGGCGCTGTATGCCCAGGAACGCCGGACGGCGCAGGAGCTCATCGGGTATGCGCAGGCGGAGGGGCTGATCTCCAACCGGGCGGAGCCCGAGCAGCTGGCGATGGCCGCCATTCTGCTGACCAACAGCGTGATTCTCAACTGGTGTGTCGCAAGGGGGGAATTTGATCTGCTGGCCCAGGCGAGGGAAACCCTGATGGTCCTGTTTTGCCCGGCGGCGCGCAACCGCGACGGGAAGGAGCGGCGCGCGGACGAAACCGTGCAGGCCTGAGCGCCTGTCATGCCTCCCCGGCCCTGACGGCGGGGAACGGAAGCGACGGCCCCGGAGGCGATCTCCGGGGCCGTCGCGCAAGCTGCTGGCAAAGTGCTGGGACCTTCCCGGTTGCTCAATCACGCGCACTCCCCGACGGTCGCGCGCACGGTTTCGCTGCCCTCGCAAATATCGGCGTTCTGCGCGCTGGCCGCGCGCAGCCCTTGTATTTGCTCGCTCGCAAATATCGGCGTTCTGCGCGCTGACCGCGCGCAGCCCTTGTATTTGCTCACGCCTCCAGGTCGCTTTGGGCCTTCGGCCCAAGTGCCCACAGGGCACACGCTTCCTTCCGGCGCACCTGCGGGTCGCTTTGGGCCTTTGGCCCAAGTGCCCACAGGGCACACGCTTCCCTTCGCGCCTTGCCGGGGTTTGGGGCAGACTCCCGGTCGCTCAATCGTCGCGGAGGGCGCTGGCCGCGCCCACCGCTCGTTTCGCTCGCCACCTTCGGGCGCTTTGCGCTGTGCGCAACAGCCCACAGGGCTGACGCTTCCCTCCGGTGCCCCAAGCCCTGTGCCGCAGCACAAAAAAGCGAGCGTTGCGAGTGCCCGAAGGGCACAAGAAACGCGCCTCGCTCAACCCCTCCCCGAATATCAGCGCAAACGGCGCGGCCATCCTCCACCCGGAGGGGCCGCGCCGCCTCTATTTCAAAAAACATTATCATTTGGAAAGACCCGCGTTTCTCGCGTCCCTTCGGTCGCTCGCAACGCTCGACGGGCTTTGCCGCCGGAAGCGCCGCCGTCCTCCCGCTTATTCCTGCATCAAGCCGCGTTTCTCGCGTCCCTTCGGTCGCTCGCAA
The DNA here is from genome assembly GCA_900540045.1 of uncultured Eubacteriales bacterium. Lineage (GTDB taxonomy): Bacteria > Bacillota > Clostridia > Christensenellales > Aristaeellaceae > Limiplasma > Limiplasma merdipullorum. The sequence goes on along the minus strand of UQEF01000097.1, from coordinate 114 downwards.
CGCTCGACGGGCTTTGCCGCCGGAAGCGCCGCCGTCCTCCCGCTTATTCCTGCATCAAGCCGCGTTTCTCGCGTCCCTTCGGTCGCTCGCAACGCTCGACGGGCTTTGCCGCCG
>UQEF01000096.1 GCA_900540045.1 uncultured Eubacteriales bacterium | reverse complement strand
GGGCGTGAAGGCTTGGTCGAAACCCGCCGTGGCCGCCGCGTGCCTGGGCTACGCGCTGATCGCGGCAGCGCTGTTTTTGGCCTCGCCGTGGATTCGGCCCGTCCCGTCCACGGGGGTCTTTCTGGCGGCGCTCTCCGCCGCGGCGTTGTGGGCGTGCATACGCCTGCCGGTGCGCGGCTGGCTGCGCGGGCGCGCGCTGGCCGGCCTTCTGGCAGTGGCGCTGTATGCGTCGTTTGCCTCCTTCGGATACCGGCTCTTCCTCTCCGGTGAACGCATGCAGTTCAGTGCCGGCCGCGTCGGGATGCTGCTGCTGGGCGTCGTCTGGTTTGTGCCGGTGCTGCTGGCCCTGTTGGGACTGGTCGAGCGCGCCTGCGTATGCATGGCGGCGCACGCCGAACCGTCCGGCCGCACGCTGCGACGGGCTTTCGCATGCCTGTGGGGCGTGGCGCTGGCCTGTCAGGCGGTGGTGGTGGCGAGCTTCTGGCCCGGCGGCTTTCCGCTGGACGCCATTCTTCAGCTCTATCAGGCGCTGGGGCTGGAGCCGCTCAACGACTGGCATCCCGTGATGCATACGCTGCTGCATCGGTTCTTTTTGCTGTTCTTCGACCATCCGGGATATCTGGTGGCGGTGCAGGGGTTCTTCTTCTCGCTGATCGTGGCGAGGGCCGCGCTGACCGCCTGCCGCTTCGGCGCCCGGCTGCGCACGGCGGCGCTGGGCGTGGCGGTATTCTGCCTTCTGCCCAATCAGGTACTGAGCAACATCGGCCTGCTTAAGGACTTTCCCTTCACCTATACGCTGGTATGGGGCACGCTGCTGATGGCCGAGCTTGTCCAAAGCCCGGACAGGCTGCGCCGGCCGGGCTTTGTGATTCAGGCGGTGCCCTGCCTGTTTCTGATGGGCGGCCTCAGGCACAACGGCATCCTGCCGATGCTCTTCATGGCCGCGGCATTGGTCGTGGTGGGCGTGCGCCACAGGCGGTTTGTGGGCCGTGCGCTGGCCTGCGCGCTGGTGCCCGTGCTGCTGCTGGCGGGGTTCAAGGGGCCGGTATACCGCCTGCTCAAGGTGGAGCCCAATGAGGCGTCAATCTATACCACCATGTTCTGCGGCGTGGCCGCGTGCCTGCATCAGGGAAAGACCTTGAGCAACGGAGCCATGGAAGACCTGCAGCGGGCCATGACGCTGGAGGACTGGCGCGCCTACTACAGCCGCTTTGAGGGGCATGACCGCTACCTCTACGCCCTGCCCAACGGCATGAACCTGACGCAGTTCACCGCGGGCGAGGCCTTTTCCATCTATCTGGAGGCCCTGGCCAGGTATCCCGATATCGTCATCAAGGACCGGCTGGACGGCATGAACCTGTTGTGGGATGTGACCCAGCCCGATGAAAGCTACAACACCGACTATTCCGATCACGCCTTCATCGAATCCGACGTGGGGCTGGTGGTGCCGGGGGCTGAGGAGGGCGAGGCCTACCGCAACCCCTCCCTGATCGCGCGGGCATACCGCTGGGCCGCAGCCTTCCACTTTCCGGGGGAGGCGCTGACCGGCCAGCTGCACATCATGCTTCTGTGGCGCTCCGGCGCATGGCTGATTCTGCTGTGCGTTCTGGTGCTCTACTGGCTCAGGCGGCGCCTCGCCAGCCTGTGGCTATGCGCTGCGCCGCTGCTGGGCAATCTGCTGGCCATGGTGCTGGTGCTGTACCATCAGAGCTTCCGCTACGTGTATTTCGTGCAGCCGTTGACGCTGTGCCTGCTGCTGCTGACCGTGCTCTTTGATGTGCGCAGGAGACGGGCAGCCGCCGCCCAAGCATGAAAAACAGGTCCGCCACCCGGCGCTTTGCCGTGGACGGCGGACCTGTTTTTCTCTGTCAATTCCGGGTCATGATCTGCAGAATCTTGCGGTCGGTTTCCCGCATGCCGTCGCGGCCCAGCTCGCCCACATTGCGGATGGTATTCTCGATGCCCTTGGAGAGAATGCCGTCGCCGCCGTAGAACTGATGGCCCTTGCGGTACATTTCAAAGCCCAATATGCCCGCGTCCACCGCCGAGGCGATCTTCGCGGCGCAGGAAGGCTTGGCTCCATCGCACACGATGCCGCTCACGATAGCCAGCGCATTGACGATGGTGTGAGCTACGGTTTTGTAGTCGCCCGTGAGCAGATAGGCGATGCCCGCGCCCGCGCCGCTGCCCGCCGTCACCGCGCCGCAGTAGGCCGAAAGCTTTCCGATGGCCGTTTTCTGATGGATGGCGCACAGATTGGCCACAGCCAGAGCGCGGTAGAGCTCCTCACGGCTCTTGCCGTATTCGCGGGCGTATTCCAGCACGGGCAGGGATACCGTCAGCCCCTGGTTTCCGCTGCCGGAATTGATGACCACGGGCATTTCACAGCCGCTCATGCGCGCGTCGCTGCCGGCGGCGGCCCGCGCGCGGGCGCGCACGCGCACGTCGCTTCCATAGGTATCCAGCAGCACGTTGCCGATATCCGCGCCCCATCCGCTCTTGAGCCCCTCGGCCGCGATGGCGGTGTTGCATTCGATCTGCCGGTCCAGCACATCCCTAACGTCATCCGGGTCCAGGCAGTCCGCAAAGGCGCAGATGTCCTCCACGGTGAGCAGCGCATAATCGACGGTCGCCTCGGTGCTCTCCACGCTGCCATCCTCGCTGAAAAGGGTGTTCCCATCCACACGGATGCTGACGATATGCGTATGGCTGTGGCTGATGCGCACGCTGGCCTCGTGCTCCCCGCTCCATACGGTCACGATCATGTCCAGCAGCACCCCGCTTTCCAGCGGCACCACCTCAATGGGCGTTTCCGCGGCAAAGCGCTCGATGTCCCGAATCTGGTCCGGGGTCACGTTTCCAAGCGCCTCCAGCCCCGCCCCCTCATCGCCCGCAACGATGCCGGCGGCCACCGCTGCGCGGATGCCCTTTTGCCCGCCGGTGTTGGGCACGGTGACGCTTTTGACGTTTTTGATGATATTTCCGCTGACCTGCGCGCGCACGCGGTCCGGCATCCGCCCCAGGGCGTGCCGCGCTTTGGCGGCGCAGTAGGCCAGGGCAATAGGCTCGGTGCAGCCGGTAGCCGGCACCAGTTCCTCCCGCAGGATGGCGCAGTAGGCCTGATAAAGGGCGTCGTTTCGCTCCATTGTTTGTCGCCTCCTGTTGCATTGTAGAAACAGCATACCATAAATCGGGTGAACTGTACAGCTAGAATTCATAATTTTGAAATAATTATATGCATTTATTTATACTTCATGTTATTTTTTATCTATTTTCTAATAGAGAATAATTATTTTTTTATTATCTATTGACTATTCTTTTGAATGGTTTATAATCATATCACTGATAATATTAGACGAGGACGAATGGCATATGAATAACAGCAAGCCCCTGACCAATCTGATTTATGAACAAATCTATCGGGATGTTGTGGACGGTACTTTTTCGCCGAATGATATCGTAACAGAAAGCGCTCTGATTCAGCGGTATGGCGTGAGCAAATCGCCGGTACGTGAAGCCCTGATCTCCCTGTGCGACGAGCGGGTTTTGCAAAGCGTTCCACGTGCCGGTTACCGCATCGTGCAGTTCACCCCGGACGAGGTTCGTCAAATCGCCGAAACGCGGCAGGCACTGGAGCTATTCATGTTTGACAAGTCCTATCCCAATCTGGGAGAACGGGAACTGGATCTGCTGACGGAATCCAACGATCGCATCCGGGCCGAAGATGTGCCGGAGATGACCGCGGCCCAGCGCTGGCAAAGCAACGTGGGTTTTCATCTGATGCTGGCCTCCTTTGCCGGCAACGCCTACATGAGCGGGCTGTTGAAAAGCACGCTGCGCATCAACGCCCGCGCCGCTACCCAGTATTACCAGAATATCTATTCTCCGGAGCTGGAACAGAAAAAGCGCACGCATGAGCGTTTTATTCAGGCATGCAGGGAACGGGATTATCAGTCGGCCCGCAGCATACTGATAGATGATACCAATCAATTCTTCTGGTGGGAGGTAAGTCACAGATGAACAGGCGCGAAAGAGTGTTGGCCGCCATTGAGGGCAAACCCGTGGATCACGTTCCCTCGCTCTTCTCTCTTCACTTTCCCAAGGAGGTCTCCTGTGGCGAAGCCGCTGTGGAGGCGCACGTTACCTTCTATGAGCAAACCCAGGTGGATGTACTCAAGATCATGAACGAGAATCTGGAGCCCTCCATTGGAACGCTTCATTCCCTTCAGGATTGGGACAGGGTATTGGCCTACGGCATGGATGCTCCCTTCCTGACCCGTCAGGTGGATCTGGTCCGCCGCATCCTGGACCGTGCGGGCGAAGGCGTTTATTCCCTGGCTACCATTCACGGCGTGTGCGCCTCCACCATCCACCCCATTGAGGCGGCTCACGGCTATGGGGAGGCCCGCAGGCTGATGTGCGAAAGCCTGCGCAGCGACCGCCAACGCATGCTGGACGTCCACCGCCGGGTGACCGATACCATGTGCCAGCTGGCGCAGGCCTGTATCCGCGCCGGGGCCGATGGAATCTACTATGCCGCGCTCGGCGGCGAAAAGCATTTCTACACCGATGAAGAATTTGAGACCTGCATCCGTCCCTTTGACCTGCAAATCATGCAGGCGGCACGGGAAGCAGGCGGACATGTGTTCCTGCACATCTGCAAGGAAAACCTGAATATGGAGCGGTACCGGGGCTATGATCAATGGGCTGATGTGGTCAACTGGGGTGTGTATGAGACGCACTTTAGCCTGGAGGAGGGCCGTGGGCTCTTCCCGCAGACCGCCATACTGGGCGGACTGGCCAACCGCAGCGGCGTCCTGGCCGAGGGGCCGGAAGAAGCCATTGCAAAAGAGGTGCGCGCCATCGTTCAGCGCTTTGGCACTCACCACTTCATTCTGGGCGCGGATTGTACGCTTCCCACGGACATACCCTATTCCAGAATAGCTGCCGCAGTGCAAGCGGCTGTTATATGAAGCAAAAAGGAGGCATTCCCATGAAACGTATCCTGTCTGTTGCGATGACGCTGGCTCTGCTGCTGTGCTCGCTTGTTCTGCCTGCGCTGGCCGAGACGAAAACCTATCCCGACGGTGTGCTTCAGTGGTGGTCCACGGGTCAGCCGGAATTCCGCAAGCAGTATTTTGATACTTGGCTGGAAGCTCACCGCGATATTGCGCCCGGCGTAACCATCGAGGCGACCGCCATTTCCACCACCAACGACGGCCAGCAGAAGATCGCCATGTACAACCTGGCGGGCGATTATGAGGCCATGCCGGAAATTCTGTTCCTGGATACCGTCGGCGTGGTCAACATGGCCATGAACGACCTGCTGCTTGAGGTCACGGACTATTACACCCCCATTGCCGATCAGTTTGTGGACGGCGCGGCGGCCGATGCCACCATCAACGGCGTGATCTACGCCCTGCCCGATGCGGTGCGTCCGCAGATGCTGTTCTACAACAACGCAATCTTTGAAAAGTACGACGTTGACCCCGCCATGATGTCCACCTTCGATGGCTACCTGGAGGCCGGCCGCCTGCTCAAGGAGCGCAGCAATGGCGAAGTGTACCTCTCCTATGTTGACCCCTCCACCTACACCTGGCGCTACTGGGGCCGCCGCGGCCTGATGCCGCAGGCCGGCGCCCGCATCTGGGACGAAGAAGGCAATGTGGTGATCGGCGAGGACCCCGGCACCAAGCTGGCTCTTGGCTTCTTTGACCAGCTGTGCTCCGAGGACCTGCTCTACAAGACCAACATGATGCAGCAGCCCCTCTACGAGGCCACCGACGAGGGCAAGATTGCCACGTTCTACATCGGCGCGTTCTGGGACGAGTTCATGCGCGGCAACCTGACCAAGACCGTGGGCGACTGGCGCGTGATGGCGCCTCCTGTATTTGAGGAGGTCGGCACTTCGGGCGCTCCGGTAAGCACCTATTTCTGTCTGGTGGATACTCACGATGATACCTACACCGATCTGATTCTGCAGATGTGGTACGACTTTGCCACCGACGGCGAAGCCTACAAGACCTGGGTCAACAAGATGACCGAGATCAACGGCCCCTACAATAACCCCATCTCCAAGGAGATGCTCACCGATCCGTTCTGGCAGGAGCCTTCCGACTTCTACGGCGGCCAGTCCTTCCGCAAGGCGGAAAGCGACGCCCTGGCCAATCCCTCTGCCAATATGGTTGTAACCCCCAGCGATGCTGAGGCGGACGAAATCATCAGTGCGGAGATTGAAAAGTACGTTGCCGGCGAGCAGACCATGGACGAGGCTATCGCCAACATGGACCGCGAGCTCAAGATCCGCATCGGCCAGGCGGAAATGCCCTGAGGTTTTCCCGTCAAACGGCATGGGGAGCGGCGCGCCGCTCTCCATGTCTCTACGCATGCATGATAAGGAAAGGAACGAATGGACCATGAACAAAAAGGAACGCCTGATGGCTGTGCTGAACCATCAAAAGCCCGATCGCATCCCGGTGGGATTCTGGTTTCATTTTGAAGGTGAGCAGGCCAATGGCGATGCCTGCGTTAAGGCGCATGTAAACTACTACCGCGAATCGGGCATTGACTTTATCAAAATCATGTCCGATGGGCTGGGTTATCCGCTGCGCGCAACCATTCGCTGCGCGGCTGACTGGCGCAATGTGCAGCCGTTGCCCAAAAACGATCCCTTCTTTGAAAAAACCGTGGAGCGCTGCGCCGCCATCAACGCCCTTGTCGGCGAGGAATGCTATACGTTCTATAACTTCTTTTCACCCTTCAATATCGTGCGCGCGTGCGACGTATTCACCCCCGAAGCCCTTCAGGGCCGCACCTGGGATGAAACCGTCATGGCGCATCTGCGCGAGGACCCGGACGCCATGCGCCACGCCCTCAATGTCATTGCGGGCGACTTGGCCGTGCTGGCGGAGCGGGTAATCCACGAGGGCGGCTGCCTCGGCATCTATCAAAGCCTTCAGGGCGCGGAAAAAGGCCGCATGAGCCGCGAGGAATACGACAGCATCGTCAAGCCGTCCGACATGATTGTCATTAACGCCTTTAACGCCGTCAGCCCCTACAACATCCTGCATATGTGCTCCTGGGCGGGCTTCCCCAACAATCTGGACTATTGGAAGGACTACCCCTGCCGGGTGAAAAACTGGGGCACGGGCGTGGAAGAATTGCCCATCTGGGACGGCGTTTCCTACTTCGGTCCCGATACGGTGCTGCTGGGCGGCCTGGACAACCGGCGGGACCATCCTCTCTACTGCGGCAACAAGGAGCAGGTGCAGCAGGAGGTGCGCAACGTTCTCTCTCACATGGGAGATACGCCCTTTATCCTGGGCGCTGACTGCACGGTTCCCAACACCATTGATCCGGATCACATCCGCTGGGTCATTGAAGCCCTTGAGGCCGGGCATTGACCACTGCCTTACCCGCGCGCCACGCAAAGCGGCCGCGCGGGTATCCGAAGGGGGATTGCCATATGAAACAAAGGTTCTGGAAGCGCTATGGCTTTGCCTATCTTGCCATCTGTCCTTTTTTTATTCAATTTCTGATTTTCCAGCTCGTACCCACCGTCGCCACTTTTTACTACAGCTTTACCAACTGGAACGGCATGAAGGAGCCCCGCTGGATCGGCTGGAGCAACTATGCGATGATGCTGGAGGATTACCAGTTCATCGACAGTCTGCGCAATACCGCCCTGTACTGGGTGATAGGCGTCATCGGGGTGCTGTGCCTGTCCCTGATGATCGCTTCCCTGCTCAACAGCCAGGCGCTTCGATTCAAAAGCTTCTTTAAAACCGTAACCTTTTTGCCCTACGTGTGTGCCTCCATGGCCATGGGCCTGATCTTCGGCATGCTGTTTGACGAAAATGCCGGCCTGATCAACGCCATCATCGAATCCTTCGGAGGTCAGGCGCTTCCGTGGCTTACCAGCAGCAGGCTGGCGCGCATTCCGGTTCATATTCTCTTCATCTGGCGCACCATTCCCTGGTATACGCTCATCTTTCTGTCGGGTCTTTTGAATATTCCCACCGAGTATTATGAAGCCGCAACCGTGGATGGCGCTTCCGGGGCCCAGAAGTTTTTCCGCATTACGCTGCCCCAGTTGAGCAACATTTCATTTTTCTGCTTTGTGACCATCACCGTGGACGCCTGGAAAATCTTCAACGAGCCCTATACCCTGGCCGGTCCGGGCTCCTCCAATACATCGCTGTTCCAGCTGATGTACACCAACGCCTTTAAGATTTTCAAGATGGGCTACGCCTCGGCGCTGGGCGTGGTGCTGATCCTGGTCCTGCTGATCATCTCCCTGATCCAGTTCAGGGTGCGGCGGGCGCAAGGCGAGATATAAGGCAAGGAGGGACCGCACATGAGTTATCGCGCCAAGAAAAACCTCTGGAAGCTGCTGGTCTACCTGCTGATGGCGGTAATCGTCGTCATTTGCCTGTTCCCCGTCATATGGTCGTGCATCATTTCCATCAAAAGTGTCGGGGAAAAGGTGTCCGGCTTCAGCGCATTGACCATCAGCCAGCCCACGCTGGCCAATTATGAGCGCCTGTTTGAGCTCTTGCCCATTTGGCAGCATCTTGGCAACAGCGTATTTACCTCCGTGATGGGCACGCTGACCACGCTGTTTTTCTGCTCGCTGGCGGGTTTTGCCTTTGCCAAATACCGTTTCCCCGCACGTAACGCACTGTTCTACTTTGTGGTCGCCACCATGACCATTCCTGCCGAAGTCGGCTCCATTCCGCTGTTTTTGATCATGCGCAACCTCGATTTGATCAACAACCTGTGGTCGCTGATCCTTCCCAGGCTGGCCACGGCGGTGGGCGTGTTTTATCTGCGCCAGTACATGATGGAGGTGCCGGACGAGATTCTGGAGGCGGCCCGCATTGACGGCTGCCGTGACTTTGGTATCTTCTTGCGGGTGGTTTGTCCCATCGTAAAGCCGGCGCTGGCCTCGTGGGCCTCGCTTACGCTGATTGCGCGCTGGAATGACTTCTTCTGGCCGCTGCTGTTCCTCAACAAGAGCTCCAAGTACACGCTGATGGTGTCCGTCTCCATGCTGCCCCTGAGCGACGGCCTGGCCACGCCGTGGCAGGTGATCCTCTCCGGCACCACACTGGTTATCGTTCCCAGCATCCTGATTTACCTGTTTATGCAGACCTTCCAAAAGGAAGGCGCCACCGCCGGCGCCGTCAAGGGCTGACCCATTCTGCATCGTTATGGAGGATACGCTTATGAAACGCTATGAACCCGCCCCCGGCTTTTCCATTCCCTGCGCCGCCATGGGCTGCATGCGCATTGCCGATATGGATGTGCGCAGTCTGGAATCACTCATCATGACCGCGTTGGAGGGCGGCGTAGATTTCTTCGACCATGCGGATTTTTATGGCGATCACCAGTCCGAAGTGCGCTTTGGTCAGGTGCTGGCCGCCAATCCCGGCCTGCGTGACCGCATGATTGTGCAAAGCAAGTGCGGCATTCGCACCGGTTTTTATGACTCGTCCTACGAGCACATCGTTACCAGTGCGGAAAACAGCCTGCGCAAGCTGCACACCGATCATCTGGACGCGCTGCTCATCCACCGCCCGGACGCGCTGGCCGAGCCGGAGGAAATCGCTCGCGCCTTCCGTGACCTGAAGGAATCCGGCAAGGTACGCTACTTTGGCGTCAGCAACCATAACCCCATGCAGATCGAGGTACTGCAGCAGGCCGTTGACGGCCGGCTGCTGTTCAACCAGATGCAGATGAGCGTGGTGCACACCGGCATGATCGATCAGGGCATCAACGTCAACACCACCTTCCCCGGCTCGGTGGACCGTGACGGCGGCGTGCTGGAATACTGCAAGCTGAAAAAGATGGTGCTGCAGGTATGGTCGCCTTTCCAGTACGGATTTATCGAGGGCGTGTTCCTGGATAACCCCGACTTCCCGGAAGTCAACCACATGCTGGACCAAATGGCCGAAAAATACGGTGTGACCAAGACGGCGATGGCAGTGGCCTGGCTTACACGCATCCCCATGATGATTCAGGTCATCTCCGGCACCACCAACCCGGAACGCATGAAACAGATCATTGCGGGTGTGAACACTCAGATTTCGCGTGAAGACTGGTATGCCATCTATTGCGCGGCAGGCAACCGGCTGCCGTAAGCAGCTGAACGCATTCCAAACGCTGAGGGGCGCGTCGGGTTTTCAC
>UQEF01000095.1 GCA_900540045.1 uncultured Eubacteriales bacterium | reverse complement strand
AGCAGGTGTTGGAAAAGATCGGCAAGCCCATGACCGTGATCGAGACCACCGATATTGTGCAAAGCCTGCTGGCCGACGAGCGGGTCGAAAGCTCGCTCACGGTTGTTTCCGGCATGCGTTCCACCGCCAGCATCGCGCTGTCGATTCCGGGCTGTGACAAAAGCGCCATTCATCTGCGCGGGGCGGCTCAAAGCTTCGGCGCAGGTGATTTTACCGCGGAGGTCTTTCACGATACCGGCCTGTTCCACTTCGGCTATCCGCTCACCATGCCGGGCCTCTACCGCCGGGAAGGCGAGGGACTTGTGCAGATGCTTGAGCAGGCCAAAGCGGCGGGAGCCGTCGCTTCCGTGGATACCTGCCTGCCTGATCTCAAGGCCGAACCGGGACAGGTGGACTGGCAGCCCATTTTGAAGCGCGCGCTGCCCCATGTCGATCTTATTCTTCCCAGTCTGGAAGAGGCGCCGTACATGACCGACCGCGAGCAGTACATCCGAAGGATCAAAATCCACAGAATCACCAGCCAGAGAAAGGCGGACAGATACCATTTCAGATTGAAAAACGCGATCGGCCACAGGAAATTAAACGCCAGCTGAATGCCATAGGTCCAAAGCGCACGCGCCTTTTCCTCCTGTGGCGCATCCGATGCGGATACCAGATGCGAAGCAATGCCCATCAGCACGTACAGCACCGTCCATACCACCGGAAACAGCCACCCGGGAGGCGACAGGGGCGATTGGTTCAACGTCTCAAACGCTTCCATGCTGTTCATGGTCAGAAGTCCTGCTGCTCCGCCTACCGCCAGTGGAATGGCAAGGCAGATAATCAGCTGTTTTTTATCGATTTTCTCGCGTTCCACCTCCTTTGCACATTGTATGTGCGCGCGTACCATCCTATTCTTTGCAAATAAAAAAGCCCGGGGACAGGTCCTGACCCGAACCTCGTCCCGGCGGAAAAGTCAGCCTGCGACATTCCTTTCCGCCAGGACGTATTTCCCCTGCCGGAAATACCGTCGTTCTATACACTGGCCGTGCGCCGCTCCTCACTTGACTCACGTCTCGAGGCCGCTTTGGACCTGAACCTCTCAGGTCACAGGCTTCCCTTCGGTACTCCCGGCGCGGACGCAGCCTCTTAGCCGCGCCCGCCCCGCTTTTTCATGTCCCTGCGAATGGCGTCCAGGCATGCGTCGGGAACGGCGCCGCTCGCCCGGAATGCCGATACGGTTTCGCTCATGGTGCGAAAGTTCAGCGCCGTTCCCCGGCTGTCCGGCACGTAATTGGCCGCACGGCCCGCATCGATGCCAAACCGGCCTGCCGTCTCCACGGCGTCGATATTGGCTCCCAGAAAGATGAACTCCCAGCCGTAACGGGACTTTTGCCGCTGAATGGCCTCCTTCACCTCTGCGACGGAGTATTCGCGGCTGGCGTTTTCTTCGCCGTCGGTGATGATCACAAACATCACCTTTCCGGCGCGAAAGGGCTCCGCCGTGTTTTTCTGCGCGGTTGCGATTTTATGAATCGTTTTGCCCACGGCATCCAGCAGGGCGGTTGAGCCGCCCACATGATACTCCTTTGCCGTGATCGGACGAACGGCCCGGATGTCGGTTCGATCGTGCAGCAGCTCATAGCGGTTATCAAACAGCACCGTTGTAATCCGGCATTGGCCGTCCAGTGCCTTTTGCTTTTCAAGCATGGCATTGAACCCGCCGATCGTGTCTCTCTCCAGCCCGGCCATGGAGCCGCTTTTGTCCAGGATGAATACCAGTTCCGTCAGATTCTTTTTCATCGTGTTTCCCCTCCTCTTTCTGGTGCGCTTTCAGGATAGCGCAGAAGGGGAATGCCCGGGTCGCTTTCAAAGCGACATCAGCTGGAACCCAGCAAGGGCAGATCGTACTGAAAAAGAACCTCGTTGATCTCAAAGATGTCATATCGGCCGCTAAGGATGAAATACTCGATAATCACATCAAATTTCTGGCTGTGGGACAGCGCGTACCCTGCCCGTTCCAGCAGATCATCCGTTTCCCGAAGAGTCAGCTGCAAAGCGATGGCCAGCGCCAGCACGGTGCGCTTGCCGGGAAGATAGCCCTTTCCCTTTCGGATTTTGGAAAACAGCTTGCGGTCGATGTTGGCCCGCTTGTAGACCTCCACATCGGTTTTGCCTTTGGCGTCAATCAACCTGAGCAGGGCGACATGAAACGGCTCGTCCAGGTTTCCGAGCCGTGCCTCCAGTTCTCCGGACATGCACGAGGGAGCAGCCGTCATGGGTGGAGCGGCGGCCTCAATCGCTCTGCTTTCGACCTCCAGCAGGCCGCGGCGCGAAACCTGATGCGCTGATACATAGTTTTCGTCAATATAGCTTTTGACTGCTCCGGCCAGCTTTTGGCTGATCGCAAAGGAGGCTTTGTCGAAGATGGCCAGATAGACCTCCATGTCATGCTGCATGAGGAAATCCCCGATAGCGGCGGTCGCCACCCGCAGCGCTTCTTCCTTGGGATAGCCGTAAATGCCGCTTGAAATCAGGGGAAAGGCGATGCTGGCGCACCGATGCCGCCGGGCGAGCCTGAGCGATTCCAGGTACGCCGAGCGCAGCAGCCGTTCACTCTGCGCTGCATCCCAGCTGCGGTAGACCGGTCCCGCTGCGTGGATGATATACTTTGCGGACAGGTTGAATCCGGGCGTAAGGGCTGCTCCACCAGTAGGAATGGGCGCCACCTTTCTGCAGGCAGCCCGAAGCGCCGTCACACCCGCCGCTTGAAAGATCGCGCCGCAAACGCCTCCGCCCATCTCAAGCTCCGTATTGGCAGCGTTGACAATGGCATCCACTTGCATTTGGGTGATGTCCTGACGGACGATGGAAAAGGGCATGACATGGCCTCCTTTCAGGAGTGATATGAAACGACCTGTTTTCGTGGGTCCTGCAGATCGTTCCGTTCATTTCCGTTTGCGTTCCCCGTTCCCGGCGCAGGTGCGCTTCCCTTGACTTTTCAGCTTTCTCCGCCTACAATAGGAATCCCTGTTATCCTATGATGAAAGGCGGCGTTTTTTGCGATGCGGCAGCCCGTGCTTCTTTGCTACAACCTCAAGGATGAATCCTTCCGAAAAGTCCGGCTGGCGGCCATGCGCTTCAAGATTCGCGTACGGCCCGTACCCCCCTCCGAATATGGGGAAACGCTCGCCGCCCTGTGCGGCATGGAGCCGCCGGCAGGCCTGCCCGCACCCGGCGCCTTTGCGGATGAAATGCTGGTGATGGCCCATCTTTCTTCCCTGCAGGCATCCCAGTTCCTGCAATCCCTGCGCCGGCTGGGCGTGCCCCCCATCGCGCTGAAAGCCATGCTCACGCCTACCAACTGCGCATGGAACTCCCTCATGCTCCACAACGAGATTTCCAGCGAGCATGCCGCCCTCGAGGCGGGAAAGCAGGCCGTTCACTCGGTCGCCGGCACCTCCGCCGAAACCTAAGGCCCGTCCACGGGGCGCCTTCTCAGCCTGCTTGCCTCCGTGCCTTCGCTTTTCCGGACGGCGGGAAATCAACGCGCTCCGTATGCCATCAGCACGCGGAGCGCGTTTTTATGAAAGCAGCCGAAAGGCTCCCGCCTTTATCCTTCCTGCTTTTCCCCATCCTGGGCCAGGCAGCGCAGCGCACGGTCCGGATAATTGGTAATGATGCGGTCCGCGCCCGCAGCGATCACCCGACGCAGGTCATCTTCGGCGTTGACCGTCCAGGGGTTGACTTCCAGCCCTGCCGCGTGCGCCGCCTCGCACTCCCCGCCCGGCACCAGCACCCCGGAGTAGTGCGGATGGAGTGCGTCCATGCCAAGCGACACGGCATAGTCCCAGGGCCGGACCATGGTGCATTCGTACAGCAGGCCGCAGCGAAGGCTTTTGTCGATTTGCTTCATGCGCACCATGCTGTGATGGTTGAAGGAGGAAAACAGCATCCTTTCCAGCATGCCAGCAGCCGCCGCTTCTTCCACACAGCGGCGCTCCAGATCAGGATAGTCGATAAGGCTGTTTTTAAGCTCCACATTCACGTGAAGCCCCGCCGGTGCCAGCAGTTCCAACACCTCCCGGAATGTGGGAATGGTAGCCTTGGCATACTCCGGAAAGGTCTTGTTGAAGCGCAGGGCCTTGAGCTCGCGCAGGGTCATCCGGGCGATGAGCCCCTTGCCGTTGGAGCAGCGGTCCACCGTTTCATCATGCGCCACTACCAGACGTCCGTCCGCCGTGATATGCACATCCAGCTCCACACCGTACGCGCCTTGCCGGATCGCCAGTTCAAAGGCTTCCAGCGTGTTTTCCGGCGCATAGCCTGAAGCGCCGCGATGTGCGTAAATATACTGTTTCATGTCCGTTCATTCCTTTCTCTATTCGCCCCGCCGCCCGTCGCGGCGCGCAGCTGCAGAAGATAAAAATAGCTGGAAAGCCGGTTCAGCGCCAGGATGCAGTCCTCGTGGCGCAACAGAACGCCATCCTGCCAGGCCGCGATGCCGGCCAGCTCCGCCTCGCGGCACACGGCGCGCAGGCGGTTCATCTGCGCGGCCAGCAATCCCTGCTCCGGCGCGGGCAGAAGATGTCCGGAAAGCCCGAACGCCTCCGGGTGATGCGATCCCCGGTGTACCTCCTCCGCATCCATACCGCCCAGCTTCCAGGGCGGGAGAGGCGCGTCCTTCACATCGGCGGCCAGCACCTGCCGCACCAGTTGCAAAGCGTCCTGCAAAAGCGCGCGCCACGCTTCGCCGCACCCGACCATCACCAGCAGGATTTCGCTTTCCAGCGTATCCAGCTTGCCGCGCAGAAGGATGCGGGGGTGTGTCTTGCTGACCATCTCCCTGCTGTTGAGGTGGGTCATGTGCTCCGGCTTCTGCCGCCGGTCCGGCAGGCTTTCCCCGCCCAGGAGCCTAAGGTCCCGAAGGTATTGCTCGGCCAGCGGGGTCAGCCGGCAGTCCGCGGGCAGCACAAAGCGCGGGGGCACGCCCCCGGCGAAGCTGTCCCGCAGTTCCTGCTCGGTGATATATCGCATAGGCGAAAGGCTCCTTTCGGTTTAGGCAATACGTCCGTTAGAAGGTCAACGCTCCTCCGTCCATCCAAAGTGACGCGCCAGGGCTTGCAGCAGGCGTTCCTTGGTCGATGCGCGAATCTGCGCCGTCGACATCGGGAAACCCTCCAGCGAAGCGGCGTACTGCTTCAGCTCCGCGACCCGGCGGCCCTTGAGGTCCTCCATCGCGGGGGCCTTTTCCGCCTGCTCCGCACGCGCCATCGCCGCCAGCTCGCGCCGTCCTCCCTCGCAGCCGCCGCAGCTGACGCATCCTCCCCGATACCGTTTGCCCGGACCCACAGACGGGTCCGACGCCAGCATACAGAACACCTCCGGCATGGCGCGGGGAATGACGTGCGCGCTGAATACCTTGCCCACGCGCTGCGCCGCCGTCGCTCCCGCGTCCACCGCGGCCTGTACGGCGGCCACCTCGCCTTCAAAACGCACCATCACCAGCCCCCCGCGCACGTAGTCCGTGCCCAGCAGGCGCACCTGCGCCGCCTTGAGGCCCGCGTCCGCCGCCTCAATGGCCGATACCAGGCCGATGGTTTCAATCATACCCAGGGCCGTCACGCTTGCCATATGCCGGTTCCTTTCTTACGACGATGCTCCGTCCGAAAGCGTTTCAATAGGATTGGCCGCCACGTCGATCACCGCGCGCGCAAATGCATCACACGCCGCCTGGCAGTCCGACTGGCTGCCGGTGAGCAGCGCGCCGCCAAAGTTGGTGGGCGACGGCGGGCCGTAGAAGGCGCAAACCCGCACCTGAGCCGCCTTGAGCGCCTTGTCCAGCGCGTACATGCTTTCCAGCGGCGGTGCGATGAGGTAGGCCAGCGGCGATCCTTCCGGAATCTCGCAGGCGGCGGAGAGATAGCTGCCCGTGCGGGAGATGCAGTGCGCAAAATACACGATGCTGTCATCGTCGTTTGCGGAATAGAAGCTGGCTTCCTGCTCGATCATCCGTCGCGCGGCCAAAAGGCCGCTTTCCACCTCGGCAGGCGTCTCTCCCGCCAAGATGCCCAGAAATTCGCCTGCCAGCACCGTATTGGCATTGGCCGCGCCCGCGTACATGGACTGCGCGTAGGCCACGCTGACGCACGCCTTTTTCGTGGCTTCGTCCAGCGCGGTGTAGCCCACATCATCGCTGTCGCAGGTAATCAGGCCCAGGGCGTGCACCTCTGCCCCCAGCCCCAGGCGATCCCGCAGACCTGTGTCCACGCTCGGAATCAGCCTCATGGCCAGCACCCTTGCAGGCATGCGGTCTCCCCGCATCGCGGCCCCTCCCTTCCGATTACACCGGCAAATCAATGCCGCTGCGCTTTTTCTCCAGCATCAGCCGAATCAGATCCACGATATGCGCGCCCGCTTCCACCGCGGGCGTGCCGCCCCGGTGAATGTTTGCCAGCACGGTGCGGCGGCTTTCCGCCATCCCTACGGTGGGCTTGTAGGCGATATAGGCGCTCATGCTCTCGGCCGTCACCAGCCCCGGACGCTCGCCCAGCAGCACGCATACCACTTCCGCGGGCAGCCCGTCGCCGATCTGATCCATCGTCGCCACCCGTCCGAATCGCACGAAGAACGGTTCGTTTACCTTTATGCCCGCACCCTCCAGTCCCTTGCGGATGACGGGCAGGATATCGGCCGCGTTGGCCGTGACCGCGGCGGATGAAAGCCCGTCCGCCACATAGACCACGACCCGTACATCCGGCGCGATGCTCTCCCGAATGCGCCGCAGCGTCTCCGCGTCAAATACGCGACCCTTGTCCGGGCGGGTCAGAAACTCCTCGCGGCTCTCGCAGGCGGTCTGATACACGGGAAGGTGCAGGCTTTCCAGGAACTCCGCCGGCACGTCGGAAAACACCGACACCTGCGCAAAGGCATGATCCGCCTGAAAGCGCAGCATCGTCTGCGTGCGGTACCGCGCCCCTGCCCGGCCTACGCCGATGCGCGCTGGAGTCCGCTCCTTCATGGCCAGGAACGCGGCGGCATCATGGGCATTCTCCACCAGATACTGCCGCCGCAGATCCACCTGCTCGATGTCCTCAATCACGCCGTACTGCTCCGGCGTCTGCGCAGGAATGCGCGCCGGCGTGGGTACTTGAGCTGCAGGCATGGCAAGCTCCCCGGCATTGAGCCGGCTGAGAAGCCGCTCCACCACTGCCCTGACCTCCTGTTCGGTCATGCTGTTCATCCTCCCTTCGCCGGTTCAAAGAAGCACGGAGGCATCGCCCGCGTTTGGCCCCAGCCTCCCGTCCTGCCAGAAGCCCCAGCGTTCCAGCCACCTGGCAAAGGGCGCGATCGGCGCAAGGCCCAGAGTCTCGCGCACGGCAGCCACATCATGGTACCCGGTGGACTGGTAGTTGAGCATCACATCGTCGGCATGGGGCACGCCCATGAAATAGTTGCATCCGGCCGACGCCAGCAGCACGGCCAGATTTTCGTTGTCGTTCTGGTCGGCGCGCATGTGGTTGGTATAGCAGCAGTCGCACCCCATGGGCAGGCCGTGGAGCTTGCCCATGAAATGGTCCTCCAGCCCCGCGCGGATAAACTGCCGGCTGTCGTAGAGGTACTCCGGCCCGATGAAGCCGACCACGGTATTGACCAAAAACGGGGCGTAATGCCGCGCAAAGCCGTAGCAGCGCGATTCCATCGTCAGCTGATCCCAGCCGTTGTGAGCATCGGAGGACAACTCGCTCCCCTGCCCCGTCTCAAAATAAAGCTGGTTGGGCCCATGAGAGGTTCCCTCCCGCGCCATTAAGTCCTTCGCCTCGGCGATCAGCTCCGCGCTGATGCCAAAGGCCGCATTGCCCTTTTCCGAGCCTGCGATGCTCTGAAACATCAGATCGCAGGGCGCGCCGTTTCTGACGGCCTCCATCTGCGTGGTCACGTGAGCCAGAACGCAAATCTGCGTGGGAATCTCATAGCGACGCTTGAGCTCGTCAAATCGTGTCAGAATGGCCTGAACGCTGGCGGTGGAGGCGTCCACGGGGTTGAGGCCGATCACCGCGTCGCCCATGCCGAAGGACAGGCCCTCCAGCACGCTGGCGGTGATCCCCTCCACATCGTCGACGGGATGGTTGGGCTGGAGCCTGGCCGAAAGGGTACCGGGCTCGCCGATAGTGGTAACGCAGGTGGCTTTCACACGCATGCGTGCGGCGGCATAGATCAGGTCCAGATTGGACATCAGCTTGCACACGGCGGCAATGACCTCGCTGGAAAGGCCGCGGCCCATACGCGTGAGCTCCTCCGGCGGAGCGGAGAGAATCCGCTCCCGAAGCTCCCCGATGGTCATATTCTGGTATTCCCGATAAATGGGCAGGTTCAGGCCGTCCAGAATCAGGCGGGTCACCTCGTCCTGCTCATAGGGCACGGCGGGGTGCTCGCAGATTTCCTTCACGGTCATCTCGCTGAGCACGATACGCGCGGCCACACGCTCCTGCGGTGTCTGCGCGGCCACGCCGCAAAGCTGATCGCCCGATTTTTCCTCGTTGGCCTTTCCCATCACATCCCGCACGTCACGGAAGGAATAGGTGTGGCCCCCCAGACATACGCTTAGCCGCAAAGCCCTTACCTCCCCGCTGCAAACGCCAGCGTTTTTACAATCACCGGGATTACCCGCCCACCCGAAAGCGGTGCGCCGATATCCACC
The DNA here is from genome assembly GCA_900540045.1 of uncultured Eubacteriales bacterium. GTDB lineage: Bacteria > Bacillota > Clostridia > Christensenellales > Aristaeellaceae > Limiplasma > Limiplasma merdipullorum. Next base: position 1,543 of record UQEF01000095.1, on the reverse strand, counting down.
GTATCGCCATAGGTGAGCGAGATTCCGTCCATGCACAGAAACGGCGTGTCCTCGGGCCATGCGCGCATCAGCGCCTGCCCCAGCGCCTTGGCCATGTCCTGCCGCAGAATCACAACCTTGGGCCAGTGCGGCGCCATCGCCCGCGCAAGGGCCTGAGCGGCCTGCTCCACCAGCGCGTAGGAGGGCGCCTGCATTCCGTCCATGCAGACGGCGCACTCGCCGTCAAAGATGCGGTACTGTTCCCGCACCGCCGCCTCCAGCCCCGGCAGATCCTCCGGCCCGGTAAAGGGCACCTTGCCCGTGGGAAGTGACGGCAGCGGGAAGGACATCCCCTGATAGCAGATGGTGCTGCCCGACACGGCCACGCTGTACGCACCTGCACCGATTACTGTGGCATAGCTTCGCTCGGCGGGCCGCATCACCCGGCCGGACACGAAAAACCGCGAGGAGGCCACCGCACGCCCCAGCGCTGCGCCCAGATCATGAAAGCGCCCGGTATCCTCGTCCGTTCCATAGATGCACTCCGACACGCCGCCGGAAAAGGTATAAATGTCCGAAGGGCCGATATCCGGCAGGCAGGCCTCCACGCACAGGTCGTCATGCAGAGGGGTGCGAGGTCTGAGCCCCGCCGCTTCCTCCAGCACCTCCGCCATGCGCTGCGCCAGCCGGTCCGTCTCTTCGCCGGTCAGGCGGGTTCCCTCCGCCAGCGGCACGCCCGCGTCCCGCGCGATGCGCCGCATCGCCGGGGAAAAGGAATGCACCGTGCAATCGTCGTCCTCAAAGCGCAGAAGCCTTCCGCCGATGTCCAGGCAACCGTTGGCGATGGGCTCGCCCCGCTCAAACACCGCCATGTTGGCCGTACCTCCGCCGATATCCAGGTTCATCACCCGTTTGCCGCTCGTGCGCGAAAGCTCCGCCGCGCCAGACCCGCGTCCCGCAAGAATGCTCTCCAGCGCCGGGCCGGCGGTCGCCACCACAAAATCCCCCGCCAGGCGGGAGAGGGCCTGCGCCACAGCCCGCGCGTTCTGCTTGCGCGCGGTTTCGCCGGTGATGATGACCGCGCCCAGACGAATCTGGTCCGGACGGATGCCTGCCGCCACATAGTCCTCGCTCACAATGCGCTCAACCGCCTGAGCGTCGATGGTTTCCGGGCTCGTGAGCGGGGTGAGGCGAAGGGGCGCGCGATAGAGCACGCGTTTTTCCGTTATCTGAATGCGCGGAACCGAAAATGCCGAAGCCGTATTGGACAGCGTAATGGCGCTGAAGACGCATTGCGTGGTGGATGTGCCGATGTCGATGCCCACGCTCAGCAGACGTTCCTCACGCATGGATCGTTTCCTCCGTTTTCCGCGACTCCTTCGGTTTTATTCATTTTATATGGCAATGCATTGCTTGTCAACCATTTTTCCACAGTGGTACGCGGACCTCAGAACCCAGAATATTTGGTTATTTCCGGCTTGACACCCAAATATCATCCCTGTTATAATAACAGACCGTTGACAAACCCAAGTCAACGGTCATTTTTCATAAGGAAAAACGAACA
>UQEF01000094.1 GCA_900540045.1 uncultured Eubacteriales bacterium | reverse complement strand
AGCGGTGGGCGCGGGGACGCGCCTACCGCGGCGGGAGCGGGCGCATGCAGCGGGGTTTCTGCCGACTGGGACAAGAAGCATGGCCCGGCGGGGACAGCTGCGGGGGCGGGGGAGGCCCGCACCCATGGCGCGAGCGGTGGGCGCGGGGACGCGCCTACCGCGGCGGGAGCGGGCGCATGCAGCGGGGTTTCTGCCGACTGGGACAAGAAGCATGGCCCGGCGGGGACAGCTGCGGGGGCGGGGGAGGCCCGCACCCATGGCGCGAGCGGTGGGCGCGGGGACGCGCCTACCGCGGCGGGAGCGGGCGCATGCAGCGGGGCTTCTGCCGACTGGGACAAGGAGCATGGCCCGGCGGGGACAGCCGCAGGGTGCGGGGAGACGCGTTTCTTGCGCCTTTCAGGCGCTCGCAACGCTTACGCCGCCTGCGTTCGCCGCAAAGACGGCCGATGCCACAGCGAGCGGTCAAAGGGCAGGGACCCTTTGACATAAGCGAGCGGCGACCTAGCCCATACCGCGCACAGCGCGGGCGGCCGCTCACGGCGGCCGTACGTGCGAAGCAACTTTTTTCGGCAAAAACGGTTGACAAGGCGAAAAGATGGTGCTATCATTCCTGCAAGCAACGCAGAAGGAGGCAGAGCCGGTATGAAAGCAGCACGCATGGACCACAGCTCCGCCTATTACTTTACCTTTAGCTTTACGTTTGCGCGTAAGGCTCTTTTGCGTTGTGCTGTGTGAGGAAGAGGAAAAAGGGTTTCCACCCCCGCGGCCAATGCCGCGGGGGTTTTTTCATGAACGAAGGAGGCGGCGGTCCCCATGATCGTGATTCTCAAGAAGCATCCCGATGAAAAGCAGCTGAACAACCTGATGGCCTGGCTCAAGAGCCTGAACATCGCCATTCATCCCTCCGAGGGCGCCACGCATCTGGTGCTGGGGCTGGTGGGGGATACCTCGGTGGTGGACATCGACCTTTTGCGGGCGCTGGACATCGTCGAGGACGTAAAGCGCGTGCAGGAGCCCTACAAGAACGCCAACCGCAAGTTCCACGAGGAGGACAGCGTCATCCCCGTGGGGAACACGCAGGTGGGCGGCGGCGTGTTTTCCGTGATCGCCGGGCCGTGCAGCATTGAAAGCGAGGAGCAGGTGTGCCTGATCGCCGCGGCGGTGAAGGCCTCGGGCGCGACGATGCTGCGCGGCGGCGCGTTCAAGCCGCGTACCTCGCCCTACGCCTTCCAGGGGCTGCGGGGGCACGGGCTGGAGCTGCTTTTGGAGGCCAAGCGCTTAACCGGCCTGCCCGTGGTCACCGAGATCATGGACCTAAGCCAGCTTCCGCTCTTTGACGAGGTGGACGTGATCCAGGTCGGCGCGCGCAACATGCAGAACTTCGAGTTGCTCAAGGAGCTGGGCCACACGGGAAAGCCCATCCTCATCAAGCGCGGGCTGGCCAACACCCTGCAGGAGCTGCTCATGAGCGCCGAGTACGTCATGGCCGGGGGCAACGAAAAGGTGATCCTCTGCGAGCGCGGCATCCGCACCTTTGAGACGGCCACGCGCAACACCCTCGACCTCTCCGCCGTGCCCATGCTCAAAAAGCTCACCCACCTGCCGGTGATCGTGGACCCCAGCCACGCCACGGGTATTTCGTGGATGGTCAAGCCCATGGCGCTGGCCGCCACCGCCGCGGGCGCGGACGGCCTGATGATCGAGGTGCACAACGATCCCAAGCGCGCCCTGTGCGACGGCGCGCAGTCGCTGACGCCGGAGGCGTTCCGCGACGTGATGGAGGGCGTGCGGGCGGTTCTGCCGCATGCCTGGCATATGCCGAAGGAGGGCGTGTGACATGGACATCGGCGTGGTGGGCCTGGGGCTGATCGGCGGCTCCATGGCAAAGACGATTCGCCGCAATACCCCGCACACGGTGCTGGGCACGGACACCGACCCGCAGGTGATGTACAAGGCCCGGCTGCTGGAGGCCATCGACGGCGATCTGACCGACGAGCGGCTGGCCATCTGCGACATCGTGTTCATCGCCACCTGGCCCCGCGCGGCGGTAACCTACGTACAGGAGCACGCCGCGGCGTTCAAAAAGGGCGCGTGGGTGATCGACCTGTGCGGCGTCAAGCGCGCGGTGTGCGGGCCGCTGTTTGAGACGGCCAGGGAAAACGGCTTTACCTTCATCGGCGGGCACCCGATGGCGGGCATCGAGTACTGGGGATTCGACCATGCGAAGGCGACGCTGTTTGACAACGCCTCCATGATCCTCACCCCGCCGCCGGGCACGGACATCCGCACGCTTTCGGACCTCAAGCACTTCTTCCGCGGCCTGGGCTTCGGGCGGGTGGTGATGACCACGCCGGAGGAGCACGACCGGCTGATCGGCTACACGTCGCAGCTGGCGCACGTGGTGTCCAGCGCGTATGTGAAAAGCCCGGAGGCGATGAAGCACCCCGGCTTTTCGGCGGGCAGCTTCAAGGACATGACGCGCGTGGCGCGGCTGAGCGAAAAGATGTGGACGGAGCTGTTTTTGCTCAACCGCGACGAATTGCAAAGCGAGCTGGACGCGCTGATTGAGCACCTTGAGGAGTACCGCGCGGCGCTCTCCGCCGGGGACGCGGAGGGGCTTGAAAGGCTGCTTCGCGAGGGGCGCGAGCGCAAGGAGATCGTGGACCGGAAGGAGGACGAGCCATGAGATGCGTGGAGGTGCGGACCGGGCGGCCCTATGAGGTATTCATCGGCCGGGGGCTGATGGACGCGGCGGGCGGCATGATTGTCGAGGCGCTTGGCGGGACGCGCATGGCCGCCATCCTGACCGACGACACCGTGGATGCGCTCTACGGCGCGCGGGTGGAGCAGGCGCTTTCCGAAAGCGGGCTGCGCACCTGCCGCTTCGCCATGCCCCACGGGGAGGCCCACAAGACGCTGGCAACGTGGGAAAAGATGCTCGCCTTCCTCTCGGAGCAGGGCATGACGCGCGCGGACGCGGTGGTGGCGCTGGGCGGCGGCGTGCCGGGCGACGTGGCGGGCTTTGCCGCGGCGTGCTACCAGCGCGGCGTGGATCTGGTGCAGATCCCCACGACGCTGCTTGCCATGATCGACAGCAGCGTGGGCGGCAAGACGGGCGTGGACCTGGGGGGACTTAAGAACCAGGTGGGGGCGTTCCATCAGCCGCGGCTGGTGCTGATCGACCCGGACGCGCTTTCCACCTTGCCCGCGGCCACGCTTTCGGACGGCGCGGCGGAGGCGGTCAAGTACGGCGTGCTGGGCGATACGGAGCTGTTTGAACGGCTCTCCCGCGGCGGATGGACGGAGGACGCCGAGTGGGTGATCGAGCGGTGCGTTTTCCACAAGGCCGCGCTCGTGGCCGCCGACGAGCTCGACCGGGGCAGCCGACAGCTGCTCAACCTTGGCCACACGCTGGGACACGCCATTGAAAAGTGCAGCGGTTTCCGCTTCTCGCACGGGCAGGCGGTGGCCGTGGGCATGATCTACGCCGCGCGGATCGCGCGGAGCATGGGCCTGTGCGGGCCGGAGGTGGAGGCGGACATCGCCGCCGCGCTCACGGCTGGCGGCCTGCCCCTCTCCGCGCCCTACGGGGCGGCGGAGCTGGCCGCGGCGGCCATGGCGGACAAGAAGCGCGCGGGCGGGGAAATCACGCTGGTCCTGCCCCGCGCGATCGGCCGGTGCGAGCTCAGGCGCGTGCCGGCGGCGGAGCTGGAGGAACTGGCGCGCGTGGCGGTGGGGGATTGAGGCCCCGAAGGCCGAATCAAGGAACGCTGGCGCGCGCGGGGGCTGCGGAGCCGGAAGCGATGCGCGTGGCGGTGGGGGGCTGAGGCCCCTGACGATCAATCAGACGAAAGAAGGAAGATTGCGATGGAGATTCAGGAGATCAGGAAACGGATCGACGAGGCGGACGAGCAGCTGGTGCAGGCGTTTGCCAAGCGCATGCGGGCGGCGGCGGACATCGCCGACTACAAGCGCGAGCACGGCCTGCCCGTATGGGACCCGGCGCGCGAGCGCGAGGTGATGGCGAAGCAGACGAAGGCGGTGGACGGGGACATGGCGATGTACGTCAAGCTCCTCTACAACACCATCTTTGATATCAGCCGCAGCTACCAGCAGCGCAGGCTCCATCGCGGCGGGGAGCTGGGCAACCGCATTGCCCGCGCCATCGCGGAAACGCCGAAAACCTTCCCCCGCGAGGCCGTGGTGGCCTGTCAGGGCGTGGAGGGGGCGTACAGCCAGCAGGCGTGCGACAAGCTGTTCGCACTGCCGTCCATCATGTATTTCAAGCGCTTCGAGGGCGTGTTTCAGGCCATCGAAAGCGGGCTGTGCCGCTACGGCGTATTGCCGATTGAAAACAGCTCCTACGGCTCGGTCACGGAGGTCTACGACCTGATGCGGCGCTACCGCTTCTCCATCGTGCGCAGCGTGCGCCTCAAGATCGACCACCGGCTCGTCGCCCGGCCCGGCGCGACCCTCTCCTCCATCCGCGAGATCGTCAGCCATGAGCAGGCCATCGGCCAGTGCTCCGCGTTCCTCAAGACCCTCAAGGACGTGAAGATCACCGTCTGCGAAAACACCGCCATGGCCGCCCAGATGGTGAGCCAGAGCGGCCGCGACGACATCGCCGCCATCTCCTCGCCCGCCTGCGCGGGCCTGTACGGCCTGCGCGTGCTCAAGAGCGACATCTCCGACTCCGACAGCAACTTCACCCGCTTCATCTGCATCTCCAAGGAGCTGGAAATCTACCCCGGCGCGGACAAGGTGAGCCTGATGCTCAACGTCCCGCACCGCCCCGGCGCGCTCTACGGCATGATCGCGCGCTTCGCGGCGCTGGGCCTGAACCTGACCAAGCTGGAAAGCCGGCCCATCGCGGGCACGGACTTCGAGTTCATGTTCTACTTTGACCTGGACGCCTCGGTCTACGACGAGGACGCGCTGGGCCTTCTGTGCGAGCTGGACGAGGGCCCGGAGGCGTTCACCTACCTGGGCAGCTATTCGGAGGGCTGAGATGCGCTGCGGACTGATCGGCGAAAAGCTGGGGCACAGCCATTCCAAAACGCTGCACGGGCTGCTCGCGGACTACCGCTACGACCTGATCGAGCTGGCGCCGGAGGAGCTGGGGCCGTTCCTTAAAAAGGGCGAATTTGACGGGCTGAACGTGACGATTCCCTACAAGCAGGCGGTGATCCCGTATCTGCGCGAGCTCAGCCCCGCGGCGCGGGCCATCGGCAGCGTCAACACCATCGTGCGCAGGCCGGACGGCAGCCTCTTTGGCGACAACACCGACGCCTACGGCCTTGGCGTGATCACCGGGCGCGCGGGCATGGCCTTCGCCGGAACCAAGACGCTCATTCTGGGCAGCGGCGGCACGTCCAAAACGGCGCGCCACGTGGTGGAGGCGGCGGGCGGCGAGGCGGTGACCGTCTCGCGCACGGGCGAAACCAACTACGAAAACCTTGAGCGCCACGCGGACGCGGCCTGGCTCATCAACGCCACGCCTGTGGGCATGTACCCCAAAGTGCAGGCCGCCCCGGTGGACCTCGCGCGGCTTACGAACCTTCGCGGCGTGGCGGACGTGATCTACAACCCGCTGCGCACGCGGCTTTTGCAGCAGGCGCGGGCGCTGGGCATCCCCTGCCAAGGCGGGCTGACGATGCTGACCTATCAGGCGGTGCGGGCGTGCGAGCGCTTCACCGGGCGGCCCGTGCCCGCGGAGCGCGCGCGGGAGGCCGAGCGGGCGCTCCGGCGCGCGGTGACGGGCCTTGCGCTGGTGGGCATGCCGGGCGCGGGCAAGAGCACCGTGGGCGCGCTGGCGGCGGCGCGGCTGGGCATGCCGTTTGTGGATCTGGACGGGGAAATCGAAAAGGCGGCGGGCATGCCCATCCCGCGCATCTTTGAAACCGAGGGCGAGGCGGGGTTCCGCCGCCGCGAGACGGAGGCGCTCCGGCGCGTTGCGCTCGTGGGCGGGCAGGTGATCGCCGCCGGCGGGGGCATCGTCAAGAGCGCGGAAAACCGCGAGCTCTTGCGCATGAACTGCGTGGTGGCGCACATCACGCGGCCCATCGAAGCGCTGCCCATGGACGGGCGGCCGCTTTCGCAGGGGCGCGAGGCGCTTGTGCGGCTGTGGCGCGAGCGGGCGGCGCTGTATGCGGCCGCCGCGGACGCGGAGGTGGAAAACGGCGCGACGGCGGAGGACTGCGCGCGCGCCGTGGAGGAGGCGTACCATGAAGCTGTTTGTGATTAACGGGCCGAACCTGAACCTGCTGGGCGTGCGGGAGCCGGACATCTACGGCAAAAAGACCTACGCGGATCTGGTGGCCTATGTGGAGGCCGTGTGCGCGCGGGAGGGCGTGGAGGTGGAATGCTTCCAGTCCAACCACGAGGGCGCGCTGGTGGACATCATCCAGAGCGCGCTGGGGAAGGCGGACGGCATCGTCATCAACCCCGCGGCCTACACGCACACGAGCGTGGCCATCCTCGACGCGCTCAAGGCCGTCGCCCTGCCCGCGGTGGAGGTGCATCTGAGCGACGTGGACGCGCGCGAGACCTTCCGGCACGTGAGCTACCCGGCCATGGCCTGCATCGCGCAGGTGAAGGGGCTGGGATTTGCGGGGTATGAAAAGGCCATTTTGCTGCTGCGGGAGCGGCTGGCCCAATAGGCGCAGCTCAGGGGGACGGCGCGGCCGAATAAGGCGGCGCCGTCCTTTTTTTTCGCCGATTTTTGGCCGAACGATGAAGGATGTATGAAATAACGGCGCATCGGAAGGAAACGGGGGGTCGAAAGCGAATTGCTTAATCCACAGGGTTTTGGTAAACCCTTTATACGCAGGATGAAGGAGGAGCGAAAGCATGAAGGTGGACGACAAATCACCCAAAAGACCGCTGATCTTTTACTACCTGATCGCCATGGTGGTTTTGATGCTCTTAAACGCGCTGGTATTTCCGGCGATGCTGGCCACACCGGTGACGGAGGTCGGGTACAACGACTTTCTGACCATGATCGACAACAAGCAGGTCAAGGAAGTGGCCATGGAGGAGGACCAGATCCTCTTTACGGCCACCGACGCAAACGGTCAGACCGCCATTTACAAGACGGGCCGCTGGCCGGATGAGGGCCTGACCGAACGCCTCTACGCGTCGGGCGCGGAGTTTGCCTCGGCGATTCCCACGCAGGATTCGCCGCTGCTCAGCTTCCTGACGACGTGGGTATTCCCGATTCTGCTGTTCGTGGCCATCGGGCAGATCATGGGCCGGATGCTCACCAAGCGCATGGGCGGAAACGCCATGCAGTTTGGCAAGAGCAACGCCAAAATCTACGTCGAGAGCCAGACCGGCAAGACCTTTGCCGACGTGGCCGGGCAGGACGAGGCCAAGGACGCCCTGCGGGAGATCGTGGACTTCCTCCACAACCCCGACAAGTACAAGAGCATCGGCGCCTCCCTGCCCAAGGGCGCGCTGCTCGTAGGCCCTCCGGGCACGGGCAAGACGCTCCTGGCCAAGGCCGTCGCGGGCGAGGCCAAGGTGCCCTTCTTCTCCATCTCCGGCAGCGAGTTTGTGGAGATGTTCGTGGGCATGGGCGCGGCCAAGGTGCGCGACCTGTTCAAGCAGGCCGCGGATAAGGCCCCGTGCATCGTGTTTATTGACGAGATCGACACCATCGGCAAAAAGCGCGACGGCGCGGCCGGCATCGGCGGCAACGACGAGCGCGAGCAGACCCTCAACCAGTTACTCACCGAGATGGACGGCTTTGACGGCACCAAGGGCGTGGTCATCCTGGCCGCGACCAACCGCCCCGAAAGCCTGGACAAGGCCCTCCTGCGCCCCGGCCGCTTCGACCGGCGCATCCCCGTCGAGCTTCCCGACCTGCAGGGCCGCATCGCCATCCTCAAGGTGCACGCCAAGGACGTGAAGATGGAGCCGAACATTGATTTCGACACCATCGGCCGGGCCACCAGCGGCGCCAGCGGCGCGGAGCTGGCCAACATCATCAACGAGGCCGCCCTGCGCGCCGTGCGCATGGGCCGCAGCGCCGTGAGCCAGACGGATCTGGAGGAGAGCGTGGAGGTCGTCATCGCGGGCTACCAGCGCAAGGGCGCGGTCATCAGCGAGAAGGAAAAGAAGATCATCGCCTACCACGAGATCGGCCACGCGCTGGTCACGGCGCGTCAGAAGAACGCCGCTCCCGTGCACAAGATCACCATTATCCCCCGCACCTCCGGCGCGCTGGGCTACACCATGCAGATTGAAGAGGGCGAGCGCGTGCTCATGAGCCGCGAGGACATGCTCAGCCAGCTGGCCACCCTCACCGGCGGCCGCGCCGCCGAGGAAGTGGTGTTCGGCTCCATCACCTCCGGCGCGAGCAACGACATCGAAAAGGCCACGCAGATCGCCCGCGCCATGATTACCCGCTACGGCATGAGCGACCAGTTCGGCATGGTGGCGCTGGAAACGGTCAACAATCCCTACCTGTCCTCCGACAGCTCGCTTGTGTGCAGCCCGGAGACCAGCGCGCGCGTGGACGCCGAGGTGCAGAGCCTGATCGCCGCCGCGCATGACAAGGCCGTGGACATCCTCAAGCGGGACCGCGACGTCATGGACAAGCTGGCCGCTTACCTGCTGGAGAAGGAAACCATCACGGGCGCGGAGTTCATGGACATCCTTGAAAAGGACGACGCGGAAAAGCAGCAGTAACGGGACGGGCTGCGGCGGGACGCGGTTGCCCTGCCGCGGCCCCGCTTCACGCCGGGGCGCAGGGAGGAAAACGCATGAAGGAAGGGAAGAATCGCGTGCTGGCCGAGGTCTGGGGCTGGGTATGGCGGCTGGCGCTGGCGGTGGTGATCGCCCAGGCGGTGCACCTGATGGTGTTCCAGCCGGTGTCGGTCAAGGGCGAGAGCATGACCGACACGCTTCAAAACGGCGAGATCATGTACGTCAGCAAGCCCGAATACCTGCTGGGAGACCCCGCGCGGGGCGACGTGGTCATCTGCCATTACCCCGGCCGCGAGGAGAACTTCGTCAAGCGTGTCATCGGCCTGCCCGGCGACGTGGTCGAGATCCGCTCCAATCAGGTGTACGTAAACGGCGAGCCGCTGGATGAGCCCTACCTCACCCCCTCGCGCAACGACGACGGCTTTTCGATGGCTCCCTTCGCGCTGGGCGAGGACGAATACTTCGTCATGGGCGACAACCGCGACAACAGCCACGACAGCCGCAACTACTACGGCGCGGGCCGCCCCGCCGCGATCACCCGAAAGGACATCGTGGGCAAGGTGCGCTTTGTGATGTGGCCGCTGGGCCATGCGCGCGCCGTGGAGTGAGCGGGGCGCGCGGACATACGGACCCACAGGTTGGGATTCCCCCGAACGGGCGGCGCGGAGGCGCGCGGGCCGGGCGGGGGGATTTTTTTGTGGGGAGAGGAGCGGCTTTTCTGTTTTCAAAAAAGGACGGACATGGTATGATGAAACCCCGGAAGGGGCCGAATCTGATATCACGGAGGAAACCAGCCATGAACGAAGTCATCCGGCAGCTTGCGGCGCGCCGGTCGGTGCGCGCGTTTGAGGACAGGGACATCCCCGGCGAGGTGCGGGCGGCCATACTGGAGGCGGTCGCGCAGGCGCCGACCGCGGGGAACCAGCAGCTATACACCATTCTGGACGTGACCGACCCGCAGCTCAAGGCGCGGCTGGCCGAAACGTGCGACCATCAGCCGTTCATCGCGACGGCGCCGATGGTGCTGATCTTCCTGGTGGACGTGTGCAAATGGCTGGACGCCTACCGGGAGGCGGGATGCGAGCCGCGCGCGCCGGGCGCGGGCGATGTGATGCTGGCGGCGAGCGACGCGGCCATCGCGGCGCAGAACGCCGTGACGGCGGCGTGGAGCCTGGGCGTGGGATCGTGCTACATCGGGGATGTGATGGAGCGGTGCGAGGAGCACCGGGAGATGCTGAACCTGCCGCCGCATGTGTTCCCGGCGGCGATGCTGGTGCTGGGCTATCCCACGGAGCAGCAGGCGCGCAGGCCCAAGCCGGAGCGCTTCAACATGGCGGACATCGTGTGCGAAAACGTCTACCGCCGCAAGGACGGGCCGGCGCTGCGGCGGATGTTCGCCGGGCGGTGCGCCCTGCGTGGGTATGACGCGTGGATGGACGCGTTTTGCCAGCGGAAGTACAACAGCGATTTTTCGCGGGAGATGACCCGCTCGGTGGAGGCGTATCTGCGGGACTACGGGCTGGTGCGCGCGGAGGACGGCGGGGAGGATGGAACGCCGGGCGCACGGTGAGCGCGGAGGTACGGGCGTGAGCGAGGTTCAGGGCCGCGCGGCGGGCAGCAAAAAACCGGCCCCGTGATCGGGGGCCGGAAACGGGGCGGGGCCGCCTTCCATGGGGAGGCGGGCCTGCTTTTTGCGTGTGGGGGCATAGGGGGGAAGCGCGGCACCTGCCCGGCGCGGGGCGCGGGGCGCTAGATCGCAAGCACCTGCCCGGCGCGCAGGCCCAGCGCCGCGCCGTCCTTCACGGCGTGCTCGCCGTTGACGAACACGTGGCGGATGCCCACGGGCCGTCCGGCTACGGATTTTTCAATCTTGTTATTCTTATTCCGAATCGTGAATTTGACAACA
>UQEF01000093.1 GCA_900540045.1 uncultured Eubacteriales bacterium | reverse complement strand
CCGATGAAAAAGGTTCTGGCAGAGAAGTACGGCAGGGAATATGCCGCCGACATTATGAAAAAGAGCAAAAAGGTCTATCGTGAGCTTGTCGAGAAAGCAGACGACATCGGTGACGATTACCCTATGGCATACAACGAGTTGTTCGCCCTTGCCTTCGTTGCGCCCTATGTGGCAAGCGAAAAGAAAATTCCACCAACGGCCGTGCAGGAAATGATGCGCCGCTCACTCTATCATATCAAGTGGTATTTTGCAAAGACCGACTTGAATACCGACAAGGGCAAGGCGGAGAACAAAAAGAGCGTTGTCAAATACGCCAAATGGTACACGCCCGAAAAGGAAGCGAAATACCCGACCTCCTTCAAGGTGGATTTTGTCGGGCAGCCGTATGAGGGTGCCTGTTACTACCGCATTACCCGCTGCCCGATTTGCATTTACGCGGAGAAACTCGGTGTTTCCGAACTCATGCCGTTGTTCTGCGAACTTGATGAAGTGATGATCACGCTTCAGCACGGCGTGCTGCACAGAAAACAGACGCTGGCGAATGGCGGAGAGTATTGCGACTACTTTATTACCGGAAACAGAGAATAAACGGAGAAGCTCGTATCGGTCAATAGCTGATACGAGCTTCTTTTCATATTTTTTAGATTGTGTTTCTTCAGACCTTCCACTCGGCGGCCTGCTGCCGCTCCACCACGAAGCGGCGGTAGAGCCCGTCAACAGCAACCAGCTCGTCATGGGTGCCCTGCTGAACGATCTCGCCGTGATCGACCACAAAAATTTGGTCGGCGTGACGCACGGTTTTCAGCCGGTGGGCGATCATGATGACCGTCTTATCATGGGTCAATTCCGCAACGGCCTCCATCAGCTCCTTTTCATTTTCGGGGTCGACATTGGCGGTGGCTTCGTCCAGAATGATGATGGGTGCGTCCTTCATGATGGCGCGCGCAATGGAAATTCGCTGACGTTCGCCGCCCGAAAGCGTAGCACCGCCTTCGCCGATGACGGTGTCAAAGCCGTTCGGCAATGCCATGATAAAGTCGTAGCAGCGGGCTTTTTTCGCGGCGGCCTGCACCTCCTCCATGGAGGCGTCGGGCTTGCCAAAGCGGATATTGTTGGCGATGGTGTCGGAGAACAGATAGACCCGCTGAAACACAAAGGAGAAATTGCGGATGAGGCTGTCGTAGCTGTACTCCCGCACATCCCGTCCGCCGAGGCGCACGCTGCCGCCCTGCACGTCCCAGAACCGCGCCATGAGATTGCACAGCGTGGTCTTGCCACTTCCGGACGGACCGACGATGGCCACGGTGGTTTTCTCCGGGATGGTCAGGGACACATCGTGCAGAATGGGCTTGCTGTCATAGGAGAAATCCACATGGGACAGGGTGATGTCCTCCCGTTCCGGCGAAAGCTCCTCCCCGTCAATGTCCATGGGTTCTACGCGCAGAATTGCGCTTGCCTTATCTACGCCGATGTCGATGGAGCGGAACAAAGCCGAAAAGCTTCCGGCGCTGTCCAGCTGCTCAAAGAGGATGAACGAGCAGATCAGCATCAAAAGGCAGTTTGTCAGCTCCATGGTGCCGCTGAAGTAAAAGACGATAGCGGCCGCGCAGACGGCAACGCCGGTGAGCTTGTTGACGATGAACTGCGCCAGCATATAAAGCACCGACGGCAGCTCCATGGCAAAGGATGCCCTGCGCGATTCCTCCACAGCGCCGTGTACCTGCGTTGCAGAGTCGTGGGTCAAATCGAAATTCTTGACCTCGGCGATGCCCTGCACATATTCCAGCACCTTGGACACAAGCCGCTCGTCGGCGTTGAACTTCCGCTGGGAAAGGGTCTGCTCCGCCCGCTGCATGGCGGCGTTGACGGCGAAGAACAGCAGCAGTCCCGCCAGCGTAATAAGCCCCATACGCCAGTCAAAGAGGAACATCATCGCTGCGATGATGCCGGAGGTCAGAAAGCCGCGGGTCGTGACCATGACGACGCGGGTAGCCACATTCGCCATGTTTTCCATGGTGTTGGTGGTGACGGACGTGACCTCGCCGAGGCTGTTGTCATTGAACCAGCCCATAGGCAGGTAGCGCAGGTGCTCGGCGATCTCGATGCGTTTGTTGGCGCAGGCGCGGTAGCCCGCACGGGTCTGGAGCATGGTAGCCTTCATGTTGATGGCAATCGTAATGATCAATGAGATCACGATAATGCCGAGGCTCGTCCATAAAGTTGCCATAGTGACGTTCCTTTCCAGCAGCGCCTGAATGACGATGGCGGCTGCCGGAATACGCATGGCAGAGCAAATGGCGCTGACCACGCCCAGCCAGATAGATGTTATAAACAGCCTGCGGTTGTCCACCCCGCAGAAGGCAAAAAATTTTTTCAGTGTCTTGAGCATTACGCCACCTCCCCGTCGTCTTTGACGCTGATGTGGGCCTCCCACATGGTTTGATAAAGGGGGCAGGACGCAAGAAGCTCCGCCTGCGTGCCGGTCGCTTCGATCTTGCCTTGATTGACAACAATGATCTGATCGGCGTCCGCGATGGTGGACAGCCGGTGGGCAATGACCAGCAGCGTCTTGCCCCGCACCAGCCTTCCCAGTGCCGACTGGATGACCGCCTCGTTTTCCGGGTCTGTATAGGACGTTGCCTCGTCGAGAATGACGATCGGCGCGTCCTTCAGCATGGCACGGGCAATGGAGATGCGCTGCCGCTCACCGCCGGACAGGTGACCGCCGGATGCACCGCATACGGTCTGATAGCCGTTCTCCAGCCCCATTATGAACTCGTGGCAGCCGCATTTCTTCGCGGCGTCAATGACCTCCGCATCGGTCGCACCCTTTCTGCCCATGCGGATATTGTCCATGACAGAAAGGTCAAAGAGGTAGTTGTCCTGCGACACATAGGCGATGTGCTTCGTGCACTCCGCCAGCGGCAGCGTGCGAATGTCCACGCCGCCCAGGTCGATTTCTCCGTCCTTCACATCCCACAGGGAGGCGATGAGCCGGGCGATGGTGGATTTTCCACTGCCGGAAGGCCCGACCAATGCGTTGACCGTCCCCGGGGCAATGTGCAGATCGATTCCGTGCAGTACCTCCTTGTCGTGATAGGCAAAGCGGACATCTTTCAGCTCGACGGCGTTGTCCGCAGGCAGCTTTTCCGCACGTTCCGGACGCTGCATATCCTCGCCGGACAGCACCTCCGCCACCTCACCCACGATGGTCGTCACCTGCGCGATGTCATCGGTGTAGGAAAAAGCGGTGATCAGCGGCTGCATAACGCCGAAGGACAGAACAATGACCGCGAGAAACGTCTCCGCCGACAGTGTGCCGTGCATATAGAGAAGGCAGCCCACCGGCAAGATGCCGAGAAGTGTCGAAGGGAGTATCGCCATTCCGGCCACCTGTCCGAACAAACTCCCGCGCATCCAGTCGATGAAGCAGTCCGCGCCCTCTTTTGCGGCGGAGACGAACTTTGCATAGCTGGTCCTGGACTGACCAAACGCCTTGATGACCTCAATGCCGCTGATGTATTCCACAGCCGTGTCGTTCAGTGTCTTTGTCGCGGTGACCGTGCGCTGAAACTTCTCGTTATAGCCGCTGAACATGGACATAAAGCAGAGAATGCCCAGCGGCAGGACGATGAACATGGAAAGGCCCATGCGCCAGTCCTCGATGAACAGCAGCACCAGTACCGCCAGCGCCCCCACGATGTTGGTGGTCATCTCCGGCAGCAGGTGGGCAAGGGTGGTTTCGATGGAATCGACCCGCTCGACGATGATGTTCTTATACGAGCCGGAGGAACGATCCAGCACCGTACCCAGCGGCAGCGTCGCTAGCTTGTCCAGCAGCCGGACGCGGGTATTGGCCAGCACATGGAACGTCGCATGGTGGGAGAGAGAGGTGGACACGCTGTGCAGCACATAGCGCAGCACCCAGCAGCCCGCCATCCATGCGCAGAGCGTCAGGCAGCGGGGAAGCTCCGCCGTGCCGTTTACCAGTGCGGTGATAAGCCGGATGATGATGAAATACGGAATAAGCGAGCAGGCAACGCCCAGCAGCGCCGTAAGGACGCTCAAAGCGTACTCGCCGTACCGCCCTTTTGCCAGCTCTGCCAGCCACGAGGCGGCGGAGCGCTTTTGCTTCGTGTTCTGATTCATGGGTAATTCCTCCAAGGCAGATCAGGCAGCCAGATGCTTCTTCACGATGCCCTTGCCGATAGCTGCTCCGATGAATGCGGCCACGATCACACCGGCCACCAGTGCCACGGATACCCAGGACTGCAGCATCTGGGATGCGGCAAGGATGGCGTCCTGACGGCCATCGGTGACCATCTGATCCGCCATAGCCTTGGCTGCGATGGCGTAGGGAATGATGGTGCTGCCGAATGCAGCCAGCACCTGATTGATGACATAACTGACGGTCAGCGCCTTCGCGTTGCCGTAGCCCATCTTCCACAGCAGCAGCTCGGCAATGGCACCGGAGAGAATAAAGAGGATGATGTACGGCAGGTATCCGCCCATAATGGCGCGGACAATGCTGTAAATGAGGATCGCACCAAGCTTTTTCACCTTCGTGCCGATGATGAAGTAGACGATGCCCTCCAGCAGGGCGAAAAACACCGGCATCAGAATGATGGTAATGGGCGTTGCGTACAGGACGGAGCTGGCGAAGAAAATGACCACATTGATCAGAGCCAGCAGGACAACGGTGATGATGTCCTTGATTTTCAGTTTATTGGGGTTTGCAGTACTCATGGTTAAAGACTCCTTTTTGAATGGAATATGGTTGAACGTCGCAGAGACGGCGATCACAGGATAAGGCCGGCGGCGATCGATGCCGCCAGCAGGACGCAGAACACAGCATCCCACGCAGAAAACCGAAGCGACAGATAGTTGCTTTTGCGGCGGGTTAAGTCGATGCCCCGTGTTTCGGCGGAGGCGGACAGCGTTTCGGCGATGCGGATAACGCGCAAAGCCATCGGCACGGTCAGTATTTCGATATAGGATGACAGCGCTTGCAGCTTCTGAAGCGGCGATGTGAACACGCCCCGGGTGCGGATGGATTGCCGCAGCAACTTCATGTCTCCCGACAGAACGGGGAAGAAGCGGAAAATCACCGCCACGATCATGATCAGTCGCTCCGGTAGGCGCAGATTGCGCAGTGCTGCCAGGGTACGGCTGGCTTCATTCCGCCCAATCAGCGTCCGCATGGAAATGCCAACGGCAATGATCCGCGGGAACAGCACCAGCATAAAGGAAAACACCGTGCCCGGCAGCAGAGCGTTTGCCGCCCACAGCAGCCCAAAGCTCATCCCGCCTGCCAGCGCCGTTCCGAGCCAGCCGTCCGCTGCGGTCAGCAGGATCAGTGCCGTATATACGGCATAAACTAAGTGGTTGTTAGATGTGGAGATCACGACCAGCAGGGCCAGCCAGTAAAGCAGCTTCGTTGCCGGGTGGAATCGTTCTTTATGCTGTTTTTTCGCAGGAGCATTGGAAAGATGGAAGCGCTCCATATATTGCCGTACCGCTTGCAAATCTCGTTCCGAATGAACGGGAAATTCTATTTCTGCATGCCCATCCGACAGCCCAATGCAGCGGTCACACGCACCTGCAATTAGCTCAGGGTCGTGGGTGATGATGAGAACAGCCTTTTCTTTCCGCATCTCCCGGATCAGCGCTGCGCACCGCTCCAGACTTTCCGCGTCCTGTCCTGCTGTCGGCTCGTCCAGTATGACGATCGGCTTGTCGGATAGATACGCCATCATCAGCGTCAGACGCTGCATCTGCCCGCCGGAGAGGGAAAAGGGATGCCGGTTGCGGCAGTCCCATAGATCCATACTTTTCAGCAGCGCTTCTGTTTTTGCTTCAAACTCCGGTGTCACCGCATGGCCGTATTGCAGTTCGTGCAGGACGGAGCCTGTGAAGAACTGGAACTCCGCCTCCTGAAGGATGAACAGCACTTGCTTTTGCAGCTGCTTTGGATTTTGCGACTTTCCGAAAAGCATTATCCTGCCGCCGGAGGGGTGGTAAAGCCCTGCAATCAGCTTGCCGATGGTCGTTTTGCCGCAGCCGTTTGCGCCCACAAGGCCGACGATCTCATGCTCACGGACGGAAAAGCTGACACCAGAGAGGGTATCTCCGGCCTTCCTGCCGTATGTATAGCAGACATCTGAGACGGCAAGCGCCGTCGGCGCGGTTTTCGGCAGCGGCTCTTTCTCCGGCACGGTGATCTCCGCAAGGTCGAGCGTGCGCAGAGAAAGTGTTTGTCTCCGCTCCACTGAGAACGCCTTTGCCTCTGCGGCAGTATATTTTCCTTTGATCTCGCCGTCTGCCATGACCCAAAATTCGTCGGCAATGTCGGCAAGATAGTAGAGTCGGTGCTCGCTGAGCAGCAGCGTTTTGCCCTGCTTTTTCAGGGCAAGCAGAATCTCTTTTAACTGCTGCGTGGCTGCAAAGTCCAGATTGGCCGTGGGCTCATCCAGCAGAAAAATATCTGTGTCCATTGCCCACGCGGACAAGATGGAGATGAGCTGTCGCTCGCCGCTGGACAACTCGTAGACATTGCGATCCTTCAGCCGCTCCAGATGAAAGATCCGGAAGGCCTCCTCCACCCGCCATCGGATTTTATCTTGCGGCAGACCGTGATTTTCAAGACCGAAGGCCACTTCATTGGAGCTGTTTACGGTAAAAAACTGACTCCGCGGATCCTGAAATACCGAGGCGGCCAGTTCGCCGATTTCGCCGATACTCATCCCGGCGGTGTCCTGCCCGTTCAGGCGGCAAAAGCCTTTTAGCTCTCCCTCATAAAACTGCGGTATCAGTCCGTTGATGCACCGCAGCAGCGTGGATTTTCCGCATCCGCTGCCTCCGCAGAGCACCACGCAGCGTCCCGCCGGGATGCCGCCGCCGACCTGTCGGAGGATGGGCAGCTTTGCCTCCGCATATTGGAATTCAAATTCAAAATCTATCATCGCAAACTCTTTTCTTATTAATTAGTCATCTCTAACCAACAGTCGTAAGAAACGGACGGATGGACCGTCCGAATCAACTTTTCGGATTTATTGCAAGGTATCGCATAGCTGCCGCCAGCCAGCGTTGGTGAAATCAAGGACTGCCTGTAAGCAGGTAAGCATTCTGCCTTCCTCCATATGCTGATCCAGCAGCTGGCGGAAGTACCAGAACTGTGAGCCCATCAAAAGACGGATCGCATCGGCATTTGGCGCTTTCCCATAGATATGCGAAAAGAATTCCACCGTTTGTTCCGCTTTTTGATCCATTAGTTTATGCAGCACGGTTTCCATGGAGCTGCCATCGCTGCGGCAGAAAAATAAAGTGCAGTCATTGCAGTGCTCGGTCAGCAGTTGAAAATATACCTGTTCTTCGGCGTTTATGGCGCGGAGGATATCATCCGGCTGCGCGCTGCACTTTGCTTTTTCGTATTCTTCCGCGATGGGAGCAAAGAGAACCTGCATCGTCTCAAAAAAATCCTGAAGCAGACTGGCAAACAACGCGTCTTTATTCTTGTATCTTGTGTAGATTGCCCCCGTAGTAACACCGGCTTTTTCGGCGATCTTGTGCAGAGAGGCTTTCTGAAAGCCGTAAGCAAGAAATTCCGAATAAGCAGCCTGAATGATCCCATCATCCATGGAATGATCCCTATTGGCCATGTTTTCCCCCTCTGCCCCTAAATAATAATGCCATTATCGATAACAGCATTATTGTAGCACTCTTTTTGCTGCTTGTCAATGCGAATTGCACACTGCTTTGCAAAAACACTCCTTGACAAATCTCGTCTCAGAAAGCCCTGCTGAGCAAATACGCCGCCGATCATGGATTTCGGAACACCCGGTTCTTCGTGGACGATGGCTTCTCAGGAACCAGCTTTCAAAGGCCGGGGTTCCAGGAGATGATGCGATATGTGGAGGATTACAGCGTATCCGCTGTAATTGTCAAAGACCTGTCCCGGCTGGGCAGGGAGTATTCCTACATGGGGCGATTGCAGGATTTCATCTTTCCTGCCTATGACGTCCGCTTTATTGCCATCAACGACGATGTGGACAGCGCCAAAGGGGAAAATGATTTTGCGGTGTTCAAAAATGTATTCAACGACTACTACGCCAAGGATACCAGCAAGAAAATCCGGGCAGTGGTAAAGATGCGAGGCGAAGCCGGGGAACATCTCGCCAGCAATCCGCCCTATGGGTACATAAAAGATCCGCAGGACAAAAAGAAATGGATCGTGGACGAAGAAGCGGCAAAGGTGGTACAGCGCATCTTCAACCTCTGCATTGCGGGAAAAGGCCCTATGCAGATCGCCAAAATCCTCACAGCCGACAGGGTGCTGACCGTTACTGCCTATCACGCCAGGCAAAAGGGCTGGGCCATGCCGGAGAATCTTTGTCGGTGGTGCGCAAAATCTGTCGCCGGGATATTGGAGCGGCGGGAGTACACGGGCTGTACCGTGAACTTCAAGACTTGTACCAAGTCCCTGAAATTCAAAAAGAGGATGGAAAACCCGGTTGAGAACCAGCGGGTTTTTGAGAACATTCAACCCGCCATCATTGAGAAGAGACAGTGGGAACGGGTACAGGAACTGCAGAAGAACAAACGCAGGCCGACAAAAACAGGAAGGACCAGCATGTTCTCCGGCCTTCTCTACTGCGCCGACTGCGGAGCCAAGCTGTATTTCTGCACCTGCAAGAGCTACAAGGACAACAGCCAGAACCATTTCGTCTGCTCCAATTACAAGAGCAATACCGGCTCCTGCAAAATCCACTATATCCGGGAACAGGTGCTTTACCGGATTGTGCTGGAAACCATACGGCAGACATTGAGTTATGTCCGTATGTTCCGGAAGGATTTCAAGCTGGAAATGCTGGCGCAGGACGAGGAAAGCCGCAAGGCAGAACTGGCAGAAAAACAGAAAGCCCTCTCCGGGGCGAAAAAGCGGATGGAAGATTTGGACCGGATTATCCAGCACATCTATGAGGACAATGTGCTGGGCAAGCTGTCTGACAGCCGGTACTTAAAATTATCCCGCCAATATGAGAAGGAACAGGCGGAAATTGAGCAGCTTGCCGCCGTATTGGAACGGGAAATTGAGGCACAGGCCGGGCAGGTTTCCGATGTGAACGAGTTTCTGAAGCTGGTGGACAAGTACCTGGATATTCCGGAACTCGACGCCGCCATCCTCAATGAGCTTGTGAGCAAGATCGTGGTGCACAGCCCGGTAAGGGAGAACGGAAGGAAGCAGGTGCGAATCGACCTGTATTTCACCTATGTGGGGCAAATCCGCATTCCTTTGAAGATTGGAAGGGAGTCCTTAAACGAATCGGAACCGGCGTGACTTGACACGCCGGTTCCTACCAAAATTCTTTTTACTTCCTTATGGGACGCTGCCTAAGCGGAGGTGCTTTTTTCAATCTCAGTACTGGTTGTTGCGGTTGCGCTCGAAGCACTCGCGGCAGTACACGGGGCGGTCGCCCTTGGGCTGGAAGGGCACCTGGGTGGTGCAGCCGCAGCCATCGCAGATCACTTCATAGTACTGGCGCTCGGCGCGGCCGGGATTCTCGCGGTTGCGGCGAGCGGCGCGGCACTCATGGCAACGGGTGGGGTCGTTCTGGAAGCCCTTGTCCGCAAAGAACTGCTGCTCAGACGCGCTGAACACAAATTCCTTGCCACAGTCACGGCATACCAAAGTCTTGTCTTCGAACATGGTTGGATTCCCTCCACTTTTTGGTTTGTTCTGTCTCGAATCTGCTTTGAGTCCCTGGCGTGGTTTCCGTGCTTTCGAACAAACTCGAAGGAAAGGAACCTGAACCATATAACCTAAGCTGGACAGCGGCTCAATTATAGCATGAATCCATGCGTTTGCAAAGCGTTTTCCCGAAATTTTCTTTCCCGCCCCTTGTCAGGTGGGGTTTTTGATCATGCGGCGGATATCGTCCAGAAGGCTCACCAGGCTGGGCGACTGCTTGATGGAATCCTCCACCTTGCTGATGGAAGACATCACCGTGGTGTAGTGCCGGCCGCCGAAGGCGTCGCCGATGCGGGTCAGGCTCAGGCCCATCATCTCGCGCGCCAGGTACATGGCGATCTGCCGGGGCACGGTGATCTCGTGGTTGCGCTTGGGGCTTTTGAGGTCCTCCACGCTCAGGCCGTAGTAGTTGGCCACGGCGTCCTGAATGCTGTCGCAGGTGATCACGCGCGTTTCGGAGTGCTTGAACAGTTCGCGCAGCGCCTCGCGCGCCAGCTGCATGTCGATGGGCCGGCGGGTCAGGCTGGAATAGGCCGTCAGGCGGGTCACGCTGCCCTCCAGCTCGCGCACGTTGGTGTCGATCTTCTCGGCGATCAGCGCCAGGATGTCGTCGCTGATGTTGAGGTGCTCAAACTCCGCCTTCTTGCGCAGGATGGCCAGGCGCGTCTCGAAATCCGGCCGCTGGATATCGGCCACCAGGCCGCCCTCAAAGCGGCTGCACAGGCGCTCCTCCAGCTTCTGAATCTCCTTGGGCGGCTTATCGGAGGTCATCACGATCTGCTTGCCGGCCTCGCGCAGGTGGTTGAACGTATGGAAAAACTCCTCCTCCGTGCCGTGCTTGCCCGCGATGAACTGAATATCGTCCACCATGAGGATGTCCACGTTGCGGAAGCGTTCGCGGAACTGCTGGTTCTGGTTGGTCTGCATGGCGCTGACCAGCTGGTTGGTAAAGTCCTCGCTGGTGATGTATAATATGCGCATATCGGGATACAGCTCATGCGCGTAATGTCCGATGGCGTGCATCAGGTGCGTCTTGCCCAGGCCCACGCCGCCATAGATGAACAGCGGGTTGTACGCCTTGGCGGGCACCTCCGCTACCGCCAGGGACACCGCGTGCGCAAACCGGTTGCTGGAGCCCACCACGAAGGTATCAAAGGTATACTTGGGGTTGAGCAGCGCCAGCGAATCGCCGGAGGAGCGGGCCTCCAGCGCCTTGAGCCGGTCCTTGAGCTCCTCGTGGCCGTAGACCTCCACCGTCAGGGCACGTCCCGCCGCGGTGCTGACCGCCTTTTGAATCTGGCCCATGTAACGGCTGGTGCCCATCTGCTGCACTACGGGGCTTACGCACTCCAGCAGCACCGTATCCCCCACCAGCGCGCAGGGCTTGAGAGCCGTTTCA
>UQEF01000092.1 GCA_900540045.1 uncultured Eubacteriales bacterium | reverse complement strand
GGGGCGCGGGGGCCGAGGTGTGCCGGGGTGCGCGGAAGGTGCGCGGCACGCGGGAACCGGGATGCGTGGCACGCAGGGGCGGGGGTGCGCCGGGGTGCGCGGTGCCCGGAGGGTACGCGGCCCCGTCAGGGCTGCTCCACGGGCAGGTGCATGAGGGCGTCGGCCTCGTCCCAGGGGACGAAGTAGCCCGCGCCGTGCGAGCAGAACACGCTGCCCGCGGGGTTGTCCGTGTCCGCGCCGGGATCGTAGGAGGCGGACGCGACGGCGGGCGCGGGGTCGCGGCAGGGGTCATAGCCGTCGGGCAGGAGGGAGATCTCCCCCTCGCCGTGGGTGAGCGCGCGCAGGGCCGCGGGGTAGTCCATCAGCGCCGCCACCGGACCGCGGCCCGAAAGCCGTGCGCACGCGCCCTGCGTTTCGGGCGCGCCGCAGTCCGCGCCCATGGCGGCAAGGTCGGTCATCACGCGGCCCACATGTTCCGCCGGTACAGTGAGGGAAAAGCGGTAGAAGGGTTCCAGCAGCACGCAGCCCGCCTTCATCAGCGCCTGCCGGATGGCGCGGTACACCGCCTGCCGGAAGTCGCCGCCCTCGGTGTGCTTGAGGTGCGCGCGGCCGGAGAGCAGCGTCACCCGCACGTCGCTGAGCGGCGCGCCCGTCAGCACGCCGCGGTGCTCGCGCTCCAGAACGTGCGTGCGGATGAGGCTCTGGTAGGGCGCGGGCAGGTCGTCCACATGGCAGCGGGAGTCGAAGGTGACGCCGCTGCCCCGCGGGCCGGGGGAAAGGAGCAAGTGCGCCTCGGCATAGTGCCGAAGCGGCTCGTAGTGGCCGCAGCCCACGGCGGGCCGGGCGATGGTCTCGCGGTAGAGCACGTGGGGCGGCAGAAGGCGCGCGGCGAGGCCGAAGCGGTCCAGAAGCAGCCGGGCGAGCACCTCGATCTGCACCGGGCCCATCACGCGCACGGTAGCGCAGGCGTGCTCCGCGTCCCATGCCACGCACAGGGTGGGGTCCTCGTCCTCCAGAAGGCGCAGGCATTCCATCAGCCGCGTGGGCGGCGTGCCCTCCGGCGGCTCCACGCGCACGGCCAGCACGGGCTGGGCCGGCGCGGGCGAGGGCGCGAGGCCGTCGGGGCGCAGGATATCGCCGCAGCGGGGCGCGGTCAGGCCCGTCGCACCCACCACGTCGCCCGCGCGCGCCTCATTGGCGGGGGTGAAGGCCGCGCCGCGGTAGAGGCGCAGCTGGTGAATCTTCTCCGTGCCGGCGGGGAGGTCAAAGGCGTCGCGCGGGCGCAGCGTGCCCGCAAGCACCTTGAGAAAGCACACGCGCTCGCCCGACGGGTCGCGGCGCACCTGATAGACGAGCGCCTCGGGCGCGCCGTCCGCGGGCGGCTCCGGCAGGGCGCCGCTCAGGCGCGCGACCGCGTCCAGCAGCTCGCTCACGCCCTGCCCGCGCAGCGCCGCGCCCGAAAGCACCGGGAACGCCCCGCGCCGGGCAAAGAGCGCCGCGAGCGTGTCCCACGCGTCGTCCGTGGAGGGGGTCCCCTCCAGGCAGCGCTCGAGAAAGCCGTCGTCCAGGAGGGACAGGGCGTCGATGTCCGGCGCGCCGTCCACAATGGGCACGATCTGCGGGGCGAGGCGCTCCCGGAGGCGGGAAAGCGCGTCCGGCAAGGAAAAGCCCGGCAGGTCCGTTTTGTTGAGAAACAGGAGCGTGGGCAGGCCCCGCTCCGCCGCGAGGGCGAAGAGCGAGGCGGTGTGCGCGTCCACGCGGGCGGTCCCGTCCACCACCAGCACGCACAGGTCCGCCGCCGTCAGCGCCCGCGCCGTCTCGGAGGCGAAATCGACGTGGCCCGGCGTGTCGATGAGGGTGAGGCGGCGGCCCTGCCACGCAAGCCACGCCTGCCCCGAAAACACCGTGATGCCCCGCTCGCGCTCGATGGGGTCCACGTCCAGCGCGGTATCGCCGTGATCGACGCGGCCCGCCCGGCGCAGCGCCCCGGAGGCAAGCAGCAGCTGCTCGCACAGGGTGGTCTTGCCCGCGTCCACGTGGGCCATCACCGCAAAGGTGCGCGCGGCGCTCATTTGAACACCTGAAAAATGCCGCACTTGAGGTACTGCGTCTCCGGCGAGGCGAGCAGAATGGGATGGTCGCGCCCCTGCGTGCGCCATTCGATCTGCCGAAGCTGCACATGCGCGTCCTTATGCGCATCCATCAGCATCCCGCGGAACAGGTCGGGGGTCACGTGCTGGCTGCACGAGCAGGTGACGAAGAAGCCCCCGTCCCGCGTGAGCTTCATGCCCCGCAGGTTGATTTCCTTGTAGCCGCGCAGCGCGCCCTCCACCGCCGAGCGCGTCTTGGTGAAGGCCGGCGGGTCGAGGATGACCACGTCGTACTGCGCCTTGGCGGTCTGCTGCGCGCGCAGGAAGTCGAAGGCGTTGGCGCACTCGAAGCGCACGCGGTCCTCCACGCCGTTGAGGCGCGCGTTTTCCAGCGCGCAGGCGCAGGCGTGCTCGCTGATGTCCACGCCCGTGACCTCCGCCGCGCCGTAGTGCGCCGCGTGCAGGGCAAAGCTGCCCGTGTGCGTGAAGCAGTCGAGCACCCGCATGCCCGACACAAACGGCGCGATGGCGGCGCGATTTTCCTTCTGGTCGAGGAAAAAGCCCGTCTTTTGCCCCTCCTTGACATCCACCAGAAAGCGCACGCCGTTTTCCTGCATCTCCACGCGATCCGGCACCTCGCCAAAGAGCAGGCCCGTCTGCTGGTTCAGCCCCTCCAGCTCGCGCACGGGCACGTCGTTTCGCTCGTAGATGCCGCGCGGCGAAAGCTCCTGCGCCAGCGCGTCCACGATATCCCCCTTGAACCGCTCCATGCCAAGGCAGAGAATCTGCAGCACGATCACGTCGCCGAACTTGTCCGCGATCACCGCGGGCAGGCCGTCGCTCTCGGCGAAGATCAGGCGGCAGCTGTTCAGGTCCGCGAAGCGGCGGCGGTAGTCCAGCGCGCGCCTGACCCGCCCGCGGATGAATGCCGCGTCGATGGGCTCGTCCCGCCGGGAGAGGATGCGCAGGCTGATCTGCGAGCGCGGATTGTACACCGCCATGGCCAGAAACCGGCCCGCCGAGGTGAGCACCCGGACGGGCAGGCCGTCCGCCGCGCCGTCCTCGCGCTCGATATCGCTTCTGAATACCCAGGGATGCCCGCCGAGCACGCGCTGCTCGCGGCCCCTGCGCAGGTAAATATTCATGCAAAAAAGCCTCCTCATGAAACGGATATGGGGGCGCCGCTTCCATTATAACACAGACCGGCGGCTTGAAAAGATGCAAAGTCGGGGACGGGACGTTTCCGGCGCGCGGCATGTGCGTGTGGCGTTTTTTGCCGGACCGTGGTACAATGGTGAGCCGAAAGGGGGACGGACGCATGCGCAATGTGATTCTGATCGGCATGCCCGGATGCGGCAAGAGCACGGTGGGCGTGCTGGCGGCCAAGGCCCTGACGATGGATTTTGTGGACACGGACCTGCTGCTTCAGCGAAAGGCCGGGCGGCCTCTGCAGCGGATGGTGGACGAACTGGGCGCGGAGGGCTTTGCGCACGTGGAGGAGGCGTGCGTGTGCGGGCTGGAGGCGCGCGGCGCGGTGATCGCCACGGGCGGATCGGTGGCCATGGAGGACGCGGCCATGGAGCACCTGAAGGAAGGCGGGCTGGTGATTTTCCTCAGGCTCCCGCTGGAGACGCTCTCGCGCCGCCTCAAGAACATGAAAACGCGCGGAATCGCCATGGAGAAGGGGCAGACGCTGCGCGACCTCTACGAGCGCCGTCAGCCGGCCTATCTGAAATGGGCGGACGCGGTGGTGGACGCCGAGGGGCTGGGCGTGGAGGAGACCGTGGCGCGCGTGGTGGCCGCCGTGCGCGAGCGCGAGGGCCAGACGCAGGAGACGGAAGCGGAAAAGGCAGGGAAACAGAATTGAATAGAAAGAAAGCGGGCCGCGCCGGAAGAGGAGGTTGCTTCTCCGGGGCGGCCCGCTTTGGGGATGTCTGAAAAATCCGGGGGATGCGGGAAGAAAGGTTCAGGCTTCGCACACAAGCACCCTTTGGGGAGGGTTGGAGGCCCGCCGCGCGTCAGCGGTAGCGGACCTTGCCGGTGAGAAGGCGGATGCGCGCCGCCTCGGCGGGGTATTGCGCAATCAGCGCTTCCGGATCGGAGGCGTGCTCGTAGTCGGAGTCCTCGTAGCCGGGGCTCATGGTGGTGCCCATGAGGCCGTAGCGTCCGCCGGGGCAGAGGCGGCTGCCCTGCCACGCGCCGGCGGGGACCACATGCTGCACCTCCTGCCCGGCGCAGAGGTCGCTCCCCAGCACCGTCACCCGGCTGGTGCCGTCGGGCAGCAGCTCCAAAAGCTCCACCGGGTCGCCCGCGTAGAAATGGTACACCTCGTCGGTACACAGCCGGTGCAGGTGGGAGTACCCCTGCCCGGTGAGCATGAAGTAGATGGCCGAGCCCATGTCCCGTCCGTCCGCCTTGGCGGGGGAGCGGTAGCTGGAGCGGAAGAGCCCCCCTTCCTGCGAAAGCGGGGTCAGGCCCAGAATATCAATGATCTTCTGAATGTCGTCCATGCCCTCTCCTCCTTACACGTCCGCCCAGACCCCGTTTTCCCGGGCGCTGCGCTCCACCGCCCGGCACAGATACGCAAGCCGCGCCCCGTCCTCAAAGGTGGGGAAATCCCCCTGCCGCGCCGGGAACGTCCAGCCCAGGGCGGCATAGTAGCGCGCGGCCAGCGTGATAAAGGTATCGGTGAAGCCGTTGAAGCCGAAGGGGTAGAGGGCGGTCTGCACCCCACTGCCCTTGGACGCTTCGTGCAGGGCGGTGCTGGCCTCGCTGTCCCACCACAGGCTGCGGTTTTTGCCGGTGATTTCCAGGCTCAGGCGGTTGGTGCGGCCGTGGGACACCTCGGAGAGGACCGCCGAACCGATGGCCCCGCCCGCCATGCGGAAGTGGAGGAGGGCGCTGTCCTCCGAGCGCACGGTGACGGGGACGCCCTCCGCCGCTTCGGGCGGCTCCATCATGCCGTCCTTCAACATCCGCTGCGGCTGAAAGCAGCCGAAGAGGGCCTGCACCGACGTGATCCTCTCGCCCGTGAGGTACTCCGCCAGATCCAGCCAGTGGGTGCCGATCTCGGTGACGGCCCGCATGGTCCCGCCCACGGCCTCGTCATACCGCCAGCCATCGGGGGCGGGGAGGGCGTGGAACTCCTGCAGATAGGCGCCGTGGACCAGAAACACCGGCCCGAACGCCGGGTCCGCCACCCGCGCCTTCGCTTCCTGACAGGCCGGGTGAAAGCGCACGTTCAGGTTCACCGCGCACGCAAGCCCCTTCTCCCGCGCCAGATGGGCCAGCTCGCCGGCCTGATCCGGGTCCAGGCACAGGGGCTTTTCGCACAGCACATGCCGGCCGTGTTCCAGGAGGAATTTGACCATTTCATAATGAAGCCCCGGCGGGGTGCAGACGTGGACCGAGCCGACGGACGCGTCCAGCAGCGCCGCCGGGTCCGTGGACCACTCGGGAATCCCCCACTGCTGCGCGAAGGCCCTGGCCCCCGCCTCGCTGTGGCTCACGACCGTGCGGATGGGGATGCCGACGGCCCGCAGGGCCATGGCGTGGGTCTGCGCGATGCCTCCGGCGCCCCAGATGGCTGCCTGATGCTGATTCATGGTGTGTGATCCTTTCTTCGCCTTCGGCGTGTCGAAAAAGCTCGCCGAAGGCGAGCTTTTCCAACGAACGCGCGAGCGTCAAATCTCCATAATGATCGGCAAAATCATGGGGTTGCGCTTGATCTTGTCGAAGATGTAGCGGTGCAGTTCGTCCTTGATGCGGTTTTTCATGTTCTGCCACTCGCTGCCGTCCACCTGGCCGTAGCTGAGGACGATGTTGCGCGCCAGCTCGCGGCTGCATTCGATGATGTCCTCGTTCTCGCGCACGTAGACGAAGCCGCGGCTGATGATATCCGGGCCGGACACCAGCGCGCCGCTGTCGCGGTCGATGGCCATGACGACGATAATCAGGCCGTCCTGGCTGAGGTGCTTGCGGTCGCGCAGGACCACGTTGCCCACGTCGCCGATGCCAAGGCCGTCCACCAGCACGCCGCCCGTGGGCACCTCGCCCACGATGGCCAGGCTGTCCTGGCTCATCTCGATGACCTGACCGATCTCCGGGATGACGATGTTTTCCGACCGGGTGCCCAGCGCCTCGGCCAGCTCCGCGTGCTGCCACAGCTTCGAATACTCGCCGTGGATGGGCAGGAAATACTTGGGCTTGACCAGCGCGTGCAGGAGCTTGATCTCCTCCTGGCAGGCGTGGCCGGAGACGTGCACCTCGCCCAGCTGGCCGTAGATGACGTTGGCCCCGCAGCGGTAGAGCTGGTTGATGACCCGCGCCACGGGCTTTTCATTGCCGGGGATGGGGTGGGCCGAGAGAATGACCATATCCGTGGGGCGGATCTGGAGCTTGCGGTGCTCGCCGTAGGCCATGCGCGTCAGGCCCGCCATGGCCTCGCCCTGGCTGCCGGTGGTGACGACGAGAATCTCCTCGTCGGCATAGTTTTCCAGATCATCGACGTCGATGAGGTTTTCCTCGGGGATGGACAGTTCCCCGATGGACATGGCCACGCGCGTGACGTTGACCATGCTGCGCCCCACAAAGCACACCCGGCGGCCGAACATCGCCGCCGAATCCACCACCATCTGCACGCGGTGGATGTTGGAGGCGAACATCGCCACGATCACCCGGCCCTTGGCCTGCTGGAACATGTCGATGAACGTCTGGCCGATCTTGGTTTCGCTCATGGTGTAGCCCTTGCGCTCGATATTGGTCGATTCGCACAGGAACGCAAGCACGCCCTTCGAGCCCAGCTCCGCAAAGCCGGCCAGGTCCGTCACCTGCCCGTCGATGGGCGTATAGTCCACCTTGAAGTCGCCGCTGAACACCACCGTGCCCGCCGGGCAGGTGATCGCCAGCGCCACCGCCCCCGCGATGGAGTGGTTGACGTGAAGGAAGCGCACCTGAAAACACCCCAGGCGGATCACGTCGCCCGGACGCACCACGTTGAGCGGCACGCCCGCGATGCGGTGCTCCTTGAGTTTGAGGTCCACCAGCGCAAGCGTCAGCTTGGTCCCGTAGAGGGCCATGGGCACCTGCCGCAGCACATAGGGCGTGGCCCCGATGTGGTCCTCGTGCCCGTGGGTGAGCAGCATGCCCCGGATGCGCTCGCGGTTTTTGATGAGGTAGGTCACATCCGGGATGACCAGGTCTACGCCCAGCATGTCTTCCTTGGGGAAGATGGAGCCGCAGTCCACCACCAGCATGTCTTCTCCGTATTCGACAACGGTGATGTTTTTGCCGAATTCATCCACACCGCCCAGCGGGATGATGCGGATTTTGTGTTCGCTCTCTGCCATTGGAGCCTCCTTTTGCGCGTCGTACAGCGCCTGTGATGGGGTCCCTATCTGGAGGCGGACGCGCCATCCGGCCGCCGACCGCCCGATCATTTCCGGGGCAAGGGCTCCGCACGCACGCAAAAAACACGCTTCGGACCACGCCATTGCAGCCCGCGCCGGAACCGGTGTATGAAGGGGGCGCGAGGTCCCCGCCAAAGCCCACGAACCCTTATATCGTTGTTAGTATATCACAGAAAAGGCATTTTGAACAGCAAAAATGCAAAGGATTTCTTCACAGAGTTTGTGAAGCCTTTTTCGGGCGGGTTTACCGAAAAAACGGCGCGAAACGGGGTTTCTGGCCATCTTTCGGCCAGAAACGCCCGTCCGCGCCGCGCCGGGACAAAAAAAGGGGGCGGCGGGGATGATTTGCCGCCGCCGCGAGGGGCGTTTAGGGGATTATTTGCCGCCGCCGCAGCCGATATCGTCGATGTCGGGCTTGTCGTGGTAGACGGCGCAGACGCGGGGGGTCCATTCCGGGCGCTGGCGCAGGCGAAGCTCCGCGAGCCGCAGCGCGATCGCCGAGAGGCTAAGCCCGATGGCGCTGCCCAGCAGCGCCCACAGCTCCATCCCGCCCGACAGGCTGTAGCCCAGGAACAGGCCCAGCAGGAAGCAGGCCAGCGGCAGCGCGTAGGCGAGGGCCGTGGCCCCCAGGAACCGCCCGTCGGGCAGCTCCACCTTGACCCAGTCGCCCACGGCGCAGTCGGCCTTCAGGCGGATGGAGCGGCTCTTGCCGCCGCCGCCGCACGCGCCGCACTTGGCGCACGCGTCGGGCCGCATGTAAACGATGGTGGCTTCTCCGGTCGTTTTGTCGTATGCCTGTACCTGGCCGAATTTAATCATCTCTGGCACGCCTCCTGACGGCCGCGGGGCCGCATGAAAAAGTAAAAAACGGAACGAATTTTGCCCATGCGTATTGACACATGGGCTAAAAGGCGCTATAATTTAAACTTGCATCAGTATCGTTACTGTGCGAAGCCGCGCCCGTCCGTTGTTGAGTATTGTACATGCCCCGGCGCAAAAATGCAACAGGAAATTTTTTGACCGGGAACAGGGGAAAGGGACGCGGCTTTCGCAGCGGATACACATGCGAGGAACATAAGGGGTGATGGCATTTATGGTGCATGAGGTTCAAATGGGGAAGCTGAGGAAGCGGCAGAGCTTCTCGCACATCGACGAGATCCTGGACATGCCCGATCTCATTGAAGTGCAGAAAAACTCCTACCGCCGCTTTCTGGAAGTGGACATGCGCGAGGTGCTCGACGACGTCAGTCCCATCGTGGACTACACCGAGAACCTCTCGCTGGAGTTTGTGGACTATTCGCTGGACGAGCCCAAAAACAGCGTGGAGCGCTGCAAGGAGCGCGACATGACCTATGCCGCCCCGCTGAAGGTGTTCGTCCGCCTCAAAAACCGCGAGACCGGCGAAATCAAGGAATCCGACGTATTCATGGGCGACTTCCCCCTCATGACCGAGCATGGCACCTTTATCATCAACGGCGCGGAGCGCGTCATCGTCAGCCAGCTGGTGCGCTCCCCCGGCGTATACTACGAAGATCAGATCGACAAGGCCGGCAAGCATCTCTTTTCCACCACGGTCATCCCCAACCGCGGCGCGTGGCTGGAGTACGAGACGGACTCCAACGACGTTTTGTGGGTGCGCATCGACCGGGCGCGCAAGCTGCCCATCACGCTGATCCTGCGCGCGCTGGGCTACGGCACCGATCAGGAGATCGTCGATCTGCTCGGCGAGGACGAGCGCCTCATGGCCACCCTCCAGCGCGGCGACAACGCCCACAGCCGCGACGAGGGCCTCATCGAGATCTACAAGCGGCAGAAGCCCGGCGAGCCGCCCACCCGCGAGAGCGCCCAGAGCCTGTTCAACTCGCTCTTCTTTGACGCCAAGCGCTATGACCTCATGCGCGTGGGCCGCTACAAGTTCAACAAAAAGCTCTCCCTGGCCACCCGCATTCAGGGCCAGGCGGCGGATACCGACATCGCCGATCCCCGCACCGGCGAGGTGCTCATCCGCGCCGGCGAGACCATCAGCCGCGAAAAGGCCCGCGAGATCCAGAACGCCGGCGTCAACACCGTTGACGTGCGCCTGGAGGGCGGCCGCGTGCACCGCGTGGTGGGCAACCACTTCGTGGACGCCGCCCAGTACCTGCCCTTCGATCCCAAAGAGGCCGGCGTGCAGGAAAACGTGCTCTACCCCGTGCTCATGGAGATCCTGGGCGCCTGCGGGGAGGACGAAAAGCTGCTGCGCGAAACCGTGCGCGCCCGCGCGCACGATCTGGTGCCCAAGCACATCATCACCGAGGACATCGTGGCCTCCATCAGCTATCTGCTGGGCCTGCCCTGGGGCCTCGGATTTACCGACGACATCGACCATCTGGGCAACCGCCGCCTGCGCTCGGTGGGCGAGCTTCTGCAAAACCAGATCCGCATCGGCCTGAGCCGTCTGGAGCGCGTGGTGCGCGAGCGCATGGCCATTCAGGACGCCGACGAGGTGCGGCCGGGCGAACTTATCAACATCCGCCCGGTGAGCGCGGCCATCAAGGAGTTCTTCGGGTCCTCGCAGCTGTCGCAGTTCATGGACCAGCCCAACCCGCTGGCCGAGCTGACCCACAAGCGCCGCCTGAGCGCCCTGGGCCCCGGCGGCCTCAACCGCGACCGCGCCTCCTTCGAGGTGCGCGACGTGCACTACAGCCACTACGCCCGCATCTGCCCCATCGAGACGCCTGAAGGCCCCAACATCGGCCTGATCGGCTCGCTGGCCACCTATGCGCGCATCAACGAATACGGCTTCATCGAAGCCCCCTACCGCACCGTCGATCCCCAGACCCACTGCGTGACCGACAAGATCGTCTACATGACCGCCGACGAGGAGGACTTCTACAAGGTCGCCGAGGCCAACGAGCCCCTCAATGAGGACGGCTCCTTCCAAAACGAGTACGTCACCGTGCGCGACAAGGCCGAGATCATCCGCGTGCCGCGCGAGAACGTAGACCTCATCGACGTCAGCCCCCGGCAGATCGTCTCCGTGGCCACGGCCATGATTCCCTTCCTGGAAAACGACGACGCCACCCGCGCCCTGATGGGCTCCAACATGCAGCGCCAGGCCGTGCCGCTGCTCGTGCCCGAAGCCCCCATCGTGGGCACCGGCATGGAGTACAAGGCCGCGCACGACTCCGGCGTGGTGGTGCTCTCCAAGCAGGACGGCGTGGTGGAGAAGGTGGCCGGCGACCGCATCGTGGTCAAGGATACCCTCGGCGAGCGCCACACCTACAAGCTCAGCAAGTTCGCCCGCTCCAACCAGGGCACCTGCATCAACCAGCGCCCCCGCGTCAAGGCCGGGCAGGTCATCGAAAAGGGCGACCTGCTGGCCGACGGACCCTCCACCGAGATGGGCGAGATCGGCCTGGGCCGCAACGTCCTCATCGGCTTCATGACCTGGGAGGGCTACAACTACGAGGACGCCGTGCTCATCAGCGAAAAGCTGGTCAAGGAGGACGTGTACACCTCCATCCACATCGAGGAGTTTGAGTCCGAGGCCCGCGAAACCAAGCTGGGACCGGAGGAGATCACCCGCGACATCCCCAACATCGGCGACGACGCGGTCAAGGACCTCGACGAGGACGGCATCATCCGCATCGGCGCCGAGGTGCGCGCCGGCGACATTCTGGTGGGCAAGGTGACGCCCAAGGGCGAAACCGACCTCACCGCCGAGGAGCGCCTGCTTCGCGCCATCTTCGGCGAAAAGGCCCGCGAGGTGCGCGACACCTCCCTGCGCGTGCCCCACGGCGAGGGCGGCATCGTGGTGGACGTGAAGATCTTCACCCGCGAGAACAAGGACGAACTCTCCCCCGGCGTCAACGAGATGGTGCGCGTCTACATCGCCCAGAAGCGCAAGATCAGCGTGGGCGACAAGATGGCCGGCCGCCAC
>UQEF01000091.1 GCA_900540045.1 uncultured Eubacteriales bacterium | reverse complement strand
TTTACCGACGAGCCCATGGAGGACGGCGACGCCGACGCCATGATCGAGCAGATGCGAACGCTGGGCATCAACCTGGCCGCCAAGTGCTACGCGGTGATCGACATGGCGTTTTCCTGCGCGGACGGGTCCCGCTCGGTGCCGCGCGCCGCGCTCTACGCCCTGGCCGAGGGCAGCGGCGGCATCGTGCAGGTGTGCGCCGCCAAGCAGGGCGCCCGCGCGCTGGTGCTGGGCGACAGCGAGGACGACACCGAGGACCGCGCCTATTCCTTTGCCAGCTCGGCCCTCAACGAGCTGGAGCGCTCCGGCTGCACGGGCATCCTGCTGGCCATCGGCGAGATCGTCAGCCGCTTTGCGGATATCCGCCTCTCCATGCGCTCGGCCCGCCACACGCGCCACCTGATGGCCGCGCGGCCGGGCGCGGGCATGCGCATCATGGGCGTGCGCGAGGCCGCCGACACCCCCGACGCCCTGAAAGACCTGGACCTGCGCCCCCTGCATGAGCGGCTGCAATACGCCGCCGCGGACGAGCTGGACCAGGTCTTTGGCGAATATGTGGCCTCCCTGGGCGCGGCGGACCTGCACAGCGCCGTGGCCGCCGACTACCTGCATGTGGAGGCGCTGATGACCGCCAGCCGCATCATCCGCGAGGCCGGCGGCGACCCCGCCCGGGAGCTCAAGCGCGAATGGTCCGACGGCGGCGGCGAGGACGCGGCCTATGAAATGCTGCGCACCGCCCTGTGCTACCGCGACCAGCATGCCTCCAGGGGCGGGTCCTCCGTGGCCAAGGCGCGCGCCTACCTGTCCCAGCACTTCGCCGAACCCAACCTGATGCTCCAGGATGTGGCCCGCGCGGCCTGCATGTCCAACAGCCGCCTCTCGACGGTCTTTGCCCAGGAGACGGGCTATACCTTCACCGAATACCTCACGGCCCTGCGCATCGGCAAGGCCAAGGAGCTTCTGCGCCTGGGCGGCATGCGGTCCTCCCAGGTGGCCTTTGCCGTAGGGTACAACGACCCCCATTATTTCAGCTATCTGTTCAAAAAAACCGTGGGCATGACCCCCAGCGAGTATCGGAGGGAAAATGAAAACCAACCGGAGTGAAATGATATTCAACTTTTTGAAAGCCTGGGCATAGAGAAAAAGAACGATTTCCAACCAATTTGGAAATTCGCTTTATTCTCATCCTGTGCAAAATGGTGTAATTTTATCCACAGAGGCGAGAGCCCAATCGAATAAATGGAGGGTCTATCATGAAAAAGCTCTTTGCGATTTCCCTTGCCCTGATCCTGGCGCTTGGCATGTTCTCCGTTGCCGCCGCCGAGGACGTCATCACCATCGGTTTCGCCCAGGTCGGCCACGAGAGCGACTGGCGCGCCGCCAACACCCTCGACTACCAGAACACCTTCACCGCCGAGAACGGCTACGAGCTGCTCTTCGTGGACGCCGACAACGACCACACCGCTCAGATGGAAGCCGTCCGCAACTTCATCCAGCAGGAAGTGGACTACATCGTGATCTGCCCCGTGCAGGAAGCCGGCTGGGACGTGGTGCTGCAGGAGGCCCAGGATGCGGGCATCCCCGTCATCATCGCTGACCGCACCGTGAGCGCCGATCCTTCCCTGTACTCCTGCTTCATCGGCACCGACAGCGCTGCCGAGGGCGTGCAGGCCGGCGAGTGGCTGGCCGAGCAGCTTGACGGCGCCGAGGCCAACATCCTGGTGATCGAAGGCTCCGTGGGCGCCTCCGCCGCCATCGGCCGCACCGAGGGCTTCAACCAGGTTGCCGCCGAGCATCCCGAATGGAAGATCCTTGACAGCCAGTCCGGCGACTTCACCCAGGCCGGCGGCCAGCAGGTCATGGAGAGCTACCTCAAGTCCTACCCCGACCAGTTCAACGTGGTCGTGTGCCAGAACGATAACGAAGCCTACGGCGCCATCGACGCCATGAAGGCTGCCGGCGTCACCTACGGTGTGGGCGGCGACGTGATCCTGATCTCCTTCGACGCCACCAAGCAGGGCCTGACCCTGACCCTCAACGGCGAAATCAACTGCAACGTCGAGTGCAACCCCCTGCAGGCTCAGGGCGTGGCCGAGCTGATCGCCAAGCTGGAAGCCGGCGAGGAAGTTCCCGCTGTGACCTACGTGCCTGACTCCGTGTTCGTCGCGGGCGGCACCGAGTCCGAGCTGGGCATCACCATGACCCAGGAAGTGCTGGACGGCCGCGCCTACTAAGAAGCGCCCGTACCGAGGCATCAGGGGTCTGACCTGAAACACCGGGGAGAGGCCGCATGGCCTCTCCCTCCCTGGTCCGTCGAAAAAGTCCGCTTCGCGGCCTTTTCCGCCGAAACGGAAAACCCTTGTTCGCTTCGCTCTCGGCCAGGGTTTTCCGCAGGGAAACCTTGCCTGCGCAAGGCTTCCGAATCCACCGCACAGGTCGCTGGATTCGGAATTCATTTGGAGGGCTTCGGCCCTCCAAGCCTCCCGAAAAGGGAGTTGTCCGTACGCTGCGGGGAGCGGCCGCATGGCCTCTCCCCCTCTCGCCGTTTTCCGGCCGGCATGACGGCATGAAAACGATCTGAATGAATCTCTTCAATTCCATTATTAAATTAAAAAGAAAGGACGTGGGGCCCTATGGAAAACAACGTCGTCCTGACCATGCGCGGCATCACCATGACCTTCCCGGGGGTCAAGGCGCTGGACCATGTGGATTTCACCCTGCGCAAGGGCGAGATCCACGCGCTGATGGGCGAAAACGGCGCTGGCAAGTCCACGCTGATCAAGTGTCTGACAGGCGTGAACGATTTTGAGGCGGGCGAGATCCGCGTGGAGGGCATTGAAGGGCCCGTGCGCAACCACTCCACGCTGGAGGCCCAGAAGCGCGGCATTTCCACCGTGTATCAGGAGGTCAACCTCTGCCCGAACCTCTCGGTGGCGGAAAACCTCTTCATCGGCCGCGAGCCCATGACCAAGATGCACACCATCAACCGCAAGGCCATGATCACCCGCGCGCGGCAGCTGATGGAGCAGCTCAACCTGCCCGTGGACGTGACGCGCGATCTGGAGGAATACTCCCTGGCCATGCAGCAGATGATCGCCATCGCCCGCGCGGTGGATATGGACTGCAAGGTGCTCATCCTCGACGAGCCGACCTCCTCCCTGGACGATGTGGAGGTGGAAAAGCTCTTCACCCTCATGCGCAGCCTGCGGGACAAGGGCGTGGGCATCGTGTTCGTCACGCACTTCCTGGAGCAGGTCTACGCCGTGTGCGACCGCATCACCGTGCTTCGCAACGGCACGCTGGTGGGCGAATATCCCATCGCAGACCTCCCCCGCGTCAAGCTCATCGCCGCCATGATGGGCAAGGACTTCGACGACCTGGCCTCCATCAAGCCCGAGGGCGGCCTGACCGCCTCCAGCGAGGAGCTCATCGACGCCGAGGGCCTCAGCCACGCCGGCAAGATCAAGCCCTTTGACCTCAAGCTCCGCCGCGGCGAGGTCATCGGCCTGACCGGCCTTTTGGGCTCCGGCCGAAGCGAGCTGGCGCGCGCCATCTACGGCGCGGACCGCGCCCAGACCGGCACCCTCAAGGTCAAGGGCCAGGAGGTCAAGATCCGTCACCCCATCGACGCCATGCACCTGGGCATGGGCATGCTGCCCGACGACCGCAAGGCCGAGGGTATCATCGGGGACCTGAGCGTGCGTGAGAACATTATTCTGGCCATGCAGGCCAAGCGCGGCATCGTGGATCTGATCCCCATGAAGGAGCAGGAGGAAATCGCGGACAAATTCATCGACCTGCTCCAAATCAAGTGCGCCAGCCGCGAAACGCCGGTCAAGCAGCTCTCCGGCGGCAACCAGCAGAAGGTCATCATCGCCCGGTGGCTGGCCACCGATCCCGACTTCCTGATTCTGGACGAACCCACGCGCGGCATCGACATCGGCACCAAGACCGAGATCCAGAAGCTGGTCATCCAGCTGGCGCAGGAGGGCAAGGGCGTGCTGTTCATCTCCTCCGAGATCGAGGAGATGCTGCGCACCTGCAACCGTCTGGCGGTTCTGCGCGACGGCGCCAAGGTGGGCGAGCTCAGCGGCGAGATGACCCAGGAAAAGGTCATGAAGACCATAGCGGAGGGGTGAGGCTACGATGACATTTGTGAAAAAGGTAACCAAAAACCAGCTGTTCCTGCCCCTGTTTTCCATGGTGCTGGTCATGCTGGTCAACATCATCTACGACGTGGCCAACGGCAACCCGGCCTTTAACTTCTTCAGCATCTCCATCAACAACGGCATCCTCTACGGCCGCCTGATCGACATCCTCAACCGCGGCAGCGAGGCCGCCATCCTCGCCCTGGGCATGACGCTGGTCGTCTCCTCCTCCGCCGGCACGGACATCTCCGTGGGCTCGGTGATGTCGCTGGCGGGCGGCGTGTGCTGCGTGCTGCTGGCCGGCTTTGGCAACGTCAACGTCAGCGAGTACGCCATCCCCCTGTGGCTGGGCGTTGTGGCCGGCATTCTGGTGGCCTGCCTGTGCGGCGCCTTCAACGGCTTTCTGGTGGCCGGGCTCAAGATCCAGCCCATGGTGGCCACGCTGATCCTCTACTCCGCCGGACGCGCCATCGGCCTGCTGCTTTGCAACAGCAACATCGTCTACATCAACGTCGAGAGCTTCAAGTTCTTCGGCGGCTACTGCTGGATCTTCCCCACGCCCATCCTGATCACGGTGCTGTGCATCGCGGTCACGGCGCTGGTCCTCAAGTTCACCGCTTTGGGCACCTATGTGCAGGCCGTGGGCATCAACAAGGAAGCCGCCCGCATCTCCGGCTACAAGTCGGCGGCGATCATCTTCATCTGCTACGTGGTGTGCGGCCTGTTCGCGGGCATCGCGGGCATCACGGCCACCAGCCGCATCTACTCCGCCGATACCAACAACATCGGCCTCAACCTTGAAATGGACGCCATCCTGGCCGTGGCCCTGGGCGGCAACAGCCTGGGCGGCGGCAAGTTCCGCCTGTCCGGCTCCATCATCGGCGCCTACACCATTCAGGCCATCACCACCACGCTCTACGCGCTGGGCGTGTCCTCGGCGCAGGCCCCGGTGTTCAAGGCCGTCATCGTGATTCTGATCGTCACCATCCAGTCGCCGGCGGTCAAGGCCTACTTCGCCAAGCGCGCCGCCGTCAAGAACGCCATGATGAACGCCGGAAGGGAGGCGCAGGCATGATTCACGCCAAACCTGCTGTCAAAGAAAAGAAGAGCATGAACAGCAACACCATTCTGCTGCTGCTGACCATCGGCCTGTTTGTGGTGATGTACGCCGCGGGCTGCATCGCCTACGCGGACAAGGGCTTTACCAAGCTGCAAACCTTCCTGGACATTCTCAAGAACAACGCCGGCCTCATCTGCGTGACCTGCGGCATGACCGCCGTGATGATCACCGGCGGCATCGACATCTCCGTGGGCGCGGTGATCGCCATGGAGTGCATGTTCCTGGCCGTGGGCGTGGAGTCCTGGGGCCTGCCCGCCCAGCTGCTCATCCCGCTGATGCTGGTCATCGGCGTGGTGTTCGGCATCATTCAAGGCTATTGCGTGGGGTACCTTGGCATCCAGCCCTTCATCGTGACCATGGCGGGCATGTTCTTCGCCCGCGGCATGACGGCCGTGATCTCCACCCAGCAGGTATCCATCACCTCCAGCTCCCTGATGACGGAGCTGTCCATGATGAAATTCAACATGCCCTTTGAGATCGGCGCGTACCTGAACAAAAAGGGCAAGCTCATGGTGCCCAACGTCAGCATCTACGTGATCATCGCCCTGCTGGTGCTCGTCGCCACCTTCTTCATCCTGCGCTACACGCGCTTCGGCCGCAGCCTCTACGCCGTGGGCGGCAACCAGCAGAGCGCCGCCCTCATGGGCCTGGACGTGCGCCGCACCCGCTTCAACGCCCACATCTTCTGCTCGGTGCTCACCTCCATCGGCGCCATCTGCTATGTGCTCAACACCATGTGCGGCACCACCCGCCAGGCCCTGGGTCTGGAGATGGACGCCATCTCCTCCGCCGTCATCGGCGGCACGCTCCTCACCGGCGGCGTGGGCAACGTGTTCGGCTCCTTCTTCGGGGTGCTCATCAACGGCACCATCTCCTCGCTGGTCAAAACCAACGGCAAGCTCAGCTCCTCCTGGCCCAACGTGGTCACGGCGCTGCTGCTGTGCTTCTTCATCGTGCTGCAGGCGATCTTCGCCAAGGTCAAGGCGCGCCGCAGCTGATCCCCGGCCCCCTCATGCCCCTGCGGGCAGGTCCCGCAGGGGATCTGTCTGTGAAAGAGGAACCGCGGGGCCGTCCATCGAATATCACATGGGATAACCATCTTTCAAGGAGGGAACAGAATATGCAAATGCAGGAGCAGGCCGCGTGGGTCCGCGAGGGACGCTGCGCGCTGGGCATCGAGCTGGGCTCCACGCGCATCAAGGCGGTGCTGATCGGACCGGATCACGCGCCCGTGGCCATGGGCGCGCACGACTGGGAAAACCGTCTGGAAGACGGGGTGTGGACCTATCATCTGGACGACGTGTGGGCGGGCATCCAGGACGCATACGCGGACCTGGCCAAAAACACGCTGGAAGCCTGCGGCGAGCCCCTCGCGCGGCTGGAGGCCGTGGGCGTCTCGGCCATGATGCACGGCTACCTGCCCTTTGACGCGGCGGGCAACCAGCTGGCCCCCTTCCGCACCTGGCGCAACACCATGACCGCCAAGGCCGCGGAGGAGCTGACGGCGCTGTTTTCCTTCAACATTCCCCAGCGCTGGAGCATCGCGCACCTGTATCAGGCCATTTTAAGCGGCGAGGAGCACGTGAGGGACATCGCCTTCCTGACCACGCTGGCAGGCTATGTGCACTGGAAGCTGACGGGCGTGAAGGCGCTGGGCGTGGGCGACGCGTCGGGCATGTTCCCCATCGACAGCGAGACCGGCGACTATGACGCGGGGATGCTCGCGGCGTTTGACGCGAAGACCGCGGCGAAGGGCTATCCGTGGAAGCTGCGCGATATTTTGCCCGAGGTGCTGGGCGCCGGCGAGGACGCGGGGCGCCTGACCGAGGCGGGCGCGCGGCTGCTGGACCCCACGGGCGCGCTGGAAGCGGGCGCGCCGCTGTGCCCGCCGGAAGGCGACGCGGGCACCGGCATGGCCGCCACCAACAGCGTGGCCGAGCGCACGGGCAACGTATCGGCGGGCACGTCGGTCTTTGCCATGGTGGTGCTGGAAAAGCCGCTGAGCAAGGTCTATCCCGAAATCGACATGGTCACCACCCCCACCGGGCGGCCCGTGGCCATGGTGCACTGCAACAACTGCACCAGCGACATCAACGCCTGGGCCGATGCGCTCTACGGCTTTGCGCAGGCGGCGGGGCTTTCGATGAACAAGGGCGACGTGTACACCACGCTGTTTGAAACCGCCATGCTGGGCCAGAAGGACTGCGGCGGGCTGATCAACGTGGGGTACCTCTCCGGCGAGCCCGTGACGGGGCTGGAGGAGGGGCGGCCCATGATGGTGCGCATGCCCGGCACGGCCCTCTCCTTTGCCAATCTGGCGCGCTCGCTGGTCTACGGCGCGATCGTGACGCTGAAGATCGGCATGGACATTCTGGCGGACGAGCATGTGCGCATGGACGCGCTGCTGGGCCACGGCGGCTTCTTCAAGACGCCCGGCACCGCGCAGCAGCTTTTGGCCGGGGCGCTGAACGTGCCCGTCTCGGTGATGGCCACTGCGGGCGAGGGCGGCCCCTGGGGCATGGCGCTTTTGGCGGCCTACCGCGTGCGCCGCGAGGCCGGCGAAACGCTGGAAGCCTACCTCAAAGACAAGGTGTTCGCGGGCGCGAGCGGCATCACCCTCGATCCCGATCCGGCGGACCACGAGGGCTTCGAGGCCTACACGCGCCGCTTCACGCAGGCGCTGGAGGCCGAGCGCGCCGCCGTATCCCATCTGAAATAAGCGGGGGCCGCGTTCCCCGCATACCGAAAGGAAGGACAACCCCATGAGCATGAAGCAGTATGAATTCTGGTTTGTGGTCGGCAGCCAGTTCCTCTATGGCCCCGAAGTGCTGGAAACCGTCGCCCGCCGCGCCGCCGAGATGGCCGACTGGATGAACGCGTCCGGAAAGCTCCCCTGCAAGGTGGTCTACAAGGTGACCGCCAAGACGCAGAAGGAGATCTCCGACGTGGTGCGCGAGGCCAACTATCAGCCGGCCTGCGCGGGCATCATCACCTGGTGCCACACCTTCAGCCCCTCCAAGATGTGGATCAACGGCTTTGTGGACCTGCAAAAGCCCTACTGCCACTTCGCCACCCAGTACAACCGCGAGATCCCCAACGAGGAGATCGACATGGACTTCATGAACCTCAACCAGGCCGCCCACGGCGACCGCGAGCACGGGTTCATCGCCGCCCGCCTGCGCATGCCGCGCAAGGTGATCGCGGGCTACTGGCAGGATGAGAAGGTCCTTCGTCAGCTGGGCGACTGGATGCGCGCCGCGGTGGGCGTGGCGTTCTCCAAGCAGCTCAAGGTGATGCGCTTTGGCGACAACATGCGCGAGGTAGCCGTGACCGAGGGCGACAAGGTCGAGGTGCAGGCCAAGCTGGGCTGGCAGGTCAACACCTGGCCCGTGGGCACGCTGGTGGAGGCCATGAACGCCGTCACCGACGTGGAGATCGACGAATTGATGAACCTCTACCGCGCCACCTACGACTTTGCGACCGACGACCTCGAAACCGTGCGCTATCAGGCGCGCGAGGAGATCGCCATGAAGAAGATGCTGGACAAGGAGGGCTGCAAGGCCTTCTCCAACACCTTCCAGGACCTCTACGGCATGAAGCAGCTGCCGGGTCTGGCCAGCCAGCACCTGATGGCGCTGGGCTACGGCTACGGCGGCGAGGGCGACTGGAAGGTGGCCGCTATGACCGCCATCCTCAAGGCCATGAGCGAGGGCCAGACCGGCGGCACCGCCTTCATGGAGGACTACACCTACCATCTGGTCGAGGGTCAGGAGTACAGCCTGGGCGCGCACATGCTGGAGGTCTGCCCCTCGGTGGCGGCGGAAAAGCCCCGCATCGAGGTGCATCCGCTGGGCATCGGCGACCGCGAGCCGCCCGCCCGTCTGGTCTTTGAGGGGCACGCGGGCAAGGCCATCGTCGTCAGCCTCATCGACATGGGCGGCCGCCTGCGCCTGATCTGCCAGGACATCGAGTGCGTCAAGCCCATCATGGACATGCCCAACCTGCCCGTGGCCCGCGTGATGTGGCGCGCCATGCCCGACCTCACCACCGGCCTGACCTGCTGGATCACCGCCGGCGGCGCGCACCACACGGTGCTCAGCTACGATGTGACCGCCGGGCAGATGCGCGACTGGGCCCGCATGATGGACATCGAGTTTGTGCACATCACCAGGGACACCACCGTGGAGGGGCTGGAGCATGACCTGTTCCTCTCCGACCTCGCGTGGAAGCTGAAATAACGGTTCCGGCCCCATTTTACACGTCCGGGCGAGGCCGGCGGGGCCCTTCCCCCCGCCGGCCCGCCCGGACAATCATCGCAGGAGGCTTTTATGCTGGAATTTCTCAAACAGGCCGTCTATGAGGCCAACATGGAACTGCCCCGCCGCGGCCTTGTCACCTATACGTGGGGCAATGTGTCCGGCATCGACCGGGAAAAGGGGCTGATCGTCATCAAGCCCTCCGGCGTGTCCTATGAGGACCTGACCCCCGGCAA
The DNA here is from genome assembly GCA_900540045.1 of uncultured Eubacteriales bacterium. Taxonomy (GTDB): domain Bacteria; phylum Bacillota; class Clostridia; order Christensenellales; family Aristaeellaceae; genus Limiplasma; species Limiplasma merdipullorum. The sequence goes on along the minus strand of UQEF01000091.1, from coordinate 1,683 downwards.
GCTGGTCGTGATCTCCCTGGACGGCAAGGTGGTCGAAGGAAACCTCAACCCCTCCTCCGACACCAAGACCCATCTGGTGCTCTACAAGGCGTTTCCCGAGCTGGGCGGCATCGTGCACACCCACAGCCCGCACGCGGTGGGCTGGGCACAGGCCGGGCGCGACATCCCCTGCTACGGCACCACCCACGCCGACTACTTCCACGGCCCCGTGCCCTGCGCGCGCAGCCTGACCCCCGAGGAGGTCAATGCGGGCTACGAGCACAACACCGGCGTGGTGATCGTGGAAACCTTCCAGACCCGAAACATCAACCCCGTGCATGTGCCCGGCGTGATCTGCCGCAACCACGGCCCCTTTGCCTGGGGCAAGGACGCGGCGCAGGCCGTGTACCATGCCGTGGTGCTGGAGGAGGTCGCCCGCATGGCCCTCTATACCGTGCAGATCGACCCCGACGCCGCCCCCGCGCCCGCGCATGTGCTGGAGAAGCACTTCCAGCGCAAGCACGGCCCCAACGCCTATTACGGGCAGCGGTAAACCCTTCCGTACGAAACACCCCCGCCTCCCGGCGCGCAGATGCGCCGGGAGGCGGGGGTTTTTGCGTCAGGCTGCCGTCAGGGGGACGAGGGCGGGGAGCGGCACGCGCAGCAGCAGGCACGCGTCCTGCTCAAAGCGGAAGCCCAGGTCCTCGTTGACGCCGAAATACAGCTCCACCTGCGCCGATTCGGGCGCGTTCTTGAGGGGGACCTCGAAGGTATACGTCATGGTCCGGCCCCTGCGCGCGGGCGTGCACCGGTATTCCAGGGCGAGGTTGTTGCCCTTTTCGTCCGTGAGGCCGCCGATGTCGCACACCACGCCCAGCACCCTGTCGCCCAGCGCGGCCGCCTTCTCCTTTTCCCGGAGGAACCAGCTGTCCTCCGGGGGCACCTCCACCTGGTTGTCCATGAGGGCCGTGTTCCCGTCGTTGGGCGTCAGAAGCACCTCGAGGGTGAGAGACGCCCCGTCATACGCCGCCTGCGTCACGGCAAACGTCACGCCCCCGGTGGTTTCCCCCTCCACCCGGCACGCGGCCAGATACGCCATGCCCTCCGGCAGAGGGGCCGGGGCCGCCGACGCCGCCGCGCCAAAGAGCAGCAGCGCCGCCAAAAGCGCGCAGATTCGTCTTTTCATCGTTCAATGCCTCCTTTGTTTCCCTGTTTTGCGGAAAACCGTCATCCATACAATGAACGGGCGGGCGCAGGGCCTGCCTCTTTTTTCCGGCACACGAAAATAATGTACGACGCTCGCGGGGCACGCGGGCTGTCAATCCATCAGGGATTTTGATGACGACATCGAATTTTTCTGTCATATATACCAAAGCTCCAACTTTTCGTTTTTCTGCGGCGTCCTGCCGCCTCACCCCATCGCGCTCCCCCATGCAAGCAGCGCGCACTGCACCGCCAGCAGCACCGGCACGCCCCACGCGAAGCGCGGCGTGCGGATCTTGTGGCGGCACAGGTGCATGGCCGCCAGGGCGCCCAGCGCGCCGCCCGCCAGCGCCAGGCCCAGCAGCGCCGTCTCCCGGATGCGAAAACGGCCCAGCGCCGCCCTGGCCTTGTCGGCGGCAAAGGCGAGAAACGCGGCGGCGTTGACGCACGCCAGGTACGTCCATATTTTCCCTTCTCCTTCGTTTCAATTTACCATCTTTA
>UQEF01000090.1 GCA_900540045.1 uncultured Eubacteriales bacterium | reverse complement strand
CGGTCGGACAGCGCATTGCTCAGACGGAAATGGAAGGCGGCGCCATGCCGCGCCGCCAGGCCGGCCCGCGCCAGCAGCCCGCCCGTCCCGCGGACGAGCCGTTCCGCCGCCCCACCGCGTCGGTGGACAGGCCCCGCTATGATTTTGAAGAAGACGAGGACTACGCGTCCCAGGAGCCGGAGCGCCGCCGCGGCGGCGTGCTGCTGCCCATCGTGATCGCCCTGCTGGTGGTCGGCGCCCTGCTGGCCGGCATCTGCCTGCCCGACTGGGAAGGCATGGGCGGCGGCATCGGAAGCGCGATCGCGCCGGTCAAGTCCACGCTGGTGGGTGCCTTTACCAGCGTGAAAAACATGATCGTGCCTGAAGAGGACCCCATCAAGAGCTTCAGCGCTGCCGCGGCGGACAGCGCCGCGCCCACGCAGGTGATCTTCGCCGTACAGACCGCCAAGTCCGTCATGGGCCTGCGCATCGTGGACGATCTGGGCAACACCGTCTACGACGGCAATTATTCCACCGATAAGGAAGCCAGCGGCGAGGTGATCTCCAACAGCAACGTGCTGCTGTGGAAACCCTCCTGCACCATCGAGGATGCGTACAGCGGCGGCTTCACGGCCTATGCCCGCCGGCAGGACGGCGTGGAGAGCGAGGGCTTCCCCGTATCCGCCCCGGTGACCATCTCCGCGCCCCGCGTGGTTGCCGAGCCCATGCAGGGCTTCACATGCGACACGTCCATCTCCGGCGTGCCGGCGCGCCTGACCTTTACGCTCACCACCTCCACCGATGTGACCGCCGTGCGCGTGGTGGACAGCTATAACACCCCCGTCGTCAGCATGTACCTGACCGACCCGCAGAACGAGGACGCCACGGTGACCGAAACCGGCGATCAGCGCATCTGGACGCTGGGCGCGGAAGTAACCACCGCCTATTCCGGCGAGTATGACGCGCAGTATCAGCTGGACGGCGATCTCAACTTTACGCCATCCGGCATGAGCGTGGATGTGCAGCTGGGCAGCGAGCCCGTTGAGGAAGAGGAAGAAGAGGAGCCGCTGGACGAGATCACGCCCAGCCCGTCGCCCTCTCCCACGCCCAGCCCCAGCCCCACCCCCAGCCCGACGCCCTCTCCCACGCCGGTGCCCACCACCTCGCCCCTGCCTGATCTGAGCGCGGAGGCGGCGCCCGCGGCCCTGCCTGAGGAGCTGACCCTGAAGACCACGATCTACAGCGGCACCAAGACCATCGACACCTTTACCCGCGAGCGCACCATCAACATGCTCAACGCCTTCACCACCACCGTGGGCGGCAGCGATTACGCGGGCTGGCGGCAGGCGGGCGTGCTCACATTCCGCAGCGGTCCGCTGCGCCAGAACGCGGCCTATGGCACGGTGGATGTGCAGTCCGCCAAGCTCAGCGAGGTATGGACCCAGCCCGTCGGTTCCATGAAGACCAACGAAAGCACCGTCTACGGCGTGACGGCTCCGGGTCAGCCCGTGATCGTCAAGTGGCCCACGGAGCTGCGCCAGCGCATGGGCATCAACGAAGAGATGAAGGAAGTCACCGCCCTCAAGGAGGTCATCGTGGCCGGGCAGGACGGATTTGTCTACTTCTACAACCTGCTCACCGGCGAGGCCACCCGCGATCCCATCGAGCTGGGCGCGCCCAGCCGCGGCGGCCTGTCCGTGGCCACCAACGGCACCCCCATTTTGGGCGTGGGCCAGTTCAACAGCCGCCTGGCCAACAAGACGGTCAAGAACGGCTACCACATCCTCAACCTCGTCACCAACGAGAAGCAGCGCCTCATCGCCGGAGACGGCAAGGACAAAAACAGCAATTACAGCGGTTTCCTTGGCTCGGCCCTCTTTGACAGCAGCACCGGCACCATGATCGTCGGCGGCCAGAACGGCGTGCTCTACACCGCCGAGTTCGGCCCGGTCAAGGATACCTACAACTACCAGGCCAACGAGATCGCCCTTTCCGAGACCATCCAGGGCTACAAGACCCAGGTCAAGGGGCAGGACCGCACCGATACCAACATCAACGCCAGCGTGGCCGTATACAATAACTACGTCTACTACGGCGATATCGGCGGCATCCTGCAGTGCGTGGACCTCAACACCCTCACCCCCGTCTGGGCCGTGGATACCGGCGACAGCATCGAATCCACCCCCGCGCTGGACGTGGAGGACGGCTCCGTGGTGGCGCTCTACACCGCCAACGCCATCGTCAACGGCGGAAAGAACGGCGTGTGCACCATCCGCCGCCTCAACGCCCTCACCGGCGCGGAGGAATGGGCCTACGAGGTCCCGGATCTGGTCTATGCCAGCAAGCGCGACATCGGCGTATACGCCAGCCCCGTCGTGGGTCAGGGCGCCATCCGCGACCTGGTCATCTTCACCGCCACCAACGACGAGGCGGGCGCCAAGGTGATCGCGCTGAGCAAGGCCGACGGCAAGGTGGTCTGGCAGACCGCGCTGGAAAGCGCCACCCTCTCCAGCCCCGTGGCCGTCTACAACGAGGACGGCGACGCCTGGCTGATTCAGGCCGAGAGCAACGGCAAGATCCACCTCATGGACGCCACGGACGGCTCCGTTCTGGACACGCTGACCCTCACCGGCGGCGAGGGCGAGGAAAGCACGCTGGCCATTGAGGGATCGCCCGCCGTGTACGGCAACCTGATGATTATCGGCACCACGGGCAAGGACGCCGGCGGCGTATACTGCATCAAGATCGAGTAACACAAGAGGAGCGTATCGGCAATGAAGATTTATCTGGACGCGATGGGCGGCGACAACGCGCCTCAGGCCCCCGCCGAGGGGGCCAGGGAGGCGCTGGAGCGCTACGAGGGGCTGGAAATCGAGCTGGCCGGTCCCATCGAGCAGGTGAAGGCTGCGGTGGACGCCGCCTTTCAGGGCGCGGACCCCGCGCTGCGCGCCCGCCTCGTCCTGACCGACTGCCCCGAAGTCATCACCAACTGTGAAGCGCCGGTCATGGCCGTGCGCAAGAAAAAGCAGAGCGCCATCGTCGACGGCATGCTCAAGCTTCGCGACGGCAAGGTGGACGCCTTCGTATCCGCCGGATCGACGGGCGCGGTGCTCTCCGGCGGCATGTTCCGCCTGGGTCGCCTGCGCGGTATCGACCGCCCGGCCCTTGCGCCGCTGCTGCCCAATGGCAAGGGCTACTTCCTGCTCATCGACTGCGGGGCGAATGTGGACTGCCGTCCCGAATACCTGCACCAGTTCGCCATGATGGGCAGCGCCTACATGCAGGGCATGCGCGGCATCCAGAGCCCGCGCATCGGCCTGGTCAACAACGGCGCGGAGGCCGAAAAGGGCTGCGCCCTGACCAAGGAAGCCTACGCGCTGCTGGCGGCCGATAAGCGCCTCAACTTCGTGGGCAACGTGGAGGCGCGCGAAATCACCCATGACCAGGCCGACGTGATCGTGTGCGACGGCTTCGTGGGCAACGTGATTCTCAAGTTCATGGAGGGCGTGGCCGGAACTTTGATGGGCATCATCAAAAAGGAGCTGCTCAGCGATACCCGCAGCAAGCTGGGCGCGCTCCTGGCCAAGCCCGCCTTTGGCCGTGTGAAAAAGGCCATGGACTACAGCGAAGTGGGCGGCGCGCCGCTTCTGGGCGTGCGCGGCAGCGTGGTCAAGGCGCACGGCTCCTCAAACGGCCACGCGCTGGCCTGCGCCATCGGACAGGCGGTGCAGATGATCCGCGGCGGCGTGGTGGAGAAGATCGAAGCGCTTCTGCCCCAGGGCGGAGAGCAGCCCGTCCAGTAACGTTCTGCGCGGGAGCGCCGCTCCCGAACCAGATAAGGCGTATCCCGCCATGATTTTGATTGGACGAACAGGAGGAAACAACCATGGTTTTTGAAAAAGTGCGCGACATGATCGCCTCCCAGCTGCAGGTGGACGCTTCCACCATCACCCCGGAAAGCCGCCTGGTGGAGGACCTCAAGGCCGACAGCGCCAACGTGATGGTGATGATTCTGGAGCTGGAAAGCGAGTTCGGCATCGAGGTGGAGGACGAAGTCATCCTGACCCTCAAGACCGTTGGCGACGTTGTGGACTACATCGAAAAGCACCAGTAACGCCCCCGGCATTCAGGCGCCCCCAGCGGCACACCCGTTGGGGGCGCAGCCATCCCGTAAAAAAAGGAGCATCGTCAATATGCAGCGTTTGCAGCAAGCCCTGGGCTATGCCTTCCGGGACCCGTCCCACCTGCGCCTGGCGCTGACGCATCCCTCCACAAAGCTGCCGGACAACCAGCGCCTGGAATTTCTGGGCGACGCGGTGCTGGAGTTTTGCGTCAGCGACATGCTGTACCAGAAATACCCCGACCTGCACGAGGGCGAACTGACCGCCCGCCGCGCCGCGCTGGTGTGCGAGCGCACGCTCAGTGTGATTGCCCGTTCGCTGGACCTGGGCAGATATCTGCTGATGGGCCATGGCGAGGAGCAGACCGGCGGCCGCGAGAAGCCCAGCATTCTGGCCGACGCCATGGAGGCCGTGCTGGCGGCGGTCTATGTGGATGGAGGCTATGAAGCGGCGCGGGGGGTGATCCGCGTGCTGTTTCAGGAAGAGGAACGCCTGACCGCCTGGCGCGGCCAGGATGACAAGAGCGCCCTGCAGGAATACACCCAGGCCAACGGCCTGGACCTGCCCGCCTATGAGATCGTGGCGCAGAGCGGCCCGGATCACGACCGGCGCTTTACCGCGCAGGTCAGCGTGCAGGGACGGGCCGTGGCCACGGGCGAGGGCAACAGCAAGAAGGCCGCCGAGCAGGCCGCCGCCAAGGCGGCGCTCAAAGCCTATCGGGGAGAAGCATGATGCGCCTTACCAGACTGGAGATATACGGATTCAAATCCTTTGCCAAGCGCACGGAGATCGTCTTTCCGCAGAATGTAACGGGCATCGTGGGCCCCAACGGCAGCGGCAAAAGCAACATTGGCGACGCGGTGCGCTGGGTGCTGGGCGAGCAGAGCGCCAAGATGCTGCGCGGCAACAGCATGGCCGACGTCATCTTCAACGGCACCGAAAAGCGAAAGCCCCTCAACTACTGCGAAGTGACACTGGTCTTTGACAATACCGACCATCAGCTTCAGGCCCCCTTCGACGAGGTGAGCATCACCCGCCGCGTCTACCGCAGCGGCGACAGCGAATACCTCATGAACGGGTCCAACTGCCGCCTGAAGGACATCGTGGACCTGTTCCGCGATACGGGCGTGGGCAAGGAGGGTTATTCCATCATCGGCCAGGGCCGCATCGACGATATTCTCAGCCAGCGCAGCGAGGACCGGCGCGCCATCTTCGAGGAGGCGGCGGGCATCAGCCGCTTCCGCTCGCGCAAGGAGGAGGCCGAGGGCCGCCTCAAGCGCGCGGACGAGAATCTGGTGCGCGTGGTGGACGTGCTGGACGAGCTGGAAAGCCACCTCACCCCGCTCAAAAAGCAGGCCGACACGGCGCGTGAATACCTGACTCTGACCGATACGCTCAAGGAGCTGGACGTGCGCCTGTTTTTGCTGCGCCACGGACGGCTGACCGAGAAGGAGAGCGTTGCGGAGCAGGCGCTTTTGCAGGTGAGCGACGCGGTGAAGGAGGCCGAGCGGACGCTTGCGGAGCTGACGGAAAAGCGCGAGGCGGGCGAGCAGCGGCAGGAGGAATTGCAGCGTGGACTGAGCCGGGCGCACGAGGCGCTGCTGGCACAAAACGAGGCGCTGCACCAGGCGCGGGAGGCGCTGACCGCCGTAGAGAACCGCCTGAAGAGCGGAGAGGAGGCGCTGGAGCGCCTCTCCGGCGAGGAGGGGAGCCTGCGGGCGCGCCTGAGGCTGATCGAGGCCACCATGACCCAGAGCGACGGGGGCCTCAGCGAGGCCGAAAAGCTGCTCTCGCAGGCGCGCGAGGCGCTGGACGCGCGCAAGGCGGCCCATGCGGCCGCGACCGAAAGCGCGCAGAAGCTGGAGGACGAGCTCAGCGCGCACAAGGCGCAGATCATGGAGCGCCTGAGCCGCATGCAGAACGTGCGCGCCTCGCAGGCGCGCCAGAGCGCCATGCAGCAGCAGATGAACACCCGCCGCGCCGAGATCACCGCCCAGCTGGCCGAGGAGGAGCAAAAGGAGCAGGAGCTCTCCGCCGCGCTTGAGCAGGCCGTCGCCAACCTCAAGGGGGAGCAGGACCGGCTCACGGGCCTCAGGGAAGGGCTGGAGACCTTCGAGCAGAGCACAAAGCAGCTGCTGGCCGATATTCTGGCAAAGCAGAAGCAGGCGCAGGAGGATTTGCAGAGCGCGCGCGCCATGGACACGCGCCTCAAGACGCTCAAGGAATTGCAGGACGGCTACGAGGGCTATCAGTACGCCGTTAGAAACGCGCTGACCTATGCGCGGCGCAGCGGCCTCAAGGGCGTGCACGACGTGGTGGCGATGCTCTTGCAGGTGCCGCGCGAATACGAAACCGCCATGGACATGGCCCTGGGCGGCGCGATGCAGAACATCGTGACCGAAACCGAGCAGGACGCCAAGGTCCTGATTGACTACCTGCGCAAAAACCGGCTGGGCCGCGCCACGTTTCTGCCGCTGAGCACCGTGCGGGGGCGCACCCTCAGCGCGCGCGAACGCGAGGTGCTCTCTTTGCCCGGCTGCATCGGCGTGGCCAGCGAGCTGTGCGGCTACGACCCGATATACCGCGGCGTGGTGGAAAGCCTGCTGGGGCGCACCGTGGTGGCCAAAGACCTGGACAGCGGCATCGCCATCATGCGCGCGGGCGGACATGCCTTCCGGCTGGTGACGCTGGAGGGCGACGTGATGCACTCCGGCGGCAGCATGACCGGCGGCAGCATTCAGCAGAAGGCGCAAAACCTGCTGGGCCGCGAGCGCGAGATGAAGGAGCTGGCCGCGCAGCTGGAGGAAGTGAGCGCGCGGGCGCAGGCCGCCCAGGAGCAGGTGGCCCGGATGGAAAGCCGCCGCGCGGGCGAAAAGGAACGCCGCGAGCGCGCGCAGTACGAGCTGCACCAGCAGGAGATCGCCGTGGCGCGCGATACCGAGCGCCTCAAGGCGGCCCAGGCGGATTACGACGCGCACACCACGCGCCTGGACACCATGCGCGCGGCCATCGCCCAGCTGGACGAAAGCCTTGCGCAGATCGCGCGGGAACTCCAGCGCATCGAGGAGCAGGGCGCGCAGGAGGAGGGCGACACCGACGAGATGAACGCCCGCACCGAGACGCTTTCCGCCGCGCTGGACAGGGCCCGGCGCGAGCGCGAGGCCGCGCAGGAGGCGCTGACCGACGCCATGCTCACCCTGCAGAACGCCGAGCATGACGTGGACCGCATCCAACGCGACCGGAAGCGTCTGGCCGGCGACAGCGAAAGCTGCCGCGGAGAGCTGGACGCGATCGCCAGGAAGCGCGAGCGCACCCGACAGGAGATGGATGCGGCCCGGCAGGATGAAACCGCGGCGCAGGACGCCATCGCCGCCCGCGAGGGGGATGTGGAGGCCGCGCGCGCGCATGTGGCCGAGATGGAGCAGCGCCGCGACGCGCAGCAGCGCGACCTTAGGGACCTGCAGGGCGACATCGACGCGGCGCAGCAGCTGTCCTCGCATGAAACGGAGCGCCTGCACCGTCAGGAGCTGGCACTGGGGCGCATCCGCGCGGATCTGAGCCAGCTCAGCGACCGGCTGTGGAACACCTACGAGCTCAGCTACGCCGGAGCGGAGGAAGCGCTCAGGGAGTATGACGCGCGCAAGGCAGGGGAAAGCGCCCCGGACGGCGAACCCTTATCCGCGCCCTTTGACGAAAACGCCGCCGACGAGGAGGCGCGCCGCATCCGCGACCGCGTGCGCCAGATGGGCTCGGTCAACGTGGGCGCCATCGAGGAATATGCGCAGATGTACGAGCGCTTCACCGATCTGAGCGCGCAGCGCACGGACCTCGAACGCGCCAAGAAGGACCTGAGCGCGCTGATCGCCCAGCTGCTGGAGCAGATGGAGACGGTGTTCGTCCGGCAGTTCTCCACGCTGCAGGAGTATTTCTCCGAAACCTTTACCCGCCTTTTCGGCGGCGGCCGGGGCGAAATCAGCATGAGCGACCCGTCCGATCCGCTGGGGTGCGGCATCGACATCATCGTGCAGCCGCCGGGCAAGAAGCGCCAGCTGCTCAGCCTGTTTTCGGGCGGCGAGCGCGCGCTGACGGCCATCGCTCTGCTCTTTGCCATGCTCAAGCTCAAGCCCACGCCGTTTTGCATCCTCGACGAGATCGAGGCGGCGCTGGACGACGCCAACATCAGCTATTTTGCCGACTACCTCAAGGAATTCAGCCAGGACACGCAGTTCATCGTCGTCACCCACCGCAAGGGCACCATGGAACGCTGCGACACCCTCTTTGGCGTAGCCATGGAGGAGCGGGGCGTGAGCAGCATGGTCAGCGTAAACCTGACCGATTACGAATAAGCAAGGGAGGCGCTTTGCCATGACCGAAAAAAAGAGCCTGTTTTCCCGCCTGAGGGAAGGGCTGTTCAAAAGCCGCGAGCATATGTCCGTGGCGATGGAGGCCGCCGTTCAGGACGACCGCCCCATTGACGAGGATTTCTACGACGATCTGCTGGACGCGCTGATTCTCAGCGATATGGGCGCGACCTGCGCCACCGAGGCCATCGAACGCCTGCGCGAGCGCGTCAGGGCGGAGCACCTGCGCTACGCGCCGCAGGCCAGGGACGCCCTCAAGGGCATTCTGGTGGAGATGCTGGAGGTGGAAAAGCCCGCCCTGCACTGGCCCATGGTGACGCTCATGGTGGGCGTCAACGGCGTGGGCAAAACCACCACCATCGGCAAGCTCGCCCTGCGCTTTCAGGGCCTTGGCCGTACGATCATCCTCTGCGCGGCCGACACCTTCCGTGCCGCCGCCGCCGAGCAGCTGCAGGTGTGGGCCGACCGCGCGCGCTGCCCCATCGTGCGCCACAAGGAGGGCGCGGACCCCGCCGGCGTGGTGTTCGACGGCATTCAGGCCGCCAAGGCCCGCAATGCCGACCTGCTCATCGTCGATACGGCGGGCCGCCTGCACAACAAAAAGAACCTCATGGACGAGATGGAAAAGATGCGCCGCGTCATCGACCGCGAATACCCCGAGGCCACGATGCGCTGCCTCCTGGTGGTGGACGCCACCACCGGCCAGAACGGCCTTGCGCAGGCGCGCGCCTTCCGCGAGGCCGCGGGCATCAACGGCATCGTGCTGACCAAGCTGGACGGCACGGCCAAGGGCGGCATCGCCTTCTCCATCGTAAGGGAGCTGGGCGTGCCGGTGATGTACGTGGGCGTGGGCGAGGGCATCGAGGATTTGCAGTCCTTCAACGCCCGGGAATTTGTGGACGCCCTGTTTGAATGACCGGGTGCAAGGGAGGGTCGGCGCATGGTTCTGGGATCGTTTTATTTTAAGCAGGAAGCGCGCCGGGCGCTGCGCGGCAACTGGCAGCCCGCGCTGGTGGTCACGTTCTTTTCCGGCATTTTCCTTACGCTTTCCAGCGTTTTGCAGGCTCTGTGGGTGCCGGACCCCGTGCTCTATGCCAGCTACGGCCTGTTCGAGCGGTTCTGGCAGGAGCTGGCCGCCGTGTCCCAGGCCGAATGGGCGGGGCTGATTGTGGTCAATTTCCTTTCGCTGCTGCTGTCCCCGGCGCTGGCGCTGGGCTGTAACCGCTATTTCCTCAAGCTGCTCGACGGCAAGGAAAGCGGCGTGCGGGAGGGCCTGCTGGGCCGCATGCGCATATGGCCCAAGGCGCTGTGGCTGTACGTACAGATGGGCGTGCGCGTGTTCCTGTGGTCGCTTTTGCTGGTGGTACCGGGCATTCTGGCGGCCATCCGCTACAGCATGGCACCCTATTTCATGGCGCAGGACCCCTCCGTCAGCGCCTCGGAGGCCATCGAACAGAGCAAGCACGCCATGAAGGAGATGAAGATGGCGTACTTTTCGCTCATCATCAGCTTCATCGGCTGGTCGCTGCTGGCCAACGTGGCGCAGATGTTTCTGATGAGCTTTGGCGTGGTGATCGCGCTGGTGGCCGCGCAGTTCATGCAGGTGGCCATTTCAGCGTATATGAACGCCGCGTGCGCCTCCTTTTTCCTGACCGTTTCCAGCGAAAACGGCATGAGCAGCGCCCGGCGGCAGATGCGCGACCGGCTTCGGCAAATGGGCATGGATGACAGCGCCATTGACCGCGCGGGCTTTGGCGAAAATCCGCCGCACGGGGACGACACCCCCGGTGACGGGGAGGGAGACGGGTCATGAGGCTGTTTGGAAAGCGAAAAGTCAGCCTGAACGCCGCGCCGCCGCTCTTGCAGACCCCGCGGCTGGTGCTGCGCGGCTTTGACCCCAGCGACGCGGTAGACGTGCTCGCCCGCGCACGGGGCGAGGCGGCGGGCGCGATGGCCTCCGCTCCGCCATGCCAGTCCCATGAGGAGAGCCGGCGCACGGTGGAGGGGTTCATCCGTGGCGGCAGCACCTGGGCCGTCGTGGAGAAGCGCAGCGGCCATGTGATCGGCGCAGTGGCGCTGGCGCCCGATTCCGGCCGGGAGGTGGAGGGCGCGCTGGCGCTGGGCTACACGCTGGGCGAGCAATACCGCGATCAGGGCTATGCCGTGGAGGCATGCGCGGCCGTGCTGGCCTATGCCTTTGACGAGCTGGACAGCCCGGTGGTGAGCGCGGGACATGAGCTGACCAACCAGCGCAGCCGCCGCGTGTTCAAGAAGCTGGGCTTTACCTGCGAGGGCACGGCGCGCCGCGCGCGCATGCTGTCGGACGGCGAGTATGCCGATGAAATCCGCTACAGCCTGCTGCGTGAGGAATACCGGCCGCAGCCCGCGCCCAAATGAGGAAGGGAGAGGCTCCATGCCCCCGCTGAAATCCTACGGTTCCGATTTGTCCTACAGCTACGCGCCGGGGGTGTTCCCCGCGCTGGAGCTGATGAAAAACGCACCCCAGCGCGCCCGCCGCCTGCTGCTGAGCGAGCGCGCCCAGGGTGAGGGCGTCGAAAAGCTGCGCCGCCTGTGCCGGGAGCACGGCGTGCGCGAGGAAACCGCCGACAGGGCGCTTTCGCGCATCAGCGGCAAGCAGAACTGTTTCGCCGCCGTGGTGTTTGACAAGTGGCAGAGCGACCTGGAAGCGCAGGCGCCGCATGTGGTGCTGCATCATCCCATGGACGAGGGCAACCTGGGCACCATTCAGCGCACGCTGCTGGGGCTGGGCATCCTGGATCTGGCGGTGATCCGTCCGGCGGCGGACCCGTTTGACCCCCGCGTGGTGAGGGCCACCATGGGCGCGATCTTCTCCCTGCGGGTCAAGCAGTACGACAGCTTTGAGGCCTACCGGGCCGAGCATCCCTCGCACGCGCTGTATCCGTTCATGCTGGACGGGTCGAAGCTGCTGGACGAGGCATGCCGTGACGTTCGCACGCCCTACGCCCTGGTCTTTGGCAACGAGGGCAGCGGCCTGCCGCCGGAATTTGCCGGCCTGGGGCAGGCGGTGCGCATCCCCCACAGCGACCGCATCGACTCGCTCAACCTGTCGGTGGCGGTCGCTATCGGCGCGTATGCCTTTACCCGGCTCCATGTGGGCCTGAATTGCGACGAGAGAAAGGAGCTTATCTGATGAA
>UQEF01000089.1 GCA_900540045.1 uncultured Eubacteriales bacterium | reverse complement strand
TGTTGCTTACTTATCGTAAACCCGACATTTTTAGCGTCATACGGACATTAGTCTATAGGAGTTGATTCGGCTGACCGCAGAACCGATTAGGTCCATTGTGGTCGCAGGCATAATACCTGCCCACATGCCTGCCGTGGTGACGCCCAGCTTATCAACTTCATCCACCAGAGGAGAAATAGCATCGATGGCTTCCTGCGTGCCAGTGACCTGCGGAGAAATCAGGATGTGCATCGTGCCGTCCTCGTCCATCGTTGCGATGGTATCGGCTGTGATTGCTCCCTCCGGAACAGCAGTAACCGGGATTTCAATGCCGTCCTGCCAGACCTTGATTTTGCCGTTTGCGCTGAGCGCGGCGAGGTCTGTATCGGACACTTCGCCCAGGCGGACAGGCACTTCAACGCTCAGACCGCTGTTCTCCTGAAAGTCCTAATAAGTCAGGTATTCATAGCCGGTGATCTGCACTTTGGTTGTCAGGATCGGAGGATTCAGACCTTCCGCCTGAACATATTCGGTAATCTGGGCAACGACCTCAGCCTTCAGCGCGGTCTTGTCGCAGTTGGTGGCTTCTGCATAGGCAGTAACCATAGCGTCCACCTGTGCATCGGTGACCTTGCTCAGATCCACGTTCTCATCCAGCAGATACTGGGTAACGATTGCGGCAACATCAGAAGGCTTCAGCGTTGTAGTCAGCGCACCGCCTTCGATTTCCTGATAGGCCATGACAAAGGCTGTCACACCATCAGGTGCAAGACCGGAAATATCCACGCCCTGTTCTTCTGCGTAATTGGTGACATAAGCCACAACATCGCTAGGTTTGAGGAGAGACACATCCGCGCCTTCCGCAAGCTCCTGATAACCGGCAACAAAGCAGGCGGCAATCTCAGGCGTCAGCCCGGAGACATCCGCCCCGGTAGTGACCTCTGCGTACTTTTCCACATAGGCAATCACGCCCTGCGGAGTCAGCTGAGCAACATCCGCGCCTTCGGGGATTTCCGTATAGCCGGAGACGAAGGCTTCAACGGTTGGCTGGATCTTCTGGGTTTCCTCGTTTTCCTGATAGGATGCAATAATGGCATCGGTAGTGATCACGCCGGGGTTGGCAGCGAACTCATCCCATCGTGCCTGTGCACCCGTCATATCAAGATCAGTTGCGATCTTCAGAGCCTCTTCGGGGATCGCTTCAGAGAACATGCTTGCCAGACCCGGGAGTTCAAGCTGGTGGGTGTCCAGATAATCCTGAACGGAAGCCAGCTGTTCCATAGCCCCGGACACATCAATTTCCGGGAACATGGCTTCGATCTCTGCTTCTGTCAGACCGCTGTCCAGAAGGGACTGGATCTGCGTGAGCAGTCCGATGTACTCGATCAGCGCGCCCTCGTCCATATTCGCTGTGATCTCATTGAGATCAGCCAGAAGACCGGGTTTGTCAGCTTCAGAGGCCATGCTGTATTCGCGCAGCTTCTGGTTCAGTGTGTCAATGTCCGCTGCCGCCTGCTGGATATCGTCCTGCTGCCAGACGGGCATCACAATGGAAGCCATCGTTTGCGCATATTCCAGCGCGGCGGCACGGCGGTTTTCATTGTACTTGAGGTTCAGTTCATCCAGAGCCGCCTGACGTTCGGAGGCATCATCGATCAGCATGATCAGAGCGTATTCCTTGTCATACTGCGCATCGATCTGTGCATTGATGGCAGCCATGCCTTCAGCGGCGGCAACCATTGCGTTCTCATAGACAGACACATCCGCATCGCTCTGACCGCGGGCATGCGCACGGGCAACTTCTGCTTCCACCTTCTGAGCGATGGTTTCGAAGCCGTCTGTTTCAGCCGGAGTCAGATGATACTTGACCACAATCGCCTCACGGGTATCGATCAGTTCCTGCAGCCGGATCTGGTCACCTTCGGAGAAGTAGCCGTTCTGCCGCTTCCTCAGCAGCCGTTCGATCTCCTGATCGATGGCGTCCAGCTGATCAATGTCAGCCTGTAGCTGGGCAGACACACCGGTATAGCCATTGGCATCTGCGGTGGCCTTCAGTTCATCCAGCGCATTGCGGGTATTGGCTGTCAGCGTCTTGAAGGATTCAGTCCACTCGCTGACAATCTCATCGGTTTCCTTCTTGCCATCCGTCCAGACAGTAAGAAGGCCGGCGAGCCATTCTTCAGCAGTCTGCGCTTCATTGGTGAAGTCGCTTTCGCTCATACCGAAGAAGGAAAGACCTTCGCTGTTGCCATAGAAGGTTTCGGCAGCGGTGTTCTTCCAGTTTTCAGCGGTTTCCGCCATACCTTCAAGTGCTTCACGGGCCTGCTTTGCACCGGACACATAATCTGCAAGTGCAACGGTACCAACCACAACAGCGGCAGCTACAGCCAACCACACAGACGGAGACTTGCCCAAAACAGATATAAAGCCCTTGAAGCCGCCTCCGGCCTTGCCGACAGCGGTAGCGAACTTGCCGATGCCTCCGGTAAACACACTGATGCCCTTGGACACCTTGCTGATGCCCAGAAGGACAGGACCGGTTGCGGCTGCGATGCCAGCCCACTTGATGATCTGAAGCCGCTGGGCTTCATCCATCTCCATGAAGCTGTCGAGTAGTTCATCCGCGCCCTTGATCAGATTCTGGATCGTGGGATTGAGGTCATCACCGATCTGCTGACCGAACAGAACAGCCTTGTTCTTCAGGTTCGTCAGCTTGCTGGCGGTGGTCTGATAGCGCTTGCCGGCTTCCTCGGTCAGAGCAGAGTTATCTGCCCATGCTGCATTCGCCATGACCTGCGCATCAGCAAAAAGCTCCGTAGCGTTCGTCGCACGGAGCAGAGTATCACGGAGACGGATTTCGGAGATGCCGATCTCTTCAAGGGTACCCGTTGTTTTTCCATAGGCAGCCTCCTGTCCTTATGAGTACATCATGCCCGGCATCATGACAAGGTCGCACTTGTCCTGTGCCAGCTTGCGATCACCCATGAGGGAAGCAGAGAAAATGGCACCCTGACCATACCGATGCCTGATATCATCGATGGTATCGTCAAGAGTCCGTCTGCGCTCCCGGCGCTGGTAATCGCAGAAAACATCCAGCTGAAGAGGCTGGCGCTCGGATACCAGATTGATGCCGCGGATCGTGATCGCACGAACGGGCTTGAACCACTGGTATCGCTGCTGGAAAAGGGCGAATCCAGCCTGCGCCAACTCCAGAGGGCTTCGTGTGGGAAAGTCCAGCGTCATCTGGTACTGACGGGACATGAGTTCGTTGTCTTTCACTGTGATTTGCACTCCTTTCGCTGCCAGTTCACTTGCTCTGAGGCGATGCCCGACATCCTGCGCCAGATCCAGCAGCGCAAGCCAGACATCATAGTTGGTTTCCAGATCAACTACACTCGTGGCACCGTGACCGACAGATTTGATTGGGTCAACATAATCTGAGGGTTTCACGGTGGCATGGTCTGTGCCGTTGGCAAAACGCCACAGCTTGATGCCGTTCACACCGAATTTCGGCTGAAGCAGAATGGGATCGAAATTGGCGAGATCACCGATGGTCGTTACGTTCATGCCGCGCAGCTTCTTTGTCGTCTGGGGACCGACATACAGCAGATCGAACACGGGCAACGGCCATACTTTTTCCCGGTAGTTGTTCTCATCGATAACGGTCACAGCATCAGGTTTCTTCATGTCGCTGCCCAGCTTGGCATAGATCTTCGAAAAAGAAACACCGATGGAGACGGTCAGACCGATTTCCTCACGGACAGTGCGGCGGATTTCTTCAGCGACTTCAAGCCCGGTTTCCGCCACGCTCCTGCAATACGGTATCGAGATCCAATTTTCATCCATTCCGAAGGGCTCGATGGTATCGGAGTAACGGGCATAGATCCTGCGCACCAGCCGCGAGTATTTCAGGTAAAGCTCATAGTGCGGATCAACACAGATCAGCTCGGGGCAGGCTTGCCGCGCCTCCCAATTTGCCATACCCGTCTTGACTCCGCGCCGCTTGGCGGGATAGGATGCCGTCAGAACAATTCCGTGCCGGTTTTCCGTGCTCCCGCACACCGCTATGGCTTTATCTCTCAGGCGCGGGTTCTCGTTGATCTCGACCGATGCATAAAAGCAATTCAGGTCGCTGTGAAGAATGATGTTCCTGGGCATTCCATCTCACCTTGCTTGCCTTTTCTCTACGGGGGCCGTATCGGCAAGCAGGATTGTATCACACAAATTATGGGCTTGCAAACAAGACGCAGAGAACAGATGTGCCGGTATTTAGAAATTTTACATGCGATATATCGTGCCGAACATCTCGAACGACAGGTAAAATATAATCTCGACATGATTTTAGGCATTTACATCCCATAAATTGTGTGATACACTACAGGCGAGACCATGATTGGGAGGTTGTGCTATGAAGCCGACGAAGGATGCGAACCGGGAAGACAATATCGTCAGTCTTGCCGGTCATAAGAAAGAGAAACTCCATGCGCTCAACAAGGAGATGTATGGAGAGGTCATCCGCACCTGGCGGCAGTATCGCGGCATCAGCCAGACCCAGCTTACCGAGGCGCTCGGCCTTTCCAGGAATCTTGTAAGCAACTGGGAGGCCGGCAGATCCAGGCCCGACATCAACATCATTCCCGCACTGTGCCAGGCGCTGGACATCTCGATATCCGCTTTCTTCGGCATCCCCGGCAGGCCGGGTGAACTGACTGTCCCGGAACAGAGGCATATAAGCTACTATCGCATGCTGAACTCCGACAATCAGGAACTCGTCGACGCCATCATTGGAAACATGCTGGATCAGGCGGCACGCGAACTGCGCAAACGCTGTGAACGCGGCTTTGAGCGCACGTTCAAAAATGCGCAGCTGACCGCCGCCGGTACCGGCAATCCCCTGGAAGAAAGCCGGTACGGTCATTATGTGTATGTTCGCTCCGACCGCAACTCCTGCAGGGCGGACGAAATCATCACCGTTACCGGCAACAGCATGGAGCCCACGTTTCACGATGGAGACGATCTGTTCATTGAGCATACCGAAACCATCGAGCCGGGTGAAATCGGCATCTTCATCGTCAATGGCGACGGCTTTGTGAAGGAGTATCAGCCGGATGGACTGCATTCCCACAATCCGGAATACCCGGTGCTTCACTTTTCCGATGGGGATGACGTTCGCTGCGTAGGCCGGGTGCTGGGGGTTGTCGATCCGGACCAGTACGCAAACGACGTTGAACTGGAAATGCTGGAAGAAATCCGCCACGAAAAGAGAACCGGCAAATAATCATCCGAGTGCATTCTCCGACCATAAATGCGTCGGTTTATTTCTTATACTCTTTGGGGAGATGATGGCCATGCCGAATAAAGAAGAGCGCTGGATGAAACTGTATCTGCGGGTCAACGTGGAATTTACCGAAGAAGGGATGATGCTTCCCAGATCCTTTGTCTGGACAGATGGACGCACATATACAATCGACCGGGTTCTGCACTGTGTGCCGGCTCCGGCGCTGAAGGCAGGAGGCCAGGGGGATAAGTATACGCTGGAAATCAAAGGAAAAATCAGGCACATCTTCTTTGAACACAACTGCGACTACGGCAGCGCGAATCTGGGACGCTGGTTTATGGAATGGAAGGATGAGACACATGGGGCAGCATGAAATGCGTGATCGCATTCTTCAATATATCTCTGATCGTTGCGATACGGATGGCTGTCCTCCGAGCTACCGGGAAATTGCCGCTGCTGTCGGCCTTCAGTCGCCCTCTTCGGTGGCGCGGCACGTTCGGGCGCTGCAGAAAGAAGGAAAGCTCGTTTCTGTACATAGCCCCAAGGGGCGCACGCTGCGGCTGAAGCGGCGCATCCACATGAATGCTGCCGATAGCGAGAATGTGCAGCGCATTCGGATAGAGACGGCCGATGGAGGCGTCATCTGTCTGGACTGCAACCTTCAAAAAACGAAGACGGACGTTCTGGGCGTATCCTTTTCGGGCATTCTGGATGCCAGCGGACTGAAAAGCAGCATTAGCCGTGTAGTCAGATGCTCTGTTGACGATGGCGAATAACAACTGCGAAGGAGCATGCGTATGGATACCCATTATTATGTCGTAAGAGTGCAGGACTACGGCGAGGTATACGAGTATAAATTTTCTGCGCTGGAAGGGGCGCGTTACTTAATGACCGTTGAACGCCTGCCATGTTCCCTGTGGGAATGCGATCCCCTTTCGGGCAACCGGTGTCTTCTGGACAGCAGAAATACAGCCGAAAAGCAAGCGGTATGACCGGAGGAATCATCATGTGTGGAAGATACTATATTGCCGAAGACGATCAGGCTGAAGAACTCAGGCAGATTATCGACTCAATCAATCGCAAGTATAACAGCGATGGTGCCGTCAAAACGTCCGGCGAGATCTTTCCAAGCGAAGCGGTGCCTGTGATCGCCACCAGCAAGACGCAAAAGATCATGCCTTTTGCAATGGAATGGGGATACAGCACAGCCGATGGAAACAGACTGATCAATGCCCGGAGCGAAACAGCTGCTCAGAAACCGACCTTCATGGACGGTATGCTTCACAGACGTTGCATCATCCCTGCCAGTTGGTATTTCGAATGGAACAGAAATAAGAAAGGCAAGCCAAAGTATGCGATTGGCATCGATCAGAAGAATGTCATCTACATGGCCGGAATCTATCGCTTTGAGCATGACAGGCCGGTATTTTCCATTTTGACCCGCGAACCAGCAGAGAGCATTCGGTTTATACACAACCGCATGCCCGTCATCCTTCCTCGTGAGGCAGTTCGGGACTGGCTGAATACCAGCTACAAAGCCGATGAAATTCTCCGGAGCGCCGCTCTGAACGTAAGCCACAAGCTGGCTTAAGGACAAAGAAAACAGGCGGATACTATGCAGCAGCTAGCTGTTCGTATCCGCCTTATTTTTTCATATATAGAGTTCTGCCCGTCAGGAGTTGTGCTGCCTGCGGTTCTCCAGGATGATATCCAGCATCTCGCTCATGGCCTGCTTCTCCCGGTCAGACAGGGCGTCCCAGCGATCAATCACATGCTGCTGTTCAGCAGTCAGATGCACCGTTTCGCCTTCGACATCAAAGAATTGTGCAAGCGTGATTCCCAGTCCGTCACAGAGCATGGAGATCGTCGTGACCGTCGGCTTCGTCTTCCGGGCATAAAAATTCTTGATCGTATTCCAGGAAAGCCCGGACTTCTTGGCCAGAGAATGCATATTCAGTCCGCGCTCGTCCATCAGCTCTTTCAGGCGTTCGCCAACATCAATCATTTAATCACCACCTATAGATAATTCTATAGCATTTCTGAGTGATATGTAATCTATACGAATTGCGAATGGATTAGAAATTTTGAGTGCTTTTCGGACCTGCTGCGCTTCATTTCTTTTATTCACTATGATATAATTGAGTGAGATAAATAGAAATTTTGAGTGATTCCCATGAAGAAGCCGGAGGAACGCTCAATACAATTCGATATGATCAGCAAAATCAGGTGGAGATATTGTATGCGGTATAAGAGGCGAGGGATATAATGATTCAGTACAAGGATGGACGCCTGCACATTCCTGGCATCTCATTTCCCATTCCGGAGGGCTTCTACTTCTATACGGATGTGGACTCCGTATCAGACAACTATCTGCATTTTCTCTCTCCTGACCAGAGCTACAGCCTGAGCTATCAGATGAACTCATCCACATGCGGAAACCCGCAGAAGGATCTGGAAATTATGATCAGGGATACCGGCGGACGTTCCCGACAGAAACCCACGCCAATCATCGTGAACGGATTGAAATGCTGCCATGCCCTATATGGCGGCGGCGATGAGCTCTATTATGAACTACGCGTTCAAAATCCCATCCGCCATGATGATTATGGACAGCTGATTGTTTTGGTCATGTGCGATAAACATACGGATATCATGAGCATTATCGGTTCAGGCGAAGTCAAGGCTATTATCAATGACATACGCCCGGAATAGCAAGATAAAGACCAGTCGCTGCCGGCTGGTCTTTGCGTATGAAATTAAGACTTGCTATTTGATACAAAGATATATGGCGATAATACGGGGCGTGGAGGAAAAAATGACAGACAAAACCGTTTGCTTCACCGGGCACTGAACGATACCCGCCGATCAATACGACGCGATCCGGCAGCGGCTGATGAACGTGATCATCAGCCTGGTTGGCAGAGGGTATAGATTCTTCGGGGCCGGAGGCGCACTGCGCTTTGATAGCCTTCAGAATGAGAATCTACTCTGCAAACATCGATATCAAAAAGGATCACGGAACAATGACAGAAAAGAAAGGTAAAAAGTCATGAAAAAGCTCTTAGTACTCCTGATGGTTCTCATGTTAGTCGCCTTGCCGACCGGCTTTGCGGTAGCGCAGGACAACCTCACCATTTATTTCCTGGACGTCGGCCAGGCAGATGCCGCAATCCTCCAATGCGGCGATGACGTCATGATGATCGACGGCGGCAACAACAGCGACAGCAGCTTCGTCTATTCCTATCTGACCAAGACGCTGGGAATACAACACATCGACTACATGATCGCCACGCACCCCCACGAGGACCACATTGGCGGTCTGTCCGGTGCCCTGAATGCCTGCTCTGTGGGAACCATTTACTCGCCGGTCACAAAGTACAATAGCGATACATTCTCCTCGTTGGTGAAATACGCAAACCAGCAGGGGCTGGAACTTACGTTGCCGTCCGTAGGCGAAACGCTCTCGCTCGGCAGCGCATCCGTGCAATTCCTGTCCCCCGCTGAGAGTTACAGCAATGTAAACGACCTTTCCATTTGCGTGCGCATCGTCCATGGCAACAACAGCTTCCTTTTTGCAGGCGACGCTGAATGGGATGCGGAACACGCCATGGTGGATTCCGGGTACGACTTGAGTGCTGATGTCCTCAAAGTCGGCCACCACGGCAGCGATACCTCTTCGTCCTATGTGTTCCTTCGAGAGGTGATGCCCAGCTATGGTATCATCAGTGTAGGTGAAGGAAATTCTTACGACCACCCGTCCGATACCGCTCTCAGCCGTCTTCGTGACGCAGGCACCACTGTATTCCGGACTGACTTGCAGGGGACGATTGTTTGTGTCAGCGATGGCAATACCTTAACATTTCGCACATCTTCCATTGGAGAAGCTATGGGCGTTGAGGTCATTTTTAATGCAAAGAAGTTGCGAGAACTATTGGCGCAGAATGATGCTAGCAATTTATCAGCTGAGACAGTGGTTGAAACGATATGTAGTATAAAAAGATTCCAATCGAGTGAGAGCAGTCATTTTTTTATTGTACAATTGGACGGTGTTTCACTTGACTCAGGATTGCTTGATGAAGAACATATATATGAGTATCTCTCTCAAAATGCGCCAATTGAGTATGATAGCAATAAGTTTTCTTGGGCGGCGGTCATTAGCCAAGAAATTCCTGCACACACATATAGCGTTTGCCTAAAGACGTCACATGGCATTCGAAATATCGTGAAACCTTATGCCGACACACTTCTAATCAACAGGACTACCGGGGAAACCGATCAAATAAACGATATTCACTTTTTGAATCTGACCGACGGTGAAGGGTGTTCTATTGGAATCGCTTGGTATAGTGTTTCCAGTTTCAAAGGTAGCATTGTTGATAAAAGCATCAAAGGCCTTCGTCTACGTGTCGGTATCTGCCAGCTGGGCGAACGCTATAACATCCGCGAAATCGCCCACGACCGCTGGAATGCCACCATGATGGTGCAGACACTGGAGGATGACGGTTTCACGATGGTTCCCTTCGGACAGGGCTTCAAGGATATGAGCCCTCCGACAAAAGAGTTGATGCGCATTGTGCTGGAACACAAGCTGGCACACGGCGGTCATCCGGTTCTGCGCTGGAATATGGACAACGCCTACGTCCGAACTGATCCCGCTGGCAACCTGAAGCTGGATAAAGAAAAATCCACCGAGAAGGTGGACGGTGCTGTTGCGCTCGTTATGGCGCTTGACCGGGCGATGAAGAATCTGAGTACCGGCGATTCGGTGTATAACCATCGCGGTCTGCTTGTACTGTGAGGTGAGTCTATGCCCAGAAAACCGAAAAGACCCTGCAGGTTTCCCGGCTGTCCCAAACTCTGCGACAGCGGCGTTTACTGCAAAGATCATGTCGAATACAGCAGTGACCGCATGCGCGGCAACGCTGCTGAACGCGGTTATGACGGAAAATGGCGCTCTGCCCGGGCGCTGTTCCTCAAAAAGAATCCGCTCTGCGCAAAATGCAGAGAAAACGGCAAGCTGACGCCCGCAACTGTTGTTGACCATATCATTCCGCATCGCGGCGATCCTGTTCTGTTCTGGGATCGGAGCAACTGGCAGCCGCTGTGCAAGGACTGCCATGACCACAAAACAGGAAGTGGCCTGTAAAAGGAAGTGAGAACTGTGAAGAATCCATTTGCCCGCATGTTTCGCGCACGGGACAAGCCTACGGATGCTGTTTCCTCAGCGCCGACCTTCTATTTCGGCACCAGTGCATCCGGCAAGGCGGTAAATCCGTCCTCTGCCATTCAGGTGTCTGCGGTCTACGCCTGTGTGCGTGTTATTGCTGAGACCATTGCCAGTCTGCCGTTCCATGTGTACGAAACCACAGAAAACGGAAGCAGAAAAGCCCCGGAACATCCGCTGTACCGGCTGATCCATGACGAGCCCAACAAGGAAATGACTTCGTTTATCCTTCGAGAAACGATGCTGGCTCATCTGCTGCTGTACGGCAATGCCTACTGCCAGATTATCCGCACCGGCAGAGACAAGATCGACAGCCTGTATCCGCTTCTTCCGGACAAGATGGAAGTTGACCGGGATGCTGGTGGTCTTCTGACCTACACCTATACAACCAGCGATGGCAAACGCTGGCGGCTCGAACCGAGGGATGTGCTTCATATTCCCGGGCTTGGCTTTGACGGTGTCATGGGTTATAGCCCCATTGCACTTGAAAAGTCCGCTACAGCGGAAAGAGCGTGACCATCGGCGTGCATCACTCCGCTGAAGGCGCTTACTACGCAAACCCTGTGGAGTTCGGACACGGCGGTCCCGCACCGGCTCCCGCACATCCTTTCGTTCGTCCTGCCTACGATACCCGTGCTGATGAGGCGTATGCCATCATCCGGGAAGGCCTGCAGGACGCCATCGACAACCTTTAAGAATTGGAGGTAATTCAATATGGCAGGAACTCCTGTTGCTTCCCCGCAGGTCTCTTCGACCGTGGGTCTCAAGAATGTGGTCATTGCTCCGCTGGTCACTGATACCGATGCGGAGCACACCTATGGCGATCTTCAGCTGCTTGCCGGCGCTATCGAAGCGTCCATCACGCCTGAGAACGCTGATCCCGACATCCAGTATGCGGATGACGTGGAATTCGACACTCTGTATCCCGATCCGGAACTGAGCTTCAAGACCAAGATGGCAGATGTGCCGCTGGCTATCCAGGAACAGATCTTCGGCAACCAGATCGATGACAACGGCGTACTGGTTCGCACCGCGTCGGATAAGCCCGGCTACTTCGCCGTAGGCTTCAAGTCCGAAAAGGCGGACGGCAATTTCCGGTATGTATGGCTCTACAAGGGTGCGACTCGTTGACATACAAACGTCATTCTACCTGACAAAAACAGGTAGACTAATGTCCGTATGACGCTAAAAATGTCGGGTTTACGATAAGTAAGCAACA
>UQEF01000088.1 GCA_900540045.1 uncultured Eubacteriales bacterium | reverse complement strand
TCGCCCTCGCAATACCAGCCCAGGCCGGTTTCCGTCATGAAGAAAGGCATGGGCAGATACGTCTGGTCCCCCTGCCGGGTAAACTTTTCCACCACCCGGCCGTTGCTGCCCCCTTCGCGCTGGTTCACGCGGTCAAAGCGTTCGCCCGTTCCCCAGACATACCGGGCCGGAAGCCGTCCTTCCAGCCGCAGGAACGCGATGCGGCCCTCCGCCGTTTCGCGCAGCACATAGCGGTCGATGGCGAAAGCAAGTTCACTTAAACGTTTCAGTTTGCAAAAAGGCTGCTGCTTTGCCAAAGTCAAACAAAACTGCTCCCCGAGTGTCCACTGCGCCGCCTCGCAGGAGGCGCCGCAGACAGGCCGGGTGTGCGCCTCCATACGCAGCGTGCCGTCTTCCCGCGAAAAGGTGACGGCAAATCCATCGAACACCGCGTGCAGGCGGTCCTCCTCCTCCAGAATGGCGCGCGGCTGCGCCGCCTGCCGCTCCCGGAGCGGCTCAAAGGTGAAAACGCGGCTTTCCTCCCGCCGGGTTACGATGCGGTAGCCGACCTTCTGTCCCGGTGCAAAGCCGCCCAGCCCAAAATGATAGTGCCGGCCATCTGTGCTTTCGGGCGCGATTTCGCTTTCCGGGCCTCCGTCCACGCGCAGCCGCAGCACGGGCTGCCCGTCCTCCGCATCCACGCGGCAGTCCACCCGGACCGGCTCCATGGCCAGCGGCGCGAAGGGATGGCGGGCGAAGCCGCAGTCCTCAAAGGGAACCAGCCCCTCCGGCAGGTGCTTGAGCATTACCGCCCCCTCCTTTCCATCACCGAATCGCGCTCCACCAGCGTCAGCGGCAGAATACATTCCATCCGTTCATGCGCGCCTGCCGCCGCCTCCATGATCAGGCGCACCGCCTCGGCTCCCTTGCGGGCGATGTCCTGATGGACCGTGGTCAGCGAGGGGTAGCAGATGCGGGAGAGATATACGTCGTCAAAGCCCACAACGGATAAATCCTGAGGGATGCGCAGGCCGTGCTGCAACAGGCCCTTTACCAGCCCAACGGCCAGCACGTCCGCTGTGACAAAGGCGGCTGTCTGCTTGCAGCCGCGCCGCACAAACTCGTCGGCGGCCTCTACGCCGTATTCATACGATACGGTCTGCGAATAGAGGGCATCCTCGTTGATCGGGATGCCTGCCGCCGCCATCGCGTCGCAGTAGCCCTGATAGCGCTTGCTGTTGACGCCGTGCTCGCGGATGGAGCCGCTGACGAAGGCGACCTCCCGGTGCCCCTTGCGCAGCAGGTATTCGGTGGCCATGCGCGCGCCCTCCCGGTCCTCGATGCCGATGGTGTGAAAGGCCGCGTCCTTGACGTAGCTGTCCACCAGGACGATGGGCACGTTCATGCCGCGCAGCTCCTCCAAATTGCGCCCAGGATAGGCGCCCACGATGATAATGCCGTCCACGCCCCGGTTCTGGGCCACGCTCACATAGCTCTGGTCCTCCTGCGTGCCGCTGAGCAGCAGGTGGTAGCCGTTTTTGCGGGCCGTATACTCGATGGCGCTGAGCAGTTCCCCATAGAAGGGATTGGAAAACATGAATTCTTTGCCCGGCTCGGTCTGCGGAATGAGCACGCCGATGAGGTTGGAGCGGCGGCTGGACAGGCTGCGGGCGTTGAGGTTGGGCACATAGTGGAGCCTGCGCACCGCCTCCAGCACGCGCTGGGTGGTTTCGGCGCTGATGGTTTCATCCGGATTCCGGTTAAGCACGTAGGACACCGTAGTGGCGGACACGCCGGCTTCACGGGCGACATCCTTGATGCTTACGCGCTTCATGGGCCTGACAGCTCCTTTCAGAACGGGGGAGCGGATTCACTTAAACGTTTCAGTGATCAAAGTATACCGCATCCCCGCCTCCCTGTCAATGGGGTAGGCAAAAAAATTCAGCTCTCTATCTGTGCCGCCGCATTCCACCGTCCGTCATCAGCCACAGCAGCAGCGGAGCGCACAGGTACAGGGGCATGGCGTAGCGGAAGTATCCGTTCACTGCCGAAAGCAGGCATCCCCCCAGCGTAAAGAGCGCGGGCACGGCGCCCAAAAGCCGCCCCCTGTTTCCGCGCAGCAGCCACACCGCGCTCATCAGCGCGATCCAGCCATACAGGCCCGGCGACACCGCCAGCCGGTACAGCGGATTCTGGGCCAGGCGGTCGGTAAGTGCCTCCAGCCCTTCGCTCAGCGGATTGACGGTATAATCGTACAGCCCCTTGACGCTCGCCGTGCGGGTGGACTGATCGCCGATGAGCAACGTGGGCTTGATGACGCTCATGTAGCCGGGGTAGAGATAGCCATAGGTATTGTGGAAGGTGGCGCTCAGGCAGGTCATGGGATGGTCCAGCACGATTCCGGGCCACGCGCGCCAGAAGGCGCCCTTTTGCTCTGCGGTTGCGTCCTCGCGCCACAGGGCCTTGACAGGATCGCTCAACTCACCATTGTAGGCAGCTTTGAGTTCCTCCACCGGCAGAACGCCCGAAACCGCCTGCTCCTGCTCCTGCGTCAGTCCGCCGCCCACAGCCACACGGGCCACCTGCTGCAGCGGGAGGGAATAGTTTTCGCTTTCCGGCGTGGGTGCAATATTCAGGCCCGGAAGCACCAGCAGGTGCAGGGCGCCATAAACACCGAGCACGCATCCGGCCGCCAGCGCCGGCATCCGCCATGCGCGGCACGCCCGGCGTTCCCGGCGGCGCAGCGTCCATGCCAGCAGGAGTGCAAGCGTAAGAAGCGCCAAATAAATACCCGGATTGCGCAGAAGCACGCACAGCACCGCCGCCGCGCAAAGCCCGGCGGCCCGCGCCGCGCCGCAGCGTCCCGGCTCATCCACCACGCCCCCAACCATCAGCGACAGGAACAGCACCGCCATGGCAAAGTTGGTATCCTTGCCCACGCAAAATGCAAACACCGGAAAAATGGGGCACAGCGCATAGAACACGAGCGCCGCCCAGAACAGCCAGCGCGGGGCCGCACTCAGGCGGATGCCATCCAGCAGCGCGCCCATCAGGCAGGCCATCAGCACCGCCTGTGTCACGCAGTAGAGGGCCACCCCCGTGTCCGGTCCTCCAAGCCACAGCCCCACCTGCCGGAACGCGCCCAACAGCCACGTCTGAAAGACGGGGTTTGCGTTGGTCATGGGCGTAAGGCCCATCAGCTCCTTGAGCTGGCTGATGCTGTCATTGCTCACCGTGCCGGGAAACAGGCAGACAAACCACGGCAGCCAGCATGCCAGCAGCAACGCCCCCAACCAGACCGGCGCGGGACCGGGCAGCGGAAACCGCCCGCCGCCCTTTTCCCCGGATGCCGATAGCGCCTCCAGCAAAAGCCGCATGGCCGAAAAAATCAACAGTGCATATCCCACAAGGACCAGCGCCGTCCACGACAGCCGGCTGGTCGCCATCTCCGCCGTGCCCACGGCGGCAAAGCTCTGCCCCAGCACCACCACTCCGGCCAGCAAAGCGGCCAGCACGCCCAGCCTTGCCGGCGCAAACGGCCGTCGCAGCCCGGGCAGCGCGCCATACAGCGCCCATGCCGCGCCTGCCGCCAGCGCCCACAGAGCCGTGCCCGACAGCACCGGCCCCTCTTCCGCCGGAAGGGCCTCCTGCGCAAGCGCCAGCACGGTGATGGCGCACATCGCCGCGCGCACGAGCTGTTTTTTCCAGTCCAGCCGGTTGTGCATGGCCGTACCTCCTCCGTTTGCATCCAGAGCCATCATAGCCGCTTTTCCCGCTTCTGTCAAACCTGGAAAAACCGCGCGGGAATCATTGACAGGCCCCGTAGCGAATGATAGACTCTAAATTGGAGCGGTTTTGGCCGCACGCTGGCAATGCGTTCAAAAGCCATGGCTAAGGCAGGGATGTACATGACGCCTTTGTTGGACATAGACACGGGAACCCTCACCTTTTCAAACGGCCTGCGCCTGGAGGCACTGATGGCCCCGGCGGCGCTTTCAGGCCGCTATGCCACCCTTCGCGACCGGGAGCTGTTTCTGGAGCCCTGCCCGGTAACGGGTGGCACGCTGGCCCCGGTCTGTCTGTTTCAGGAGGGGGCACTGGTGGCGGTGACGCTGTACGTGAGCGCCGCGGGCGGCCGCGAGCGGCCCGGCATGGACCGCCAGCGCGCTTTTTTGATGCGCCGCCTTCACCTCAAGGACCCGTGCCCGGACACCATGGCCAGCGTGCGCGTACGCTGCCCCTTCGGCGAGCTGCTGGTGTCCACCGATCCGTATACCGGTCAGTCCGCGGCGCTGATATCTTACATGCCGGAGGACTGACGCCTCCACCATACCAAAGGGAGTTGAACCACCATGCAGACGGCGCTTGCGCCTATCATGCGGGATTATCTGATCCGCTTTCAGCAGACGGCCATCAAGGAGACGGGCCGCCGGCCCCTTACGTTTCTTCGTACTCCGCTGGACGAAAAGCTGCTGTTGCCCGGCTGCCAACGGCCCGGCTACGCTTTCTGGCAGCCTATCCCCTGGCAGGACGGCAACGTGCCGCTGGGCCCGCTGGCGGAGCAGTTTCACCACAGCATTGTGGAATATCTGTCCATGTGCCAGTTTCTGGAGATCCACTTTCATCTCCCGGTAGCACATATGAACAGCCCGCTGAGCTTTTTGTATAACCGCACCTTTGAAACCTGCAAGAACACGGAATCCGCACCCCCCTCGCGCGCCTTTGAGGAGGCGGGGTTTTACCGCAGGGAACACCCCGCCCTGCCGCTGGCCTACTGCATGGCCGCCACCTGCGACGGCGCGGAGCCGCTTTTGCTCATGCTCCGCGCCGAGGATGGGCAGGCCTTCATCCAGCATGCGGCGGGCGACCCCTCGCCGCTATACCTCAAGCTGGGGGTGGACCGGCTGCTTCCCAAGCTGCAATTCGTCTACGATATCTGACGCTTTCGCCGGAAAGGAGGTGCGGCCATGCGCCTCACCACGCGACAAACGGGAATCATCAGCTACGCCGGTTTGGAGGAGGGCGCGCTGTGGGCCGCCGCCAAGCGCATGTTCGCCCAGTCGGACGAATCCGTGCCCGACCGGTTTCGCTTCTTTTTACCCATCTTTCCCATCGAGCTGGTCCAGAATATGAGCTACGTGGGCCGCCGGGAACGCAACCTGGCCAAAGTATCGCCGGCGGGCTTTTCCACCGATCCCGACGAATACCACCGCCTGCTCTGTGCCGAGATCCCCGATCTGTACACCGGGGAAAACGCTCTTCGCAACTTTGATTCGGAGGGCCGCTTCCGGGGCGGCGGCGCGGTGACGGTGGACAGGGCATGGGCCACGCTGTTTCCGCAATATCAACCCTTTTTGGGCGAGCGTCTGGTCATCCACCTGATCGGCGGCGGCCACCAGGCCGTGGCCGTGCCGGAAAGCGTGTTTCCCCGCGGCGGCGGGATTCTGGAGGGCGCGGAGCGGGAGCTGCGCATTACGGCCCGCTGCGCGCACTATATGACCTACCTGAAAACCCGCCTGGAAATGGGCGAAAAATACGACCCTGTGCGCTTTGAGGAGGATTACCTGCGGCTCAACGGGCTAAATGCCGTGTGCGTGCGCCAAAAGGAGCTGGGACGCGTGATGCAGGATCTGTGTATCCTGCGCGGGCTGGACGGCGGCGCGTCCGGGGCCAAGGGCCTCTATACCCTGAGCGCCAAGCGCGCCGAGAGCGTGCGGCAGTACGAACCCTGGCGCTACGCCTGCGATACCTTCGAGGAGTCGCCCGTCACACGCACCACGGCGCGCCTGTTGCAGCTGTCCTACGACGAGGACGGCGCGCCGGGTGACCTGTGGCTGCCCTACCAGGATGCGTGCGAGTATATCGACCGGCAGCGCATGACGTTGGATGTGCGTGCCCTGTGCGAAGGCTTCCAGATCGCGCCCGCCTATGATCCTGCCACCCGCGGCGGCCGGTATCCCACCGTGGTTCGCATCGCTGCCGTGCGTGACCGCGAGCTGCGTCCGCTGGTTGCCGATGTGCTGAACAACCCCGCCTATGGTAGCGGCATGAATCCTCTGGGCATGCTTAACAAGCTGGTCTGCCTGCCGGATAGCCGTGAGCTGCTGCGCCAGCGCCGTCTGGTGCTGGAGCCCGCATCCCTGACCTGTGAAAACGATGCCGTCGGCGTGGAGGAATACCGGCGCATGCGCGCCATGGCCCGCTGGCAGGAATGGAAGGGGCGGCTGGTGGATGCGCTCTACCGCCGTGAAAGCGCCCTTTCGCAGCTTCAGGTGGGCACCCCTGCCTATGAACGCGCCAGTGATCTGCTCACCCGGCAGGTAAACGCCATGGAACGCGAGGAACAGCGCGCCGCCGTTTCTCTCGCCGGCGCCCAGCTCAGCGGCTATGACGCGGACATCGACTACCTGCGCCGCATGTGGCGTCACCATGAGGGCGTGCCCGACGACGACAAGCAGGAGCGCGTGCTCTTCGCGCCCGACGCGCTGCGCGAACTGTGCATCGAAAGCGGCTATGCCATGCGAGGCTCCGTCCGCACCTTCGACCTTGCGGACCTGCAGATCGAAACGCCTGAAGAAGAGCTTGCGCCCGAACCGGAGGAAGCCGCCACCGAGCCGGCCGAACCCAAACCGGAAGCGCCGGCGGACCCGGTTCCCACCCCCTGCGAAGAGGCGGAAGAGGCCGCTCCGACCGAGAGCGCGCCCTCCGGCCCGGCAGACGCGCCCATTGCCAGACCGGCCAAGGCCCTGCGCCGCGTCAAGGTCAAAAAGGCCGTCAAGGCGTCCTCTTCCCCTATGCCGCGCTTTGAGCAGATTGACATGTTTACCGCGGTGGAGCAGGCCTCGGCGGACGCTTTGCCGCCCTCCCCCGCCAAATCTGCCGAAGCACCCGCGCCGTATGTGGTGCGGTCGCTCTCCCAGCTGACAGGGACAAAAGGCACGTCCCGGCCCGGCATGATGGCGCAGCTCCTCAAAGACATAAAAACCGAAAACAATGATGCGGACGGGCGGGCCTGATCCGCCCCGGAGGTGTGTTATGGCAACAGTACTCAAAGGCTTGCAAATCGCCCGCGACATTCCCTACCGCGAACCGGATGCGCTGTTTGCGCTGGGCGGGGCGGACGGCATGGGCAAAAGCGTCTACCTGCCCGTAGGCGCCAGCCTGATCGACCGGCACATGCTGATTCTGGGCAGTCCTGCCACCGGCAAGACAAACATGCTGCTGCATCTGGCCCGCGGCCTGCGGGCCAACCAGACCGAAAACGATGCGCTGGTCATCCTGGACCCCACCGGCGAGTACTATAACGCCCTGTACCAGAAGGGAGACATCGTGTTTGCCGACGACAAGCGCGCCGCGGGGCCTGACGGCCCGGAATGCTGGAATCTGTTTGAGGAATTTACCGATGACAGCCGCCTGATCGAGTATGCCTCCGCGCTGTTCGGCCTGCTGTTTGAGGAGCGCATCCAAAGCGCCGCCCATCCCTTTTATCCTACCGCCGCGCGCGATCTGATCATGGCGCTGGCCGTGTATCTCAAGCGCCGGGGCGATAGCGAGCTCTGTACCTGCCAGGCCCTGCGCGAGCTGATCGATGGTTTCGACATGGAAAGCATGTGCCAGATTCTTGATGCCGCGCCGGAGTTTCGCGCCTTTGCCAGCTATCTGGGCGAGGGGGAACGCGCGCAGGGCGTGGTAGCGCATCTGCAGCAGGCAGCGCGTGAACTGCTCGCCGGGCGCTTCGGCAGCCGGGGCACGCTGGGAATCCGCAAGCTGATGCGCGCACGCGGCGGCCGCACGATCTTCGTCTGCTACGACCCGGCACGCGGCCCCCTGACGCGGCCTGTGTTTGCCGCTCTGATGGACCTGTGTCTGACCGAGGCCCTGTCCCGGGTAGAACGCGATGGAACCGTGACGCTGCTTCTGGACGGGCCCTGTGTGCTGGGCCGTCTGCCCCATCTGGAGGATGCGCTCGCCCTGGGCCGTGCCAGGGGCCTGCGCATCCTGATGGCCGAAACCGGCGTAGCCGCGATCAAGGCGCGCTATCAGGCAGCGGCAGGTCCCATGCTCGGGCAGATCGGCACGACCGTGGCCTTCCGGCTTTGGGACCGCGAAAGCCGTTCCTATGTCAAGAGCCTCTATGGACGCCACCGCGCGGTAGAAAGCTACCGGTCTACGGTACAGCGAGGCATGGTGGAGCAGGTGATGGACGAGCATGTCATCAGCGACGAGGACCTCACCGCCCTGCAGACGGGCGAAAGCATCATCGCCACACTGCACTATCCTCCCTTTTTATTCCGGCTGCGCCCCTATGGGACGGAACCCGTCGGGCATTTCTAAGCAGTCCGCTCCCCTGGTTTGATTTGAAAAGCGCGGCACCCGGGACGTTCGGGTGCCGCGCTTTTGCGCTGTGTTCTTACCGGTAGGCCTTGATAATGGCCTGGGTTCCCAAGTCGCCCTGCCCCTGTTCCTGCAGGTGCTCGTAGATGTTCAGCACCTGCTTGAGCACGGGCAATTCCGCCCCGCGCTGGTCCGCTTCCTCCACGGCAATGCGCATATCCTTAATGAAATGCTTGATGTAAAAGCCGGGCGCCCAATCTTCCTTCACCATTTTCGGCCCATTGTTGCTCATCTGCCAGCTTCCGGCCGCGCCCGCCGAGATACAGTCCAGCATGTTGGACACATCCAGACCGCCTGCCTCGCCGTAGCGGATGGCCTCGGCCACACCTGCCACACATCCCGCAATGGCGATCTGGTTAGCCATCTTGGTATGCTGCCCGCAGCCCGGACCGCCGGTGAGCATGATGCTTTTCCCCATGGCTTCAAACAGTGGACGGCACGCCTCAAAGTCCGCTTCATCGCCGCCTACCATGATGCTCAAAGTAGCGTTGCGCGCGCCGCTGTCGCCGCCGCTCACCGGCGCGTCCAGCGGCCTGAGGCCCCGCTGCTTCGCCTCAGCGGCGATGCGCTGCCACAGCGCGGGACTGGTCGTGGTCATGTCGATCAGGTACGCGCCGGGCCTGGCGCTGTCCAGAATACCGCCCGCCGCCAGGTAGACCTCCTCCACGTCCTTGGGAAATCCCACGATGGTAATCACGGCGTCCTGGTCCTTCGCGCACGCGCCCGCGCTCTCCGCCCAGACCGCGCCCTCCGCCAGCAGGCGGTCCGCCTTGCTCTTGGTACGGTTGTATACCGTCAGGCTGTGACCTTTCTCCATCAGGTGACGCGCCATGCTCTCGCCCATGACGCCAATGCCGATAAAGCCGATCTTCATTGCCATTGCCTCCTCGCCGATTTGCGTTTGCTTTATCATAACACAGCGCCGGCATCAGAGCAAGCCATACCAACCCGCCCCCGACGCG
Source organism: uncultured Eubacteriales bacterium (assembly GCA_900540045.1). Classification (GTDB taxonomy): domain Bacteria; phylum Bacillota; class Clostridia; order Christensenellales; family Aristaeellaceae; genus Limiplasma; species Limiplasma merdipullorum. The sequence goes on along the minus strand of UQEF01000088.1, from coordinate 2,414 downwards.
CTTTTGAACGTCCAGACAGGAAAGCAAGACATGCTTGTCGTATCTCATGACATATCACGCAGTCTTTCACGCATACAGCCGCCGCCCGGCGGCGCAGGACGCAAAAAGAGGTGAAACCGAATCATGAAACGCATGACAAAAGGGTTGCTGTTCCTCCTGACAACAGTGTTCACCGCCGCTTTATGCGCGCTCCCTGCCGCTGCGTCGTCTGTTGCGGAGGCGGACCTTCCCGCCCTGCTCTCCGCCGCGGACGGTTTCGCGCGCGCAGGAGAAGCCCTGTATTTCACCGTCGCGCAATGCCTTTACCGCTGGGATGGGGACAGCTGCGCCACGCGGGTCGCGCAGGGCGTCGACGGCCAGCTCGCGGGCGATGCGGACGAGCTTTACGCGCTCAACTTCAACGGGCGCACGCTGACCCGGCTAACCTTTCCCGAATCCGGCAACGCCGTTCCCGACGAGGTCCGCACGCTGGATTCCCCGGCTTTGCTGGACACGGCAGGCGCGCTTCGGCCGTTGCGCGGCTGTGCCGTTTCGGGCGGCTGGCTCTACCTGCTGGTGGAAAGCGACGTCCCTCTGAAAACGGATTTGCTCGCCCTGTGCCTTGACGACGGTCGGTGGGAAGCGCTTGAACATCAGAACATACAGGCCATTGCCGCCTGCGGAGACGGTTCGGTGATGATGGCGTCCTACGACATCCGGGATGCGGCGCCCGGCTGTGAAATCATCCGCTATGATGCCTCAAGCGGCGATGCCGCTTTGTTTGCCGCGCCGGCGTCCCTCCGGCCCGAAGCCATCGCCTTTGTGCCCGAAGCCCAGCAGGTATGCCTGGAGGCCGCCGGAACCGTTTATCTCTGCCGTAGGCAGAACGCCGATCCCCTCCCTGTGGCAAGAATCAGCACGGGCACACCGGGCGGCTTCGCCTGCCTTGCAGGCCAGCGGTATCTCTCTCTGCGCGCGGACGGCGGCATTGCGGCCGTTGTGGGCGACCTGGACGGCATGCAACTCTCCGTGCTGACGTTTGCCGGCGGCAAGAGCATTTCCACGCAGGACAATCCCGCCTTTGCGCAGGCCTATCCGCTGGTGACCATCCATTCTCGCAACGATCCGCCGGGGACCGATTATGCCGCCGAGCTGATAACGGGCGTTCATGCCGCGGACGTCTATCTGTTCCAGGCGATGTCCGCCCAGTATCGCGCGGTGGTTGCCAAGGGCTATGCGCTGGATCTGTCTCAAAGCGAAATCCTGACAGAAGCGGTTGCTTCCTACGCTCCTTTCCTCGCCAATGCGCTCCATGCCCCCGACGGTGGGCTGGCCGCCGTTCCCATGGGCTATATCAGCGCGCCCGTCCTCTACGAAGTCTATCCGGAGGCCTGGCAGACAGCGAATCTTGGTCTCTTGCCCACCACCGCACAGGAGCTGCTGGACGCCTGCATCGCCTTTTCCCAGCGGGAAGATCTGCTCTCGGACGGCTGGCGCTTTTTTCTCACCAGTTCTGATGATCCTATATCATTCAAAAAAGAAATGCTTCAGCTGGTCTTGCAAACGTATCTCGCGGAGTTTGCCGGAGATGACGGCAGCGTTGAAATCGACACGCCCGCCTTTCGGGCGCTGCTGGCAAAATACGAGGAAGCCCTACCCGCCATGGAGCGCATCGCCGCGGAAACGGCGCCCCTGCCTCCCGAGTACGATGTGGAGCAAGTCGCGCAAACCTGCCTTTTGTCTCAACCCGGCGCCATGCTGTTGCCGGAGGATGATTTGGGAATCGCCACCGCTTTTTTGCCCCTGACCGTCACCATGGACGCTGCGCCGGTCATTGAGGCAAATGTGACGGTTTTTGTGATCAATCCAGCCTCGCCGAACCGCGAATTGGCGCTTGCATATCTCGAAACCTACGCGCAAAACCTGACCCAGTACGAGCGCATTCAATACATCCCTGCCGAAGCGGCCCCCATCGAGCAGGAACACTACCATCCGGATAAGGCGCTTTTGCTGGAAGAGGAAGCGGGCATCCAAGACGCGCTGGCGCACGCAGGGCCCGAAGAAGCCATAGCGCTGAATAGCCGGCTGGAGGCCGTGCGGTTGGGCCTTGCGAATCTGGAGAAGCATCGCTACGCCACAACCGCCGAAATGATCGAAAAGTACAAGGCGCTGACCCCTTATCTGCGCATCCGTACCGAGACGCAGCTCAATTTCTTCGCGGCAGATTCACGGGAGATGATCGGCCTGCTCAACCAGTATGCGGAGGGAGCTATCGACCTGGATCGCTTCATCGCCCGCTACGCCGCTATGGCGCGGATGATGCAGCTGGAGAGCGCGGCGGAGTAAAGGTGCCCCCAAACAAAAAAGCCCCGCTTGTTACACAAGCGGGGAAGAAGGATGCGGCAGCGACCTACTCTCCCGGGCCGTCTCCAGCC
>UQEF01000087.1 GCA_900540045.1 uncultured Eubacteriales bacterium | reverse complement strand
CTTATGCGTTTAGGGGCTGCTTCCCAAAGAAAGCAGCCCCTTTGTCGGCGGTCTGATAATAAGAATATGTTATTTAGTGTTCGTACATAACCTACCATGTTAAAGAAACGACCTTTTCCATCTATTCAGCCAATGGGGATTTTGTGCTTGTTTCAGGTGGTCGGAAAGGATTTTTCTCATTTTTTACCTTTCCTTTATCTTCGTATCATTTCAAACAGGTACGCTGTTTGAGAATGTGATGGACCCGACCTAAACCAAACATGAAGGAGGAACCCGATCATGAAAAAAATCCTGTGCCTCATCCTGTGTCTGACCATGCTGCTTGGCTGTACGTCCGCTCTGGCTGACGAGGCTGCCGCTGCCGCTGCGGCAGAAGCCGCCGCTACAATGACTGTGGATGAACTGGTAGCCGCCGCCCAGGGCGAAGGGCAGCTGTTCTCCGTCGGCATGCCGGATGAATGGGCCAACTGGAAGTCCCTGTGGGCCTATATCACTGACACCTATGGCATCAATCATTCCGATACTGACATGTCCTCCGCCGAGGAGCTTGCACGCTTCGCGCTGGAAGGCAAGGCCGACGCCGACATCGGCGACATCGGCATCAGCATGACCGGTGTGGCCATGGAGCAGGACCTGCTCCTGCCCTACAAGCCCACGACCTGGGATTCCATCCCCGATTACGCCAAGGAAGAAAACGGAAAATGGATCATGGCCTATACCTGCACCACCGCCTTCATGACCGACCTTGACAACGTGGAGAAGGCGCCCACCACCTGGGCTGAGCTGCTGGAGGGTGACTACAAGGTCTGGATCGGCGACATCGAGAAGGCCGCTCAGGCGTACGTGGGCGTGCTGGCCTGCGCCGTAGCTTACGGCGGCGATGAGACCAATCTCGAGCCCGCCATGGACTTCTTCGCTGAGCTTGCCAAGCAGGGCCGCCTGATCACCTCCAACCCCTATGTGGAAAACATTGAAAAAGGCGAAGTCGGCGTCGCCGTGGTCTGGGACTTCAACGCGCTGGGCTATGCCGAAACGATCTATGAATCCCAGGGCGAGGACAACGGCCGCTTTGCCATCACCATTCCGCAGGACGGCGCGGCTGCGTCCGGCTATGCCAACATCATCAACAAGTACGCCAACAATCCCTACGCCGCTATGCTTGCCCGTGAAATCATGCTGTCCGACGTAGGCCAGGAGTTCCTGGCGCTGGGCCATGCCAAGCCGATCCGTACGGACGTGAACTTCAGCGAGGAAGCCAAAGCTGCCATTCTGGACAACAGCATGTACGAGAATGTCTACCAGGTCAAGGACTGGGCCGTGTTTGACGCGACCGTCGCCGCGCTGCCCGAACTGTGGGCCGAGAGCGTTGCCATCTACATGAACTGACGCAAGGCGACAAGCTGCCCGCCGGCGCGTCCAGGCCTGCCGGCGGGCTTATCGCTATGACGAGGGGCGGATACGGACCGCTTCGGCTGTGGCGCCGCCCCTTTTAGGTTGATGCGTCCGGCCCTGCCAGCGGCGCAGGCCGGGTTGACCGGCGCAGGACGCCATCCTCACATCGGAAGGGGGGCTACCCGCTTGAAAAAGAAGCGGAGGCTTAACGGATTTTATCTGTCCACGATGAGCATCTTTTTGCTGTTCATCCTGGCGTTCATGGCGCTGCCGGTCATCAAGCTGGTTTCGTCAGCGCTAACAGCTCAGGCAACACAAACCTTCTCCTTTGAAAACTTCGAAAAGATCTTTACCAGCGCCTATTACGCACAGAGCTTCGGCAACAGCCTGAAGCTGTCGCTGCAGTGCAGCGTTTTTGGCATTATTATCGCGCTGTTCTGCTCCTATGCCATCACTCGCTTTGTATCCGAGCGTACGCAGAACAACCTGCTGGTTATCGTCAATATGACGTCCAATTTTGCAGGCCTTCCGCTTGGCTTCGCCCTGACTCTGATGCTTGGCACTACCGGCGTTTTCGTCATCCTGCTGCAGCAGATGGGAATCGACATCACCGAAAACTTTTCGATCTATTCTGTGCAGGGCCTGGTGATCGCCTATACGTATTTCCAGGTGCCGCTGGGGATCATGCTGCTTTACCCCATCTATCGCGGCATCCGGGACGACTGGAAGGAAGCAGCTTCCATCCTGGGCGCTTCCAATGTGCAGTTTTGGCTGCGCATCGGCATTCCGGCCATTCTGCCCAGCATTCTTTCCACCTTTACCGTCCTCTTCGCCAACGCCATGGGCGCCTATGCTACCGCCTATTATCTGGTATCGTCCAGCTACAATATTGTACCTATTCGCATCAGCGCCCTTATGAGCGGCGATGTGCGCACAAAGCCGGAGTTGGGCAGCGCCCTTGCCGTAACACTGGCGCTGGTGCTGATCGTGGCCATGCTGCTCAATGACTGGGCATCCCGCGTGGCGGGCAGAAGGGGGCTGAAGTCATGAAGAATAAGACCGGAATCGGTCCCAAGGTCATCGTGGGCATCCTGATGGTCTATCTGTTTTTGCCCTTTTTTATCACGTTGGTCTATTCGCTGACCGATATGTGGAACATCACGGTGCTTCCGGAGAGCTACACGCTGAAGTTTTACGTTGAGATGTTCACCTCCGAGCGCTTCTGGATGGCCATCGGACGCAGCATCTTCATCAGCACCGTCAGCGTGGCGCTGGCTGTGCTGGTAATGACGCCGGTGGTATTCGCCATCGCCGCGTTCTCACCCCGGCTGGAAAGCGTCATGAAGATCATTACCCTGCTTCCCTATGCCATTCCCGGCGTCATCAGCGCCGCCGCGCTTCTGCGGGCCTACGGCGGCACCGACCTGCCCATGGTGCTGGTGTTGGCGGGCGCGTACTTCGTGCTGGTAATGCCGCTGGTGTACTCCGGAATCAACAATGCGATGCATGCCATCGACATCGTTCCCATCACCGAGGCGGCACGTGTACTCGGCGCCTCCACGTGGACGACCTTTTTGCGCATCATCGTGCCAGGTATTGCGCCCGGCATTCTGGTCAGTACGCTTTTAAGCTTTTCGACGCTGTTTGGCGAATTCGTGGTGGCCAACCTGCTCATTGGCGGCAGCTTTGAGACCGTGCAGATCTACCTGTACCTCATCATGAAGCAGACGGGTCATCTGTCCAGTGCCGTGGTCGTGATTTACGTGTTTATCATGACCATCATCTGCGCGGCGGTGATGAAGCTGTCCAGCGGCAAAAAAGAAAACATGCAGCTGAAGGAGGAGAAGCCATGAGCTCCTATATTGAAATTCGCAATGTGGTCAAAAGCTTTGGAAATAATACGGTTTTGAAGCATATCAACCTGGATGTCAACGAGGGTGAAATGGTAACGCTGCTGGGCCCCTCCGGCTGTGGCAAATCCACCCTGCTGCGTGCCATCGCCGGTCTCAACGACGTGGACGAAGGCAGCGTGTTCATTGACGGCAAGGACGTGACCAACGTAGACGTGCGTCAGCGCCAGGTGGGCATGGTATTCCAGAGCTACGCCCTGTTCCCCAACATGACGGCTGCACAGAACGTGGCCTTCGGCCTGTCCATCAAAAAACTGCCCAAGGACGAAATCCGCAAAAAGGTAGCGGCCATGATCTCACTGGTAGGCTTGGAGGGCAAGGAAAATCATCGGCCCAGCCAGCTTTCAGGCGGCCAGCAGCAGCGCGTTGCCCTGGCCCGCGCCCTGGTGATGGAACCCAAGGTGCTCCTTCTGGACGAGCCACTTTCCGCACTGGACGCCCAGATCCGTCAGAACTTGCGCGTGCAGATCCGGGAAATCCAGCAAGGCATGCACATCACCGCCATTTTTGTTACCCACGATCAGGAGGAAGCCATGGCCATCTCCGACCGCGTGTGCGTGATGCACGGCGGCATCATCGCCCAGGAAGGTGCGCCTGAGGAGCTTTATAAGCTACCCAAAACCGAATTTGTGGCTCGCTTTATCGGTCACTATAATGTGTATGACCCGGCGCAGGCAAAAACCCTGCTGAACCTCCCGGCCGAAAGCGGATGCAAGGTGGTGGCCATCCGCCCCGAGGCATTCACGCTGGAGGGCGGCGAAGGCAAGATTCATCTGAACGGCAAGGTGGTGCGAAGCTCCATGCTGGGCAGCGTGACCCGCTACCAGATCGACTGCGGCGCCATTCCTGTGAACCTAGAGCTGCTCAACCATGATACGCGCCACCTGAACATCGGCGAGACCGTCGATTTCTACATCAACAACAAAAACGTGCTCCATATCCATGAATAAGCCGATTTTTGCCGGGAATCCCTGTGTTGCGCATCGGCAGCACAGGGATTTTCTGTCTTATGAGAACTGGCGCGTGTTATGCATACAGACCATTTGCCGAAACAGCTGAAAAAAAAGATTGACTTAGACTGGGAAGCATGGTATAATCATTTTCGCTGGTTACGATGAGGAGAGATGGCCGAGCGGTTGATGGCGCTGGTCTTGAAAACCAGTGATACCGAAAGGTACCGGGGGTTCGAATCCCTCTCTCTCCGCCACTTCCATTTCAGGAAGTACAGTTTTATCAGCAAACCGGTCCTGTGGAGAAGTACCCAAGTGGCCGAAGGGGCTCCCCTGCTAAGGGAGTAGTGTGCGAAAGTGCAGCGAGGGTTCAAATCCCTCCTTCTCCGCCAAAGAAGCACCGTGATTTTGATACAAAGCGTATCAAGGTCACGGTGCTTTCTTTTTGCCTGAAAACCTTGATTTCATGGAATTGCGGGCGTTGATCGTGCTGATCGTTGCCCGGCAGAGCGATAGCCCGCCGCCAATTGAATCCACAACGGTGTTGGGTAGCAGCAGGCTATCGTCTGATCTGTGGATTATTGTTTACTCTATGGATGATTGATTGCTTTTCTCTCTTCCAAAACGGTATCCATTCTAAGCAGTATCCTTTTTGCTTTTGTCATCCGGTCACTTTAGAGTGAAGATCTCATCCTTCGGTTCAAAACAAGCAATCCTATCACTAAAAAGATCGGAAAGATTGTGGCGGCCAGCAGTCCTATTTTCAGATTGCCACCGGCCATTTCCAAGAAACTTCCCACCATGGCCGGGCTGACTGTAGCACCGAGATCCCCTGCCAAGGCCAAAAAAGCGAACATAGCGGTGCCGCCTTTCGGACACTTTTGGGAAGAAAGGCTGATAGTGCCCGGCCACATAATGCCCACGCTGAAACCACAAAGGGCGCACCCAGCCAGTCCAAAAACCGGTAGGGGGGAAAGAGCGGCCAGCAAATAGCACGCAACGCACATCAAGCCGCTTAAGAGCATGGTCTTTGTCAAGTTCAGTTTCTCGCTCATTTTTCCGTACAATATGCGAGAAATCCCCATGAAAGCGGCAAACAGACAGGGCCCCGCCAAATCCCCAACCGTTTTGGACACGCCGAGAGCCGACTCTGTAAATGCAGATGCCCACTGTGCCAGAGTTGCTTCTGATGCGCCGGAGCAAATCATCAGTAAAAGCATCATCCACAACAGCGGCAGCCGGAGCAACTTGCGAAGGGGCAGACCTTCGCCGTCCTCTACCAAGCGCTCTATGGGACAGGTGAGAAACTGAAAGACATTCACCAGCGGTACCAGCGCCCAGATCAGCGTGAGTATCTTCCAATTCTCGGTGCCAAACGCCGCAAAAAAGAGGGTGGAACCCAAGATCACGCCTACTGCACCCCAGCAGTAAAATGAGTGCAGTAAACTCATTCTGCCATCCTTGTTTTCAAAGGGGCAGGCTTCTACAATGGGGCTAACCAATACTTCCGCAAGACCGCTGCCAATGGCGTAAAATACAACAGCAATGAGAATCCCCAGAAAAGGAACGGGGAGCATTTCCGGAAGAACTGTCAGCAACACAAGTCCCATTGCAGAAAGCACTTGAGAGATCACCACACAGATACGGTAACCAATTTTATCTGCGAATTTGGTTGCCCCAAGATCAATCAGTAACTGGGTCAGATAAAACACAACCGGGATCAGGGCGATCTTTTCCAACGAGATCCCGTAGATGTTTTGAAATGTCAAAAACAAAAGGGGTGCAAAGTTGGCAGAGATGGCCTGCGTGACAAATCCCAGATAACAGGCCACCAGTGTTTTTTGATACTTTCGGTTTTCAGTCATATTGCTCACCCGCCTGAATGTTCTTCCCCGCATGCGATGCAGGGACATTATATACTCATGGCGGTCAAAGAAACAGGCACTATGCCACCTAATAAAAGCATCATTTACCCAATTTTCGTTTTTCACCTGGGGAGCATCCGTACCTTCTGCGAAATTGACGGCTGAAGTAATTGACAGAATGAAACCCACAGGCAAAACTGATCTCCTGCAGCGTCAATGTGGTTTGCTGCAGCAAACGCTGCGCTGCTTGAAGGCGATAATGAATGAGCGTCTCCACAGGAGAATACCCCAGGTAGGATTGAAAACACCGTCCCGCTTCGCTTCGACTGATATTGGCGGCACCAGCGATATCTGCCAGAGTGACCGTACGGGCGTAATTCTCGTAAATATAGGATAACATTTTTTGGAGTCGTACCTGAGTGTTCAGTTGCACCCGTGATGCTTCGGATTTTGGCAGAGAATCAAAATTGCGAAAGATTGCTTCCAATACATGACAGATGTTGCGCTGAACCACCAGCTCATAGCAATCGGACTGATCCCGCATGGCGCGATACGTAGCGTTAATCCGTTGACGGACATCCTTCCACAGACCGTTATCGTGTCGGAACACAACACAGGGCAGAGAGTCACACGAAGAAATCGGCTGGATGTATTTCTGATAAATAACGCTGTTCTCTGAGGCAATGACTGTGCCAGAAAAAATAATGATTGGCAAGTGATCTGGCTCCATGCCGGATACCTGTCGGATTCCGTGGAGCATATTTTGGTTGACAAAGATGCTGTCTCCCGGTTCCAGAATTGTATGGGTTTGTCCCACTTGGTAGTCCAGGACACCGTTTTGCGCTGTAGCGATCTCGAAGCAGGGGTGCCAGTGCATAGGCCCCGCACGGTTTGGCAAATCGGCAAGTTCATCGCAATAAAACGCAATGGGAAAATCGAAGATGTTGCGCGGTATCTGTTCTTGTAATTGATGATCAACGAATATAGGCATATGCTCTTTTACTCATGGGCAACTACCGATTTGTTTTAATAGTCCACCCCTCGTTTTCCTCCGGCATTTTAATCAGATGAAATCAACCCTATTATATTTAGATAAACGAAGTTTTTCAAGGAAATCACTGACACCGTCTGCGCATCGCTTCAACACAAAGCCGGAATCGAATCTACCGCATTCAGACGCGGCCCCTATAAAATGACGATTATCGTTTGACTGTCCAATTCTGATTGGTGGGGCCCTCTGGCGTAAAGTACCCCAAACGCAAAAGTGAATTCACTTGTATCGCAGTTCGGGCTATTTACCACCAAAGGGCAGCAACATTGACACAATATCGCCGCCCTTTCTTTTTGCACTTTCTGAGCACGAAATTTGTGTATGCAACAAAGCCCCTCATGGAAATACAGGTGGATTGCGTTACGCGTTGCAAGCATCGCATCGAAACTGTCAAATAGCAGTTTTGCAATATAGGTCAACACAAGGCGCTCTATCAACCCATGCTGCTTTTGACCCTTGCTTTATAACGCTCTTATTCAGCGGTTTATTCAACCTTTCTTTCTGCAATTACAGCTCCTCGTCCGGCGCCTGTCCGTCATGCGCCGGCCACTTGCATTCGGTTAATTCCATATTGGTAAAGATGGCGCGAAAAGAGGAATCCTCAGGGCTGCAAGCATAAATGCCGAACTGAATCTCTCCGGCTGCCTCATGCAAATGGCACACCCGCATCTGATGGAATCCCGCGCCGTCCTCCGAGCATTCGATGCAGAAGTCATTCTCCCGGCGGCTCAGACGATACCACATGGATTTCACCCTTGAAGGAATTTCCGTCGTTGCCCAGTCAGAATAGCCATGGTTGGTGACTACGCTTCCAAGATGCTGGAATTCCTCGTTTTCATATTCGACGGAACCCTTGAGCCAGTTTTCGCTGTCCAAATACAAAACGACACCACACTGATCAAAGCGATGGTGGCTCTCCGTGAAATCCGTCTTTACCACAAAAGAAAAAAATGGTTCATTCGTACGCATTTGCAGCAACGGCGCGTTATCGTTGCGGAAATGGTAATAGGTTCTCTGCCAGAGATCCGTATGTGGTTTGGTCACAATCTCAATTCGCTCCCGCGAGATCGCGCAGGTTTCCGGCTGCCTTGTCCATTTCAGGTCGTTTACATCAAATTTTAGTTTCATTCCTCCAAGTCTATCGGGCTCGTCGTTTTCACAGCTCCGCCCATGCTTTTCTACGCTGGAATCATGCCCGCACGCATGGCATTGACTGTCATGGTTTTTGACATGTCATAACGCGTCCGGCTGCCCGCTCAGCGCTTCGTCCCCCCCTGAGCCCTCTGTCCGTGTGCACCGCGTGCATGTGGGATGTCCGTCATCACGATCGTTGAAAACGGAATCCGCCGTCGCAGAGAATTTTCCCGGTCCGATCAATGGCAGGAACAGCAACAGGGGACGCAGTCAGCGTCCCCTGTGACAATAGAAGTACCGTACACCCCTCGCGCCCCTGAAAAAGGTTTGTCAGCAGCATGATCTTGCGGCATCACCGGGGGCCGTTCCGGTTCCGGCCTCTCCCCTCCATCCGGCACGGCATCGACGTTTTTTCGCTTACTCAATGGTCCGGATATCGCTGAAGGGGAAAACCACACACCGCACATGCCCGATAATCATGTCGCGGGTAAGGGCGGCGGGGGTAAAATAGTCGTAGTAATTCCGGCTGTCATGGCTGTTGTCGCGGTTATCACCCATGACGAAGTATTCATCCTCGCCCAGCGTAAAGGGCGCCATGCTGAAGCCGTTGTCGTTGCGTTCCGGGGTCAGGTAGGGTTCGTCCAGCGCTTCGCCATTGCGGTAGACCACGTTGGAGCGAATCTCGATCACGTCTCCGGGAATGCCCATCACGCGCTTGACGAAGTTCTCCGTGCGGCCCGGATACTTGCAGATGACAACATCTCCGCGCTGCGGGTCGCCAAAGAGATATTCGGGCTTGGTTACCAGCATGATCTCGCCGTCCTGCAGGGTGTCGCACATGCTTTCCCCGTCTACGCGGATGGGTTCAAACAGGAATGTGCGAATCAGCAGCGCTGCCGCCACCGCCACCGCAATGGTCAAAATCCAGCTCAGGATTTCCTTTTTGACGTTAAGCGGCTTTTTTTCTTTACCAGGCTTGCCGGCAGCAGCGCCCTCCACCTGCGTCATCTGTTCTTCCTTGACCTCCATGGGTAAAAGACCTCCTTTAGGAATGCTCCGCCATGGCGCGAAGCGTATCCGCTTCCGGCACGGGTCCCTGCTCAAGCACCTTTTTGCGGCGCTTGACAAAATCCGCGCGCTCCATCATCACGATGCGCCCACAGCCCAGGCATTTGATTTTGATATCTGCGCCGATGCGGATAACCGTCCATTCGTCGCTTCCGCAGGGATGCGTTTTCCGCATCCTGACCCGGTCCCCCAGACGGATCTCCTCCATCACGCACACCTCCGCAATATACTTAAGCATTATACATCCCCCGCGTAGAAGTTGCAAGGATCGCCCCCGGCCAAAATCCGGATGTTATGTGAACTTTCAGTAAATTTCATGCCCCGGCCCGGCTTTTCCCGCCTGCAGTCTTGCTCTGCGGACGCGGTTGTGGTATACTCACCGGCGTAGCGACAATGCGGGAGGGAACGCCATGGCTGCTCAGGCAAAGCGCAAAAAAGAGGCAAGGACGTCGTTGGTGCGCATCGTCAGCCTTTCTCTGGCCGGACTGATGCTGCTTTCCATTATTTTTGCGTCCGTTTGGCAGTGGTAACACGCTGACAGAACAAACGCCGGGGCGAAAGGCCAGTTCCTTTGCTCCGGCATTTTTTATTCCTTTTCGTCCGCATCCGGGGCCAGAGGCATTTCAAACCAGAAAGTGCTGCCCTCCCCCAGCTTGCTTTCCACGCCGTAGGAAAGCCCGTAGCGGTCCAGAATCCCCTTGACGATGTTCAGCCCCAGTCCACTGCCTACGGTGGCGCGCTTATGGGGTTTGCCTCCACGATAGTAGCGGCTCCAGATATAGGGCAGGTCCTCCGGCGCAATCCCTTCCCCCGTGTCACTGACGGAGATGCGGACCTTGCCGCCGGCTACGCGCTGCGCAATCGTCACCCGCTTATCCTTGCCGGTATAGGTAAGCGCGTTGTTAATCAGGTTGTAGAGCACCTGCTGCGCCTGTACCTCGTCGGCGATGACCCACGCTTCTCCCTTCGGCTCAAAAAGAATACGGTAGCCGTCCTGCTCCGTCAATTTGGCATAGCGGGTCATGATGCCGCGTACCGTCTGCGTCAGATCAAAGCGGACCGGTTCGCCCCCGGCCGCACTGCTGCGCGCCTTGCTCAGTTCCAGCACGGCATTGACCAGCGTGCTCAGGCGCTTGGTTTCGTCGATGATGACCTGCATATTCTCCGGGGTGTTTTCGCCCGGCAGATCGCGCATCACTTCGGCGTAGCCTTCAATCAGCGTCAGCGGGGTGCGCAGGTCGTGGCTGATATTGGCGATCAGCTCCTGCTGCATCTCTTCCACGCGCCGCAGATCGCGCGCGGTCTGCGTCAGCTGGGCGTTGAGCTGGGCGATTTCACGATAGCCCACGTTTTGCACAGGGGTATATTCGCCTCTGCTGAGGGCGCCTGCCGCCTGAGTGGTTTCCACCAGCGGCCGGGTGATGCGCCGTGACAGCACCAGCGAGATCAGGAAGGACAACAAAATCAAAATGGCCGTGATCACATAAAGCTCGTTGCGGATGGTCTGCACCGTTGCGGTGACGGGTGTGACCATGGCGTTGAGAAACACATACGCCGTCGTACCATCCGCCGTCACGGCCCGCTGGACCGTCATCATGCTGCGCGTTTCCCCATCATCGCTGGGAGGCACGCGGCCCAGAAACTTTTTTTCGTCATACATCCGGTTTCGGAAGTTCTTCATCGGAAAGGTGGTCACCATCACGCCATCGTTCTCAAGACTGCCTGCAATCTGCTGCAAATCGCGCGGATTCATATGGTGTACGATGCAGCCGGGGGAAATATCCGCCGATGCCATCTCCACCATGGTATCGGAGGTGACGAGAATGCAGACGTTGTTTTCCTCGGCGATGCGGTCCACCAGCGCGTCGAGATTCTCATTGTTGATGTTCTGAACGATGCTCTGGGAAGAGGATTTGAGCATGTCCGTTTTTTGCAGGCGGTAGAAATCGTCCAGAAGCACGATCTGGAACAGCCACAGAAGCATGAGCAACAGTGCCGTAAACGCCAGAAAATACAAAAAAATGCGGCTGCGCACACCCATGGACTGCTTGAAGCGCAAAAAGCGTCCCCACAGCGAGGGACGCCTGCCCGCCGGTAGCGCCGCCGGCGCATCATTCTTTTTCAAAGCGGTATCCCACCCCTCTGAGCGTGGTGATATAGCGTGCGTAGCTGCCAAGCTGCTTGCGCAGCAGCTTGATATGCGTATCGAGCGTACGGTCGTCTCCGAAGAAGTCGTAGCCCCAGACCTCGCTGATCAGCCGGTCGCGCGTGAGGGCGATGCCGCGGTTGCGCACCATGAAGAACAGCAGGTCGTACTCCTTGGGCGACAGCTCCACCTCCGTCCCGTCGATGGTCACCTGGCGGGCGGTAAAGTCCACCAGCATGTTTTCGATGCGGACGGTTTCGTGAACGTTTTCTGCGGCACCGGGAGCCTGTGCACGGCGGAGCACCGCGCCCACGCGCATCATCAGCTCCCGCGGGGAAAAGGGCTTGACCACATAATCGTCCACGCCCAGTTCAAAGCCGTGAATGCGGTCGTATTCCTCGCCCCTTGCGGAAAGGAAAATGATGGGTACGTCGCTGGTCTTTCGAATTTCCCTGGCAGCCGAAAAGCCGTCCAGCTCCGGCATCATGATGTCCATGATGATCAGGTCATAACCGCCCGCGCGCGCCATTTCGACTGCCTGCATCCCGTTCTCCGCCTCCGCCACCTCATAGCCATCAAACACGGCGTACTTGGCAATCAGTTGACGGATCATTTTTTCATCGTCCACGACCAGCAGCTTCATCCCTCATCCACCCCGTTTCCTTCTTCCTGACAGGCCTCCCGCGTCTGTGCGTCGCCCATCAGCGTCACCGTCAGGCTTTCCTCGCCCTGGCCGCGTTCCAGCACCATTTCCAGCGCGGCGGACGGTTCCAGTTGCTCTCGCAGCAGACCAAACTCCCCGGTGGATGTCACCGGCTGGCCGTTGGCGCTCACGATCCGGTCTCCCGAGCGCACTCCCGCTTCATAGGCCTCGCTGCCCTGAGCCACCGCCAGCACGTACACGCCCAGTGTATTCACATGGTAATGGGAGGCTGCATCCTGATCCTCAATATCAATCAGGACCATATCCAGCGCGCCGTCACCCAGCACCGTCTGCCCGGTGATATCCGCACGGCTTTCC
>UQEF01000086.1 GCA_900540045.1 uncultured Eubacteriales bacterium | reverse complement strand
CTTCAATCCCTTTTCGGTCAAGCAGTTCGTTTAGAATTGAACGCTTGAAGGGCAAAAGGAAAACCCGAATGAATCCGAAGAAGAACCGGAGGAAGAAAAGCAGGGTAACACAGGGGCACAGACTGAGCAAAATGAAGATAAGATCAGAAAAGAGGATACGGAACAGGAGTCGGAAACAGAAAACAAAGCAGAAAGAAACGGAAAGGATCAGGAAACGGAAGGCCATGAAAACGGGCGCACGGCAGAGCTTCAGAAGTTTCTACAGCAACTGTGTGAAAATCTTCCGAAATGTGTCAGGGAGTCTGGCGGCTTCGAAGACAAACAGAATGAATGTGGCATCCCTGCCTCAGAAACGGAAGCATCCAGTGATAATGCCTTGCAAAAAATCCTTTATGAAATGGCGAAAGAGACGCTTGATGAGAAGATACAGAAAGAAATTTTCGAACATCTTCAAAAGGAATTGATGGAGATACCGTTTGAAGAAGGCCATGACCTGGTACAGAAAAAACTTTGCCGTAAGACCGAGATATCAGATTTTTTAATCCCCCGGCGCGGGGAACGTATCGTGCAGGTTGCCCTCCCGGTCCACCCTAAGTCCCCAGCCCATGCATCCGCAAAGTTGCCTCATGTTTTTCTCCTTTCCGGCGGCTCCCGGCCGCGCCTCTTCCCGCCCCCGCACCGGGGCGCTCTCATCCGGCGTTCCCGCCCGCCTCGCGCCTCATACCAGAAACCGCACCAGCGAAATCAACGGCGACGCCGTCACAATCAGCAGATTTTTCAGAAGCGGCGTGTCCAACGCCTCCGCTTCGCCCTCGCCATAGCCGCCGTCCGCCTCCACGGGCAGCGCCATCGCGCGCATGTCCAGCATGTACGCCTCCATCCGGTCGTTGAGCGGCTCGCTTTTCACGGCCAGCATCACCTCGGTGTCCGAGTAGGCGCTGCGCATGTCAAAGTTGAACGAACCGAACACGCTGATGTCCCCGTCTACCAGCATGGCCTTGGTGTGCATGCTGCGCGGGGCCTGCAGCTCATAATAAGCGAGCGGCATGGAAAGCGCCATTCCCCGGTGAAACACCGCGTCCGCCGAGGCCACGATGTTGTTGCCCCCGGCGCGCGAATTGGTCAATAGCACCATCTCCGGCGCCTGCTCCGCCGCCGCCCGCAGGCCGTCGCGCATGGCGCCGTCCAGCACCACATAGGGCGTCTGAATCCACACGCGCTCCTCCGCGCTCCTCATCAGCGCCACCAGCGAGGTCCACAGCGCCGGCTCCTTCACGCCGGGGTTGATCGGGTTGGTCAGCAGGGCACAGCCCTCCACCGGCACGGTCAGCGCCTCCCAGTCCGCCGGGGCGATGGCCCGGGCGTATTCCGTCTCCATCGCCTCCCAGCGGCTGCGCAGCTCGTCCTGCGTGCGCGCGGCGCCCGCCTCCCGCCACGCCGGAGCCCGCTCGTAGGCCGGGGCGCATTCCTCGTCCCACAGCCGGTCGAAATAGGCCGTCAACAGGCTCGCGGCGCTGCCCTGCGCGGGCGTTTCGCGCCACATGAGCACATCCAGATCATAGTTGTAGGCGGGGTGCTCCTCAGGGGTGAGAAACTCGTCGGAGATGTTGCGCCCGCCCAGCACGAAGGTCTTTCCGTCCGCGATGACGTACTTTTCATGGAAGCGCGCGCTCAGCCCCCAGGGGGCCAGAAGATTCACGGGGTTGTAGAGGCGGATCTCGATGTTCTCATGCGTGCCCAGCGCATAGCCCAGGTCGCCGTCGAGGAAATTCAGCCGTCCCACCAGCCCGTCCACCACGATGCGCACCTTCACGCCCCGGTCCGCCGCGTCCAGCAGGGCCGCGGCCACGGTGTAGCCGCTCTCGTCGTCGGCGTAGAGATAGCTGCCCACGATGAGCGAGGTCTGCGCGTTGGCGATCAGGTTGAGCCGGGCGGCGAGCGCCTCCTCGCCCGTGGTCAGGATCGTGGCCCGGTCGCCCGCCGCGCCGTCCTCCACGGGCACAAACGCCGCCTGCGCCCGCTCCGCCGCGGGCGGGAAGGCGTAGGGGAGCGCCGCCAGCAGCACATAGACGCCCAGCACAATCCCCAGCGCTGCCGCCACCCTGCGCCGCTTCGACATGCCCACCGCCCCCTTTCTACCTCCATCATAGCAGGCAAAAATGAACAAACCATCCGGGAAAGATGAACAAAGCGTAACCAATCTCTCCCGCATGCAAACCAATCTCTCCCGCATGCAAAAAACGCCCTTCCTCCGCCCGCCCGGATGTGGTATGATAAGGGAAAGACGCACACGGGAGGCGATGCGATTGGAGCGCCGTAAATTCCTGGCCATCCTGCTGCTGGCCACGCTCATCATCGGCATTTATTTTCTTTTTGAGCGCGGCAGCTCGCTCACGGGGCTGATGCTGACCCTGTGGAGCATCCTGATGCCCTTTTTCCTGGGCGGCGTTTTGGCCTTCGTGCTCAACGTGCCCATGCGCTTTCTGGAGCGGCGGGTTCTGTTTTTCATGGACCGGTCGCCCCGCCTGCGCCGGGCGCGGCGGCCGGTGGCGATGGTGCTGGTGCTGGCGCTGGTGGCGGGCGTGGTGTATGTGATCATGTCCATCGTGGTGCCGGAGCTGATCAACACCATCCTGTCGGTCATCAAGGCCATTCCCGCGGCGCTCCAGCGCCTGGACGAGCTGATCGAGCCCTACGGCTTCAGCGTCTCCCAGGTGCTCAACGCCAGCTTCACCGTGCCCTCCGTCAGCGACGTGGACGCCAAGATCGCCGACATGGTCAACCTCCTGCTCAAGGGCGCGGCGTTCTCCACCACGGTGATCGGCACGGTGTATCAGAACGTATTGAGCTTCTTTTTCACGGTGATGTTCACCATCTACTTTCTCTCCTCCAAGGAGCGCCTGCGCTCCCAGGTGAAAAACGTGATGCGCGCCTACCTCAAGCCCCGCTGGGTCGAAAAGGCGCTTTCGGTGGCGGACCTCAGCCAGCGCACGTTTTCCAGCTTCATCACGGGACAGTGCCTGGAGGCGTGCATCCTGGGCGGCATGTTCTTTGTGACCATGACGCTGCTGGGCATGCCCTATGTGCTGCTCATCAGCGTGTTCATCGCGGTGACGGCGCTGATTCCGGTCATCGGCGCGTGGATGGGCTGCATCGTGGGCGCGATTCTCATTCTGGTCAACAACCCCCTGCAGGCGCTGGGCTTTGTCGCGCTGTTTCTGGTCCTGCAGCAGATCGAGGGCAACCTCATCTACCCCCACGTCATGGGCAACGCCATCGGCCTGCCGTCCATCTGGGTGCTCTTCGCGGTGCTGCTGGGCGAAGGCCTGATGGGCATTCTGGGCATGCTGCTGTTCATCCCGCTGACCTCGGTGTGCTACACGCTTCTGCGCGAGCAGGTGCATAAGCGGCTGAGGGAACGCGCCGCCTCCGGAAGCTGATGAAAAAACGACCCCCTCCCCTGCCGGATGGCAGAGAAGGGGGCCTTTTTTTGCGTTTGTCAGCCGCCGAGGTACGCCTTGCGCACGCCGTCGTCGGCCAGCACCTCCGCGGCGTTGCCGCTCATGGTGATGCGGCCTGTGCCCAGCACGTAGGCGCGGTCGGCGATGGACAGCGCCATCTGCGCGTTCTGCTCCACCAGAAGGATGGTGGTGCCCGCGTCGTGCAGCTCCTTGATGATGTCGAAGATCTGCTCCACCAGAATGGGGGCCAGGCCCATCGACGGCTCGTCGAGCATGAGCAGCTTTGGCTTGCTCATCAAAGCGCGACCCATGGCGAGCATCTGCTGCTCGCCGCCGCTCAAGGTGCCTGCGATCTGCTTTTCGCGCTCCTTGAGGCGCGGGAAGCGGGCGAACACATCCTCCAGCGAGCCCTCGATCTCCTGCGGCGGGCGGGAGTAGCCGCCCATTTCGAGGTTTTCGCGCACGGTCATCAGCTGGAAGATGCGCCGCCCCTCCGGGCACAGCGCCATACCCTGCGACACCAGCTTGTGGGCCTTCATGCCCAGCAGGTTTCGGCCCTCGAAGGTGATGGAGCCGCTGCGGGGCTTGAGCAGGCCCGCGATGGTGTTGAGCGTGGTGGACTTGCCCGCGCCGTTGGCGCCGATGAGGGTGACGATCTCGCCCTCGTTGACCTCGAAGGAGATGCCCTTGATGGCGTGAATCGCGCCGTAGTACACGTGGATGTTGTCAACCTTGAGAAGGCTCATGCCTGTGCCTCCTTCCGCTTGCCCAGATAGGCCTCGATGACGGTGGGGTTCTGCTGGATCTCGCTGGCGGTGCCCTTGGCGATGATGCGCCCGTAGTTGAGCACGCAGATGCCCTCGCAGATGCCCATGACCAGGTTCATGTCGTGCTCGATGAGCATGACGGCGATCTGGAACTGGTCGCGGATCTTGATGATGTTCTCCATCAATTCCTCGGTCTCATGCGGGTTCATGCCGGCGGCGGGCTCGTCCAGCAACAGGAGCTTTGGATGCGTGGCCAGCGCGCGCACGATTTCCAGCCGCCGCTGCGCGCCGTAGGGCAGCGACCCGGCGCGGTACTGGGCCATGCCCTGCATGTCGAAGATGGAAAGCAGCTCCAGCGCCTTCTCGTGCTGCTTCTTCTCCTGCTTCCAGTAGGCGGGCAGGCGGAAGATGCCGGAGAACATGCCGTACTTGATCTGGTTGTGCAGCCCGATGCGCACGTTTTCCTCCACCGTCATGTTGCCGAAGAGGCGGATGTTCTGGAACGTGCGGGCGATGCCCAGCTTGTTGGCCTGCACGGCGTTCATGCCGGCGGTGTCCTTGCCGTCGAGGATGACCACGCCGGTGGTGGGCTGATACACCTTGGTCAGCAGGTTGAATACGGTGGTCTTGCCCGCGCCGTTGGGGCCGATGAGGCCCGCGATCTCGGTGCGGCCGATGGTCAGGTTAAAGTCCTCCACGGCCTTCAGGCCGCCGAACTCCACGCCCAGGTGGCGCGTTTCCAGCACGGGGCGCTTGTCCACGTCGCGCTCGGGCACGATGGAATGGCTGGGGACGGGCACCATCTTGGTTTCGGATTGCCGCTTGTGCTGCTGCGTCATGCCGCCTCGCCCTCCTTTCCGGGGTTGGTCTTTTCACGGCGCACAAGCGCCTTGAGGCGCTGGAGCCGCACGCTCAAAAACGGGCTGTTGGTGGCCAGCATCACCAGAATCAGCACCACCGCGTACACCAGCATGCGGTAGTCGCTGAAGGCGCGCAGGACCTCGGGCAGAATGGTCAGCAGCGTCGCGGCAATGATGGAGCCGCGGATGGAGCCGATGCCGCCCAGCACCACGAACACCAGCACGAGAATGGAGGTGTCGAACTTGAACTTGCTGGCGGCCACGGTGGAGAAGTTCAGGCCGTAGAGCGCGCCGGCCATGCCGGCGAGCACGGCGCTGGTCACGAAGGCCATCATCTTGTACTTGGTGATGTTGATGCCCACGGACTCGGCGGCGATGCGGCTGTCACGGGTGGCCATGATGGCGCGGCCGGAGCGGCTGTTGACGAGGTTCTGCACCACGAAGAGGGTAAAGAGGATCAGAGCGAAGCCCATCCCGAAGGTGGCGATGGTGTCGATGCCCACGCCGCCCTTGGGGCCGCTGACGAGGAGCTCGCCGGGGATGTTGCTGTCGTTGAAGGCAAAGTGCAGCCGCCCCGCGTCGATGGAGATATACAGGCAGTTGATCACGTTTCGGATGATCTCGCCGAAGGCCAGCGTCACGATGGCCAGGTAGTCGCCGCGCAGCCTCAGCACCGGGATGCCGATCAGCACGCCCGCGATGCCCGCGAACACGCCGCCCACGATCATCGACAGCAGGAGGCGCACGACCTCGTTTTCAAGCTGAAAGGCGCCCAGCATCCAGCCGGAGGCCACGATGCCGGAAAACGCGCCCACGCTCATGAAGCCCGCGTGGCCCAGGCTCAGTTCGCCCGACACGCCCACCACGAGGTTGAGCGACACCGCCATGACCACCCATACGCAGATGGGCACCAGCTGGCCGCGCAGCGAGCGGGTCATGCCGCCGGTGGCCAGCAGGTACTGGCACGCCAGGTAGGCGGCAATCACCATCAGGTAGGTCACCAGGCCGCCGATGGCCCGTTTTTTTCTCATGCTCATGCTCATGGCCGCCACCTCACACTTTCTCATGCACGGTCTTGCCCAGCAGGCCGGCGGGCTTGACCAGCAGCACCACGATCAGCACCGCGAACACGAACGCGTCGCCCAGCTCCGTGGATACGTAGGCCTTGCCCAGAATTTCGATCACGCCCAGCAGAATGCCGCCCAGCATGGCGCCGGGAATGGACCCGATGCCGCCGAACACCGCCGCCGTGAAGGCCTTGATGCCCGGCATGGAGCCGGTGGTGGGCTGGAGCGTGGGATAGGCCGAGCACAGCAGCACGCCCGCGACGGCGGCCAGCGCCGAGCCGATGGCGAAGGTCACGGTGATGGTGAGGTTGACGTTAATGCCCATCAGCTCGGCCGCGCCCTTGTCCTCGGAGACCACGCGCATGGCCTTGCCCATCTTGGTCTTGCCGGTGAAGAGGGTCAGGGCGATCATGATGACCACGCACGCGGCGATGGTCACGATGGCCTCGCCGGAGATGGTCATCTGCCCGTCCAGGAGCGAAATCGAGCCCAGGCTCACCACGGAGGGGAAGCTCTTGGGGTTGGCGCCCCAGACGAGCAGGGCGACGTTTTGAAGCAGGTAGCTCATGCCGATGGCCGTAATCAGCACCGCCAGGGAGGAGGCCTGGCGCAGCGGCTTGTAGGCGGTGCGCTCGATCACCATGCCCAGCACCGTGCATACCGCCATGGCCGCCAGCACCGAAATCACCGGCGGGAAGCCCCAGTACTGCATGGCGCAGAAGGCGATGTAGGCGCCGATCATGATGACGTCGCCGTGCGCGAAGTTGAGCATTTTGGCGATGCCGTAGACCATGGTATAGCCCAGGGCGATGATGGCGTACACGCTGCCCAGGCTGATGCCGTTGCACAGGTAGGACAGGAATTGTGTCATGCTCTCCCACATCCTTCGTCTCGTTTGAAACGCGATAAGGTAATCAACGGTAGTCGGGCGTGCCTTCCCGTCAGACTACCGTTGGTTACCTTCGCTGTGTTCGCTTGTAGGCCCCTCCCGGCCGCGGGGGCCGGGAGGGGACGCCGGGCGGTTGTTATTCCATGCCCACGTACACGCCGTTTTCGATCTTGACGGCGGTGGGGGTCTTGCTCACTTCGCCCGTGGCGGACCAGGTCATGGTGCCGGTGAGGCCCTCGATGGTGAGCTTCTGCATCTGCTCGATCATGATCTCGCAGGCTTCTTCGGGGGTGGTGTCGGCGGTGATGCCGCCGGCGACCATCGCCTCGTAGACGGCGTAGACCGCGTCATAGGCGTCGGCGGCGAACTGGTTGGGGGTGTCGCCGTAGAGCTCGACATACTTGTTGACAAAGTTGACGGTCTTTTCGTCCTTGGCGTCGGCGCTGAAGGGGGTCAGCAGCAGCACGCCCTCGGCCAGGCTGGTGTCAAAGCCCTCCATGGTGAGGATGCCGTCCATGCCGTCCACGCCGAAGAAGATGGGCGCGTAGTCCATCGAGGCGGCCTGGGTGAGGATCATGGAAGCGGGGGTGTAGTAGATGGGCAGGAAGACCAGCTCGGCGCCGGCGTTCTTGGTCTCGGTGACCTGCACGGAGAAGTCGGTGGTGTCGTCGGTAAAGGTGGTGACCTTCACGATCTCCAGGCCCAGCTCGGCGGCCTTGGCCTCAAAGGTCTGGTAGATGCCGGTGGAGTACACGTCGCCGTTATTGTAGATCACGGCGACCTTGGTGGCCAGGCCGTGCTCGGCGATATACTGGGCCGAGGCCGCGCCCTGCGCGGGGTCGGTGAAGCAGACCTGGTAGACGTTGTCCTTGTCGGCGATAACGTCGGTGGAGGAGGCGGAGGGCGTCAGCATGAAGATGCGCTCCTCATATGCCTTGGCAGCCACGGCAGCGCAGGGGCCGGAGGTCACGGTGCCAACGATCACCTTCGCGCCGTTGTCCAGCACGGTGTTGTAGGCGTTGATGGCCTTTTCGGGGTCATGCTCGTCGTCCTGCGCGTCGATTTCGATCTGCAGGCCGCCCAGGGCGTTGAGCTCGTCGGCGGCGATCTTGGCCGCGTTGACCACGGCGGTGCCGTAAATGGCGGCGGGGCCGGTCAGGGGGCCGATCACGCCGATCTTGATCGCGTCCTCAGCCACGGCGGGCAGGGCCAGGCCCAGCGCCAGAACCAGCGTCAGGAGCACGGAGAGAATCTTTTTCATCTTGTTTACCTCCCTACAATACTTCATCCCATCCGGGAACGTCCCCGAATGATGGAGAATATTATAGCCGCTGCGCGCTTTGAGCGCAAGCGGCTTTGCGAAAATTGGCTGTATTTGCATTGTTTTTCTGTGAAGAAGCGGACAATTTTAGGCCAGATGGTGCAGGGCGGCGGGAGATGGGGCGCGCTGGCCGCCCTTCTCCGAGGTCGCTTGCAGCCCTGCAGCGTTCCGCCGTCCGCAGCGTTATTCGTACAGCTAGTTATTGGTGTCCGGACAGATGTAGTGAATGTCGTTGTCTATCGCGTACTGCATCGCATAGGAATTCTGGCCTACGGTCAGCGCCAGGTTATCGGCACAGTCATCAAAAGCGTCTTTACCGATGGAGGTCACGCCGTCGGGGATGACAGCGCTGGTCAGGCTGCCGCAGGAATCGAATGCAAAATTGCCGATAGAAGTCACGCTGTCGGGAAGGGTGATATCGGTCAGGCTGAAGCAGGAGCGGAAAGCAGAATTGCCGATGGAAGTCACGCCGTCGGGAAGGGTGATACCGGTCAGGCTGTCGCACCAATTGAATGCAGAATTGCCGATGGAAGTCACGCCGTCGGGAAGGGTGATGCTGGTCAGGCTGCCGCAGGAATAGAACGCGGAATTGCCGATGGAGGTCACCCCGTCGGGAAGGGTGATACCGGTCAGGCTGTCGCAAGAACTGAATGCAAAATCACCGATGGTAGTCACGCTGTCGGGAAGGGTGACGCTGGTCAGGCTGTGGCAGGCGCTGAAAGCGGCATCGCCGATGGTAGTCACGCCGTCGGGGAGGGTGACGCTGGTCAGGCTGTGGCAGAAGCTGAACGCAGAATCACCAACCGCGGTGATTCCCTGCGGGATTTCATAATTAGCGGCATCGAGTCCTGCCGGATAGCAAATCAGCTTTTTTTCCGTTTTGTCAAACAACACGTTGTCTGCCACGGCCAGCTTGGGATGATCAGGGGAAACCGCAATGGTTTGCAGTTTGCCGCAAGCCGCAAAAGGATTCCCGCCTATGGAAACGACGCTGTCGGGGAGGGTGATGCCGGTCAGGCTGCCGCAGGAATAAAATGCAGAATCACCGATGAAAGCCACGCTGTCGGGAAGGGTGACGCTGGCCAGGCTGCCGCACCAACTGAATGCAGACTCGCCGATAGAGGTCACGCCGTCGGGAAGGGTGATGCTGGTCAGGCTATCGCACTGATAGAAAGCGCCGTCGGCGATGTAGGCCACGGGATGGCCCTCTATCTCTCCGGGCACCTCCAGTTCCGAAGCCGCGCCGATATAGTTTATAATCGCGGCTGTGCCGTCTTCCATCAGAATGTAGATATAGTCTCCGCATTCATACATTTCATTAGAAGCCGGCTGTATATTCTCCGCCACCGCACCAGCAGCGAAGCACAGCAGAAGAGGAATCATCAGCAATGCGATACGTTTCATTTTCAGGGGTCCTTTCTCTGCTTTTGGGAAAGCCTATCACATTGTAAGCAGGGAACTCAAGCCCCCTGCATGCACCATGTCCGCGCCGCCCACCGCGCCCTCACCCCTTCGCCGTCATCCCCGCCGCGTCGGCCACCGCGCCGCCCAGGCACACGTCCCCGTCGTAGAGGACCACACTCTGCCCGGGCGTGACCGCGCGCTGGAGCTCGTCCGCCTCGATGAGCAGGCTTTCGCCCCGCGCCACAACCGTCACCGCCTGATCGCCCTGCCGGTAGCGGAAGCGCGCCGTCAGGCGCATGGGCGTGCCGTCCGGCGCGGGCGGGTCCCCGGCGATCCACGTCGCCCCGGAGGCGCGCACGAACCGGCTGTACAGGCGCGGGCTGTCCTCGCCCTGCTCCACCACAAGCACGTTGTGCTCAAGGTCCTTGTCCACCACGAACCAGCGCCGCCCGTCGCCCCCGCCGCCGATGCCCAGGCCGCGCCGCTGGCCCAGCGTGTAGTAGGCCAGGCCGATGTGCTCGCCCACCACCCGGCCGTCCGGGGTGCGCATCTGGCCCGGCTGCATGGGCAAAAAGCCCTGCAAGAAGCGCCGGAAGTTGCGCTCGCCGATGAAGCACACGCCCGTCGAATCCTTCTTTTTGCTGGTGGACAGGCCGTTTTCCTCCGCGACGGCGCGCACCTGCGCCTTGGTCATGCCGCCCACGGGAAACAGCGCGCGCGCGAGCTGCCGCTCCTTGAGCATATAAAGGAAGTAGCTCTGATCCTTGTTCGCGTCCGCGCCCTTGAGGAGCACCGGATGCCCGCCGCGCACCTCCGATTGCACGAAGTGCCCGGTAGCCATGCGGCTGGCACCCAGCTTGAGCGCATAGTCCAGAAACGCGCGGAACTTGATCTCGCGGTTGCACAGCACGTCGGGGTTGGGCGTGCGGCCGCGCCGGTACTCATCCAGAAAATAGGAAAAGACCCGGTCGTAATATTCCTTTTCAAAGTTGACGGCGTAGCAGGGGATGCCGATGGTATCGCATACGCTCTGCACGTCGTTCCAGTCGTCGGCGGCGGTGCAGGTGCCGTTTTCGTCCTTCTCGTCCCAGTTTTTCATGAACACGCCCACCACGTCGTAGCCCTGCCGCTTGAGCAGCAGCGCCGCCACGGAGCTGTCCACCCCGCCGGACATGCCCACCACGATTCTTTCCATCCCGGTTTCCTCCCGCTTCAGGCCCGGCGGTCGGGCAGCAGGCGTTCCAGCACCGCGTCCAGCGCGTCCCTGGCCACCTCGTCCACGCCGCGCGCCGCGTCCACCACCACAAAGCGGCGGCGGTTGTCGCGCACAAGGCGCTCGTAGGCCTTCTGCACCCGCTCATGGAACTCGCCCGCCTCCAGCTCCAGCCGGTCGGGCTCGGAGGCGCTCAGCCTGCGGCGCAGCGCCTCCCGGTGGTCGATGGCCAGATAGAGCGTGGCGTCGGGGGTCATGCCGTCCACGGCGGGGTCGTTGATCTGCTGCACGGTTTCCACGCCCAGCCCGCGCCCGCCGCCCTGATAGGCCACGGAGCTGTCCACGAACCGGTCGCACAGCACCAGCATCCCCCGCTCCACCGCCGGGCGGATGACCTGGCTGACGTGCTGGGCGCGCGCGGCGGCGTAGAGCAGCGCCTCGCAGGCGGGGCACATGTCGGTGTTGGCCGTGTCGAGAATGATGCGGCGGATGTCCTCGCTGATGGCGCAGCCGCCCGGCTCGCGCGTGCGCAGCACGCTGAAGCCGAACTGGCGCAGGCGCTTTTCCAGAAGCTCGGTCTGGGTGGTCTTGCCGCTGCCGTCGGGGCCTTCCACCGTGAGGAAAAACCCGCGCGGGATCTCCCCGCCGGGGCAGAGCACCGCGCGCAGGCCCTCGGTATCCGGCACCACGACCGACGCGCCCGCCACGGTGAGCTCCTCCTCGGTGCCGCAGCCGTAGCCCGCGCCGATGCCCTCGATGCCGTTGGCCAGCGCGCCCGCCATGTCGAACTTGCGGTCGCCCACCATGGCGGCGCGGCGGTAGCGGTCCGGCAGAGCCCGGCGGATCAGCTCGGCCTTGCCCAGCTTGGCCGCCGCGTCCTCCTCGCCCACGATGCGGTCAAAATCGCCGTCCAGCGCGAAGTAGGACAGGATGTCCCTCGCCAGCCAAAGCGGCTTGGAGGTGGCCAGCCCCACGTGCACCCCGGCCTCGTGCAGCATGCGCAGGATGCTGCGGATGTTGGGGTACACGCTGTAGAGGTACATGCCCCGCGCGCTGAAATCGCGGCGGTAGCGGTCCACGGCCTCCTGAACGCGCGTCTCGGGCACGCCCAGCAGGTCCCGGAAGGAATCCGCTAGCGGCGGGCCCACCACCTCGCGCAGGTCCGCGTCCGCCGGCACCTCCAGCCCCATCTCGTCCATCGCCCTCCTGACCGAGGAGACGATGCCCTCCTCCGCGTCAAAGAGCGTGCCGTCCAGATCAAACACCACCGCGTCATAGGGGAAAATGTCCATAGCGATCTCCTTTACCGTATGCAGTCAACCGTTTGCCCCGCGCCTTTGCGCGCGGGTGAATGGGAAATATTGACGGTTTCGCGCTCCCCCGTCAGCGCAGGATGGCCGCGGCTTCGCGCCCCGCGCCCGTCAGCGCAGGCAGGCCAGCGTGCCCCCGGCCCCAGGCCGAACGTGCGGCGCGGGCCCAGCGCGGCCAGCACGGGAATGACCCAGCTTCGCGCCCCGCGCCCGTCAGCGCAGGATGGCCGCGGCTTCGCGCCCCGCGCCCGTCAGCGCAGGCA
>UQEF01000085.1 GCA_900540045.1 uncultured Eubacteriales bacterium | reverse complement strand
GAAAACCGTTATCTTCTGACTCTCCATAAGAATAATGAAAGTAACAGGTCAACTCCTTATCTCGCATCATGAGAAAGTATTTCCTGAATTCCTCAATGGCAATGGCTGGGGCGTCCTCCCATGGAAGTTCGGGATCAAACGTAGTCTTCTCTTCCATCACCGGGAATCCCATTTCGTCCATTGGAAAGTTCCGGCCTATCGTCTTTGAGTACCACTCATTTTTGCTTATGTAAAATGATTCATCCAGCCCCTCTATTGGCGGCTCCCACGTGATGCGCACCACAGGCACCGCGTCCACCTCCGGCACTACGATGGGCACGTCTACAGATATCGTATCGCCTTTTTCCAGTTGCTTGTAAGCCCCGTTTTCGACAACGTATTGCCCCGTCCAGCGCTGTGGCAACGTTTCCCGCAGCTCTTTGATCGAGACGTAGTCGGCTGCGGCCAGCGAACCTGCGCTCAAGGCCGTCGGCAGCAGCATCAGCAGGGCCGCGACAAGGATGCATAGGCGCTTTTTCATATAACAAAACCTCCTCGGCAATCGGGCCGGACAGCATCATTGCTCTCTCTGTCTATTATGACAAAGCCGGGAGGCAATCGGTTCACGGAGCAAAAGATTTTTTTCATTCTTTTTCCATACAGAAACGCCCGGCAGTCCGATCCGGCTGCCGGGCGTTTTGGTTTCCCAAAGGGAAGATTTACTTCTTGGTCAGGTACTTGCGCATATCAATGGCGCACGCAATCAGGATAACCAGACCCTTGATGATGTAGGTGGTGTTGCCGCTGATGCCGAGGAAGGTCATGCCGCTCATGATGAGCTGCATCAGCACCACGCCAAGCACCACGCCGCTGATTTTACCGATGCCGCCTACGAACGATACGCCGCCGATAACGCAGGCCGCGATGGCGTCCAGCTCGTAGTTCAGGCCGATGGTGCCGGTGGAGGCGCCCATGCGGGCCGCTTCGATGAAGCCGGTGTAGCCGTAGGTGACGCCCGCCAGCGCGAACACGCCGATGATGACCATCGTTACGTTGACGCCGGACACGCGGGCCGCTTCCTCATTGGAGCCGACGGCGAACATGTTCTTGCCGAAGGTGGTCTTGTTCCAGATGAACCACATGATGGCCGTTACGATGATGGCAAAGGCCACATAGCTCATCACCGGGGTGTTGCCCAAGCGGAACATGGGTTTGATAACCAGGTCAGAGGTATAGCTCGCATCCAGATTGGAGATCTGCGCCGCGTTGCTCAGCGTCAGGTAGAGGCCATAGGTGATCAGCTGCGTGGACAGCGTAACAATGAAGGGATGCAGCTTGAACTTGGCCACGCAGAAGCCGTTGACCAGGCCCACGATGCCGCCGACCGCCATAACCACCACCAGCACGATCACGACCGGCCAGGGACCCATACCCGCCAGGAAGCGGTTAGCCAGGTCCGCTTTTTGCAGCAGGATGGCCGAGACGAACGCGCCCAGGCCCACCACGCGGCCAGCCGAAAGGTCGGTACCGGTCAGGATGATGGCGCCCGCGATGCCCAGTGCAATGGGCAGACGCGTCGCCGTGAGCTGGATGATGTTGACGATGGATGCCGTGGCCAGGAAGGCGGGACGCTGAATCTGAATGTAAATCACCATCAGCAGGATGATGATGATCATCGCATGGTCCAGCAGCCAGTTGCCAATGAGGCGCCAGCGGTCGCGCGCATCCATTTCGCGCAGTTGGTTTACCTTTTTGTTTACGTCGGGCTTGATTTCAGACATGCTATTCGGCCTCCCTTAGACGTATTTCGCAGCCAGCGTCATAATCTCTTCCTGAGTGGTGGCGTCGGCCTGTACCTCGCCGGCAAGCCGCCCGCCGGACATCACCAGTATGCGGTCGCACACGCCCAGCAATTCCGGCATTTCGGAGGAAACCATGATGACGGATTTGCCCGCGCGGGCCATATCCATGATGAGCTGGTAAATCTCATACTTGGCGCCCACGTCGATGCCGCGCGTGGGCTCATCCAGCAGGAAGATTTCGGGCTCGGTAAGCATCCAGCGGCCAAAGATTACCTTCTGCTGATTGCCGCCGCTCAGCGAGCGAATCTGCGTCTGCTGGGTCGGCGTTTTGATGTGCATGGCATTGATGGACCAGTTGGTGCGCTCCTGCATGGTTTTGTTGCTGAGGTACAGGTGATTTTTCAGGTATTTTTTCAGGCTGGAGATCACCGTGTTGTCGCGCACGGACATGATTGCGAAAATACCGGTGGCGCGCCGTTCCTCGGTCACCATGGCGAAGCCGTTTCGGATGGATTCCTTGGGGCTGTGGTTGTGAATGGGCTTTCCGTTCATCCACAGCTTGCCGCTTTTGCGCGTGGCGCTGCCAAAGATGTTTTCCAAAAGCTCGGTGCGCCCGGAGCCATCCAGTCCGGCTACGCCCAAAATCTCGCCTTTCCTGAGCTCGAAAGACACGTCCTTGAGGCCGGAGTACATGGCCGTGAGGCCCTCCACCTTGAGCACCACGTCGCTGCCTACCTGATAATCCTTTGCGGGGAAGCGGTTGGTCAGCTCGCGGCCCACCATGAGGCGGATAATCTCGTTCATGGTGAGATCCTTTGCGGGACGGGTGGCGATCCACTGGCCGTCACGCATGATGGTGACCTCGTCGGAGATGCGCAGAATCTCCTCCATCTTGTGGGAAATGTAGATGATACCGCAGCCGCGGTCGCGCAGCATGTTGATGATTCGGAAAAGATGCTCCACCTCCTGCTCGGTCAAAGAAGAAGTGGGTTCGTCAAACACGATGACCTTGGCATTGAAGGAAACCGCCTTGGCGATTTCCACCATCTGCCGCTGGGATACGGGCATCGTGCTCATGATGGTCTTGGGGTTGACGTTGATGCCCAGCTCCTCAAAGACCTTCATGGTGTCATCGTACATCTGCTTTTCCGAAATGACCGGGGTTCCCTTGATTTTGGGATAGCGGCCCAGCCAGATGTTGTCCATTACGTTGCGGCGCAGGGCCTGGTTCAGCTCCTGGTGCACCATCGCGACGCCGTTGTCCAGCGCCTCGCGCGAGGAGCGGAAGTTGACCTCCTTGCCGTCCAGAAAGATTTTGCCGTCGTCTTTATTGTAGATTCCGAAGAGGCACTTCATCAGGGTGGATTTTCCGGCGCCGTTTTCGCCCATCAGCGCATGCACCGTGCCCGCCTTGACCGTGAGGGACACATCGTCCAGCGCCTTAACGCCAGGAAAGCTCTTGCTGATATGCTCCATCTGCAAAAGCTCGCGTGTAGAAGCGCCGTCAGTGGTGCGAGTGGCCTGTTGTTCCATCTCCGCCCTCTCCTTCCTTGCTGAGTTTCCCCACGCGCACCGCTGACGGCACGCACACGCGCCGCCCCGAAGCGCGCGGGGATTGGTGATACCGAAGCGGAGGGGCTTTCGCCCCTCCGTCAATGGTTCGGCCTATGGTGTTCTCAGTTGCCGGTGTACACAGCATAGGGGATAACGACCTTCCAGTCGTTCTCAACGGTGAAATTCTCGTTGAGGCCCTCGTACATGTCTTTTCCGGCGATCATGTTGGCGGCGATGGTGGCGATGGCCTCAGCCATGCCTTCGGCATCCTGCTTGATGGTGCCGGCCATGGTGCCCGCATCGATGGCGGCCACGGCGTCAGCGGTGGCATCCACGCCGAAAACGGGGATGGTGGTGGTGCCTTCGCCGTTGTTATAGCCGGCCTGCTGCAGCGCCTGCATGGCGCCCAGGGCCATCTCGTCGTTGTTGGCGATAACCAGCTCAACCATGTTGCCCGCGTCCATGTTGTACTGGGCCAGGATGGTGGTCATGTAGTCCTGAGCAACCTGACGGCTCCAGGTGCCGGCCTGGTCCACGAGGTACTTCTGGGCATTGCTCTCGTCGTAGAACTTGAGGGCGGGCTTGCCGGCGGCAACCAGCTTGGCATCGGCGTTCTCCTGGCCATACTTGGTGCGCGCGATGGCTTCCTGGTTGTCCTCCTGGCCCTTGAACATCACGTAGCTGATTACGCCGTCGCCGTTGAGGTCGTAGGCGTCGTAGTTGGCCAGCAGGTAGTCGCCGATCATGTCGCCCTGCATGATGCCGGCCTGCTCGTAGTTGGTGCCCACGAAGCAGCACTTGTCATAGCTCTTGACCACGTCCTCGGAAACGGAACGGTTGAAGAACAGCAGCGGGATGCCCGCAGCCTTGGCCTGGTCTACCACGTTCTGAGCGATGCCGTCCGCACCGGTCTCAACGATGTTCACGGCCAGCAGGTCGGTGCCGGTGGCGATAGCGGTGGTGATCTGGTCGGTCTGAGTGGTCTGGGTGGCGTTGCCGTCCTGGTCCACATAGGTGATGCCGGCCTCGTCCAGCTTGGCGTTGAGCGCGGTGCGCACGCTGGCGAGGTAGGTGTCGCTCATCGTGTACCAGAAGACCTGCGCATTACCTTCGGCCAGCGCGACGCTGCCCATGCCCAGGACCATGGTCAGAGCCAGAACCAGAGCAAGAACCTTTTTCATGGGAATCAGACTCCTTTGCTGTATTGAATTTATTTTCTCGCGGCACGCCGCGATCAAATCTCCGATGCTGTGTATTTATTATATCGGAAGAGTACCACAAAAGCAAGATGGTATGGAAAATCTTCAAAAAAAGAACGGAATATGCCATAAACCCGGTAGATATCCAAATGCAAGTAAGGAAAGCACGTGGGGGGAAACATTTATTCTATAAACAGGAAAAGACCGGTTGAAACACCTCTGCAAAAAAATCCGGGCAGCCAGAGATATGAGATTCTCGGACCGTCCGGAAAAACTACACCGCAAGGATTACAGGCGCATGGCCGGGGGCGTTACGCGCCGCAGCAGCGGAATGAGCATCGCGCCCAGCACTACGCCGCTGAAGCCCTGCACCAGATTGGGAACCACGGCGCCCGCGGCGGCGGCCAGCCCGTAGCCCAGCAGCAGCCATTCGGTCACGAAGTACCCGGCTACCATGACCAGTTCAGCCAGCACCAGCAGCGCCACGGTCAGCCAATAGGGATGCCTTGCGCGCAGGGCGCATACGGCCACGGCGGCGACCAGCCCCTTGATTACAAAGGTGGGCAGGATATAGAGCGTATAGCCACCCAGCAGATCCGCCAGGGCGCTGCCGATGGCTGCGGCGGGCACGCTGGCCCATCCCAGCAGCGACGCGCCCAGCAGGATAAAACCGTCACCCAGGTGGATGTACCCCTGAGTGATGGAAACGGGCAGCTTAAAAAAATAGGTAGCCACAAAGACCAATGCGGCCATCATGCCGCTCAAGGCCAGCGTCAGCGTTTGATTGCCGGATTTTTTGCGCATGCAATCAGCCCCTTTCTCTGCAAGAAACCATCAAACCGCCTGAAAATCAGATTTCACCCGGAACGGCGGGTCAATCGACGCCAGAGATACGCCGTTTCCCACTCGCGCCCATGGGGCCCGCGGGCAGGAAACGGCGTAAGGAAACTTGCCGGGCGGGATTTGCGAATCCGTCGTGCCCGGCGCCGGAATCGGATGTCATCCGGAGGGCAGGACCCGATCCGGGGCGGCAGCCGGCCTGCGCCGGCGAAAGATCAGCCCTGGAGCCGAAGCTCGCTCAGATGGCGTTCCTCCTCGGAGGCGATGCGCTCCAGCGCCTCCCGCGCGCCGGGCGAGGCGGCAAGGGAGGCAAACTCGCGGTATTTGCTGGCGGATGTTTCCTCAGCCAGCATCGCAAAGCGGAGCATGCTCTCCACATCGCGCAGCAGGCCGGCCCGCGCCGCGCCCATCAGCCCGCCTTCAAAGAGAATGTTGTCCGCCGCGGCGGACAGCGCGACGCGCCGCTCCTGCGCAAGGGCGTCCCCGCCGCCCAGCGCGCGGAACTGTGCCAGATGCTCCTGCTCATCGGCGAGCATCAGCGTCAGATGGTCATAGAGCGGTTCATCCTGACGGCCCAGCTGCTCCATCAGGGAGAGGGCGCGGGTATACAGCTGTATGGCGGAGGATTCCATTTCACATGCCATGAAAAGGGCCTCCTGCGCGGTGGCCACCTGCATTCTTTCGTTCACTCCTTCCGGGCGGCGTGGCGGGACGGAATTCAGGCCTTCTGAAGATACTCGTTGAGCTTTTGCACCAGCGCGTCGGGGTCGGACCCGTGGGCGGCGCACGCGTCGGCGATGGATTCTGCGGTGGCATGCGGGCAGCCCAGGCAGTGCATGCCAAACTCCATGAAGATATGCGCCGTGCTGCGGTCGATGCTGAGCACTTCGCCGATGGACATCTGCTTGGTAACGGTCATATGGAAATTCCTCCTTGTTTACATTGCTTGAGGGGCCTTTGTCGGAGACGTGGATATCTTACCATCGGCAGCGGGGCTTGTCAATGCGGGCGGATGGAGGACGGCGCTGGAAATCTGTGCTGGGAAAAGCCGCCCGACTGTGGTATACTTCGCATTGAGCTCTGTTTTTGACGGAAAGAAGGTAGTTGCATGCCAAACGAACCCTATGTATATGAAACGGTTTTGGACATGTGCTCGGTGGATTTTACCGGGCAATGGCAGCCGGGAGCGATCTTCCGCGCCATGCAGGAGGCGGGGGACGGCCATTGCCATGTGCTGGATTTGACCTTTGAGCGTCTGCGCGGGCTGGGGGTGGCGTGGGTGCTCAGCCGTGCCCGCCTGCATATGGAGGAGTATCCCGTGCTGGACCAGCACGTTACGGTGCGCACCTGGCCCGGAAAGACCAGGCACATGTTTTTTCCGCGCTATTATACCTTTGAAACCGAAGGAGGGACGCTCGGATGCGCCTCCGCGCTGTTTGTGCTCATGGACCTGGACGAGCGGAAAATCGCTCCGGCCTCGCGGCTGGGTGAGACCATGCCCGAATATGGCATCCCGGCGCCCCTGCCCTTCCCCGGCAATCTGCGCGCGCTGGACGGTCCGGTCTCGCGCCGTGAATACCTGCCCGTCTACACCGATCTGGATATGAACCAGCACGTGAACAACACCCGCTATGTGGACTGGTTCATGAATCAGTTTCCCGTGGAAAAGCACCGCCGGCAAATGCTGGGCGATCTGCTGGTGCACTACAACGCGGAGGTCATTCCGGAGGAAAAGCTCGTTATGGAGGTTTGCCAGGCGGGGGAGGCGAGCACGCTGCGCGGGCTGCATGGGGACACCGTATGCTTTGCCGTGGAGGGCCTGTGGCGCGACCGTGCCTGACTTCCTATTGCGAAGCGTTGGAAACCGTCGTATAATGAGATCATCACCAGGCGCGGAAAGGAGATGCGCGCATGAAACAATCCCATCGCCCGACGGCGGAAGCCTTCGAGCGCCTTTGCGCACCCTATTCCGGCATGGTGTACCGGCACTGCCTGCATATGCTGGGCAATCCGCACGAGGCCGAGGATGCGGCGCAGGAAAGCATGCTGCGCGCCTTCCGCGCCTTTGACGCCTTCCGGGGCGACGCGGTGGCCTCCTGGCTGTTCCGCATCGCGCACAACACCTGTCTGGACATCTTGAAAAGCGCGCGCGTGCGCCGCGAAAGCCTGACGCTGGACGACCCGGAGCGCGCGGACCCCGCCGATCCGTCTCCCACGCCGGATGAAGCATATCTTCGTGACGCGGACGCCGAACGGATGCGCGGGGCCGTAGCTTCGCTGCCCGAGGAGCAGCAGCTGCTCATCGGCCTGTTCTACGGACAGCAGATGGGATATGCCGAAATCGCGCGGGTTACGGGCCTGCGCGAGGGCACGGTCAAAAGCCGGCTGAGCCGCGCCAGGGCGGCGCTTGAAAAGAAGCTGGCAGCGTCCGAATAATCAGGGAACCTTTTCACATCACGCTCGTTTATTCCCAAGGAAAGGAGGCATGCGCATGCTTCGGGAGAAGGAACCCAACGGCGCCTTGGAGCAGGCGCTCGGCCACCTGTACCAGTCGGAGAACGTGCCCGCCGGATTTGAAACCGGCTGGCGCGCCGCCGTAAAACGGGAGGAGAGCAGGATGAAACTCGTGGAAAACAGCACAAGACGACCCCTCTGGCGCGCCATCGTACCGGCGTTTGCAGCGCTGGTGCTGGTGGTGGGCAGCCTCTGGGCGGGAACGCTGGACCTGGATTTAAGCGCCGCGCCCTCGGAAAAGAACGCGATGACCGAAACGGAATCTGCCGGCAGCGCCTCCACCACCTCGGCCGGTGCGCCCAACGCGATGATGGCGCGGTCTGCCGATACGGCCACATATGACCTGTATGCAGTCCAGGAGAGCAGGGCTTCCACAAACGGAGCCGGAGCGGTGGACGGCGGCACGGAGGCGGCCGCCGGGCAGAAGCTGGTGCGCACGGCCAGCCTGACGCTGCGTACCACCGCCTTTGAGACCGGCCTGGAAAATGTTCGGGCGCTGCTGGACAGCCTGGGCGGCTATGTGGAAAACCTCTATGAATACGGCGACGTGGAGAGCGGCGATACGCGTACAGCGAGTCTGAGCATGCGCGTGCCGTCCGAAAACCTGGACGCGTTCCTCGACGGCATGGAGGGCGTGGGCCGGGTGACCGACCGCTCCGAAAGCGTTACGGACATGACCGTGCAATACACGGATAATCAGACGCGCCTGGAGACGCTGTATGCCAAGCGGGAGCGCCTGAACCAGCTGATGGCGCAGGCGCAGGAGGTCTCGGATCTGATCGAGCTGGAAACCGCCGTTGCCGATACACAGTACGAGATCGAGCGCTACGAAACGTCACAGCGCGACATCGACCGCCGCGTGGACATGAGCGCCGTCAATGTGACCTTGCTGGAGGAAAGCCCCGCCCAGAGCGCAACGGCGGAGGATATCGGCCTGGGCGAGCGCCTCGGCGCCGCGCTGAGGGCCTCGTTGAGATGGCTGGGCGGCTTCCTGCGCAATATGCTGGTGTTTGTAACGATGATCCTGCCGGTGGCCGTGCCCGTGGCTGCAATCGCGGCCGTGGTATGGCTGGTTGTGCGCAGACGGTCCCCGCGCACCCCGAAGGATGGTTCCAAGGAGGAATGACCCATGAAACGGCTGCCCATGTTGCTGCTGGCCGCACTGATGCTGACCCTGTCTTTCGCCCAGGCGGAAACGCCGGCTTCCACTCCGGCGCAAACCCCTGTATCCACTCCGGCGGCAGATCTCACGGCCGCGCAGGAAACCACCATCCGTGCCACGGGCACGGAGAGCGTGTCGCTGCCGGCGGATATTGTGGTGCTCACGCTGTGCGTGCAGGGCTCCGGGGATACGGTGACCGCCGCGCAGGACAAGGCGGAGCAGGTGATGCAAAACCTCAGGGATGCGCTTGCGCAGATGGGCATCTCCGAACATGACGCACAGACCGCCTACTATGGCGTGGAAACGGTTTATAACTACCAGTATTCCAAGCTGGGACAACAGGAAACGGCCTCCGGCTACACCGTGTCCATCGACCTGGCGGTGCGGCTGGACGATCCCACGCGCGTGGGCGAGGTGATCGACGCCGCCATCCGCACCGGCGCGCAGAACAGCTACGAACTGGCCTATGAGAGCTCCGAAGCAAGAGACGCCTACTTTGAGGCGTTGGGCGCCGCAACCGCTGACGCCATGGCCCAGGCAATCTTGCTGGCGGAAGCGTCCGGCCTCGAACTGGGCCGGCTGGTGAGCGTGACCGAGGTGCAGGGCGACGAATCGACCGTCATGGCCACGAGTGTCAGCGCGGAAACCCCCGTGCACCCGCATCTGTCCGTGACCGCGACGGTGGAGGTCTGCTATACGGCAAGCCATCCATGAAGGTGCGAAGCCGAAGCGCCCGGCAGCAAAAGAGCTGCCGGGCGCTTTTGGGTGGTCAAACGCAGGCGCGTGTGGTATACTAGGCGGGAAAGCAGGAAAGGCGGTGACGGCATGCGCTTTACCAAGATGGAGGGCGCCGGAAACGACTATATCTACATTAATGGCTTTGAGGAGCAGGTGGATGATCCGGCGGCTTTGAGCGTGAAGATGAGCCGGCAGCACTTCGGCTGCGGTTCGGATGGGCTGATTTTGATTCTGCCCAGCGATGCGGCGGATTTCCGCATGCGCATGTTCAACAGCGACGGCAGCGAAAGCGGCATGTGCGGAAACGGCATCCGCTGCGTGGCCAAATACTGCCACGACCGGGGGCTGACCGGTCGAACCGAGTTTACGGTGGAATCCGGCGGGGAAATTAAGCTGCTCAGGCTCACGCTGGCCCCGGACGGGACCACGCAAAGCGTGCGCGTGGACATGGGAGCGCCTCAGCTGGACGGAGCGAAGATTCCTTCCGCCGCCGTGGGATGCCCGGTCATCGGACATACGGTGCGGGCCGGGGAACATACCTACGCGCTCACGCTGGTCAATATGGGCAACCCGCATGCCGTGTGCTTTGTGAGCGATCCGGATACCGCCCCGGTCACCACGGACGGTCCGGTGCTGGAACATCACGCGGATTTTCCGGAGCGCATCAATGTGGAATTCGTAAAGGTTGAGGACAGCGGACACCTGCGCATGCGCGTGTGGGAGCGCGGCACAGGCGAGACGCTGGCCTGCGGCACAGGCGCATGCGCGGCGGCGGTAGCGTCCTGCCTGAACGGCCTGTGCGGCCGCAGCGTGGCGGTGACGCTGCCCGGCGGCACGCTTCAGATCGAATGGAGCGAGGAGGACGGGCACGTATACCTGACCGGCCCCGCCACCTTTGTGTATGACGGCGTGTGGCTTCAGGACGATTTGCAAAAACAAGGGAGGACGGAAAAGCATGCTCAAGGTCAATCCCAACTATGAAAAGCTGCCCGGCAGCTATCTCTTTGCGGAGATTGCGCGCCGGGTGAAGGAATATACCCAGGCCCATCCCGACGCCGACGTGATCCGTCTGGGCATCGGCGATGTGACGCGGCCGCTGGCCCCCGCCGTGGTGGAAGCATTTGAAAAGGCGGTGCGGGAGATGGGCTGCGCCGAGACCTTCCACGGCTATGGCCCCGATTACGGCTACGATTTTCTGGTGAATGCCATCATTGAAAACGATTACCGTGCGCTGGGCGTGGACGTGGCTTTCGACGAAGTGTTCGTCTCCGACGGGGCCAAATGCGACGTGAGCAACGTGCAGGAGCTGTTCAGCGACGACGCGGTGATTGCCGTGACCGACCCGGTCTATCCCGTCTACGTGGATTCCAACGCCATGGCGGGGCGCGCCGGGACCTATGTGGGCGACCGCTGGGACCGGCTGGTGTACCTTCCCTGCAACGCGGAAAACAGCTTTGTGCCGCCTCTGCCGGACCGGCCCGTGGACGTGATCTACCTGTGCTACCCCAATAACCCCACCGGCACGACGCTTACCCGCGAGCAGCTCAAGGTCTTTGTGGACTACGCGAAACAGAACGGCTGCATCATCGTCTATGACGCGGCATACAAGGCGTTTGTCACCACCGATGCCCCCCGCAGCATCTACGAGATCGAGGGCGCGAAGGATGTGGCCATCGAGTGTTGCAGCTATTCCAAAACCGCCGGTTTCACCGGCACGCGCTGC
Organism: uncultured Eubacteriales bacterium; assembly: GCA_900540045.1. Lineage (GTDB taxonomy): Bacteria > Bacillota > Clostridia > Christensenellales > Aristaeellaceae > Limiplasma > Limiplasma merdipullorum. The sequence continues at coordinate 1,071 of UQEF01000085.1, read as the reverse complement.
GGCTGGATGGTCATCCCCCATGGCGTGCATGGCCTGGGGGCCAGCGGCCAGCCCGTGGAGCTCAACCACATGTGGAAGCGCCGCATGGGCAGCAAGTTCAACGGCGTGAGCTATCCCGTCCAGCGCGCCGCCGCCGCCGTTTACAGCCCGGACGGCGCGGCTCAGTGCATGGAAACCATCCGCTACTACCTGCGCAACGCCTCCATTATCCGCGAGGGACTTATCAAGGCGGGCTATGAGGTCTACGGCGGCGTGGATGCGCCCTATGTGTGGATGCGCACGCCCGCGGGCATGGACAGCTGGACCTTCTTTGACCGGCTGCTGCAGGGGGTCAATGTGGCTGCCCGCCAAAAAGGTGCTGGAAGCCCAGCGCGCCGAACGGGCCGGGAAGACGGCAGACACCTGCGGCCTGCCGACCATCTCCATCCTGACGCCGCTGTACAATACGCCGGAACGATACCTGCGGGAATTTCTGGATTCCTTCCTTGGGCAGACGGCCCCCAACGGGGAGCTTTGCCTGGCCGATGCATCCGATGCGGAACACGCCGGGGTGCAGCAGGTCGTGGAGGAATATCAGGCGAAGAATCAACGCATCGTATACAAAAAGATCGAAAACAGGGGCATTGCGGCCAACACGAACGCGGCCGCAGCCCTTGCTTCGGGCGAATATCTTGCGCTGGCCGACCACGACGACATTCTGGCCCCCCATGCGCTGTACACGATGGGCAAGGCCATTTTGCAGCTGCGGGCGCAGGGAAAGCCGGACGGCTTCCTTTACAGCGACGAAGCGCTCTTCTCCAAAACCATCCAGCGGCCCATCGTGGCGCATTTCAAGCCGGATTATGCCCCGGACTACCTGCTCTGCTGCAACTACATCTGCCATCTGGCCGTCTTCCGGAAAACGCTGTGGGAGGCCGTGGGCGGTGAGCGCCCGGCCTGCGACGGCAGCCAGGACCACGACCTCTTCCTCCGGCTCATCGAGCAGGTGGGCGGCGCGGCCCATGTGCCCCAGGTGCTCTATTACTGGCGGGCTCCGCACAGCCGATGGGCAATGATACGCTGCTGGAGATC
>UQEF01000084.1 GCA_900540045.1 uncultured Eubacteriales bacterium | reverse complement strand
CCCCTTACAGCTGAAACTGTTTGAAGAAGGGGGTATCCGCCGGCGCGGAGAGGTAGCCCTTGAGCTCGTCATCCAGGCGGATGAGCGAAATCGAAGCGCCCGCCATCTCCATGGAGGTGGCATACTCGCCCACATAGGTGTGGAAGACGCGGATGCCTTTTTCGTCCAGCGTCTGCTTGACGCGGCGGAACATCACGTACTGCTCCTCCAATGGGGTCGCACCCAGGCCGTTGATGAGCACGGCCACCTCGTCGCCTTCCTGGAAGGGCAGGTCGCTGAGAATGGGCGTGAGCATCTCGTCCACGATCTCGTCGGCAGGACGCAGCTTGCCGCGGCGAATGCCCGGCTCGCCATGAATGCCCATGCCGATTTCCATCTCGTCGTCCCCGATTTCAAAGCTGGGATGTCCCACGCGCGGCACCGTGCAGGAGGTGAGCGCCACACCCATGGTGCGCACGTTGGCGCACGCCTTTTCAGCTACGCGCTTGACCTCGTCCAGGTCCAGCCCCGCCGCCGCGGCCGCGCCCGCGCACTTGTAGACGAAGAAGATACCCGCCACGCCACGGCGCTTGTTGGGCTCGCCCTCGGCGCTGGGACCTGCGGAGGCCACATCCTCGCCCGCCACGACGCTTTCCACGCGGATGTCCTCCTCCATGTCGGCCATTTCGGCCGCCATGTCGAAGTTGAAGATGTCGCCGTTGTAGTTGCCGTAGATGTAGAGCACGCCCGCGCCCTGGTCGATCTCCTTGGTCACGGCCAGCATCTGCTCGGCGCTGGGCGACTGGAACACGTCGCCGATGGAACAGCCGTCCAGCATGCCCTCGCCCACGTATCCCAGAAACAGCGGGAGGTGGCCCGAACCGCCGCCGGTGGCGATACCCACCTTGCCCGCATGCTTCCGTTTGGAAACAAGGCAATGAAGGTCGCCGCCCACGCACATCAATTCGTCGGGATGCGCGGCATAGATGCCCTCCAGCATTTCGGGAATAAAGCGCTCCGGTGCGTTGATGATCTTTTTCATAGCCCTGTCCTCCTTCATAAACAGGCCGTATTACAGCTTGGGAAGGATGGCTTCCACGTCGTCGTGCGGTCGGGGAATGACATGCACGCTGACCAGCTCGCCCACGCGCTTGGCCGCCGCGCCGCCTGCCTCCACAGAGGCCTTGACCGCGCCCACGTCGCCGCGGACCATCACGGTGACCAGGCCGCCGCCCACGTGAACCTTGCCGATGAGGTGAACGTTGGCCGCCTTGACCATGGCGTCGGCCGCCTCGATAGAACCTACCAGACCCTTGGTTTCAACCATACCCAGAGCTTGCTTTTCCATGATGATGACTCCTTTCTATCCTGTGGCGGTTACGCCTTGGTAGCTGTTTCTGCGACGGTGGGGAGGATAGCCTCCACATCGCCATGGGGCCGGGGAATGACGTGCACGCTGATCAGCTCGCCCACGCGCTTGGCCGCCGCGCCGCCCGCCTCCACAGAGGCCTTGACCGCGCCCACGTCGCCGCGCACCATCACGGTGACCAGTCCGCCGCCGATATGCTCCTTGCCGATCAAATGCACGTTGGCTGCCTTGACCATCGCGTCGGCCGCCTCAATCGCGCCCACCAGCCCGCGGGTTTCAATCATGCCCAATGCTTCCTGCATGGTAAAAACTCCTTTGCCACTTAAATTTCATCTATGTTCCCGCACCGAGCAAAAGCCTTACATCAGCGCGCGAATCATGTCCATATGGGGAGAGGGAATCACCACGCTGGAGGCGATCAGGCCCTCCAGCCCTTCGCCCGCCTCCGCGGCCCGGACCGACGCTTCCACAGCGGCGACCTCTCCGGTGATGATCACATAGGATTTGCCGCCCATGCCGCGCCCCAGGCGCACCTCGATGAGGTCCACGTCGGCAGCCTTGACGGAGATATCCGCTACGCTGATGGCGCTGGCCAGCGAGAAGGTTTCCACCACGCCGACCGCCTCCACCTGCTCGGCGGGGCACGCGCCCGCCATGGCGGCGACCACGCGCTCGTCCACGTTGGGGATCACCAGACTGTCCACCAGCGTGCTCCCCGCGTTTTCGATGCCGGCGCTTACGGAGGAGCGCACCGCGGCGACCTCGCCGCTGACCACCACGATATATTTGCCCGCGCACACCGTCTGCGCGGTCACAAGGTCCACCTGCGCGGTCTTGACCATCTGATCGCCGGCCAGCACACCCAGGGGGATGCTGAGGGTTTCCACCACGCCGATTGCGGTCACGCGCTCTCACCTCCTGTGATCTCCACGCCCCGTGCGTCCACGGCGGACACCACGCCGTCGATGGAGGCGTGTATTCTTGCGCCCAGGGCCTTTTCGGGAATCTCGCCCACCACGTCACCGCGGCGCACCCGGTCTCCGGGCTTCACCGTGGCCTCGGCGGGCTTGCCCACGTGCTGGCGCAGCGGCAGCAGCACTCGTTTGGGCCGCAGTCCCGCATCCGTATACGGCGCCGGGGCGTCGAATGCCGCCAGGCCCATGCGCGCGATCAGCCGCTTGACCGGCACGCGCTTTTGCACGATGAACGGGTCCACGCGGATGTCCGTTTCCGGCACCGGCCGGATGCCCGCGCGCCCCATTTCGTCCTTGAGCTGTGCCATGACCTCCGAGGGTGAAAGGCCCATATGGCAGGCATAGTTGGTACACACGCCGCAGCTGGAGCAGGCCAGCACCGAGCGGGCGTTGCCCAGCAGGGCGCCGTTTCCCGTGGTGATGGCGCGCATGGCCTTGTGCGGCTCCACATGCAGACCAAGGGCGTTTCGGGGGCACATCTGGGTGCACTGGCTGCACTGGCAGCACACCGCCCGCGCGATCTTGAGCAGCCGTTCCGGGCTCTGCGTGCGCCGCGCGATCAACAGATGCGTGCGTTTGAGCAGCAAAAGCCCGCCCGTCGTCTTGGTCACCGGCGCGTCCCAGTCCTCCTCGATCTTGCCCATGCAGGGGCCGCCCACGATGAGCGCATAGCCGTCCTTCGTTCCCGTGAAGCCCGACAGCGCGATCACCTCGCGCATCGGGGTACCCACGGGCACCGTCACGGTGAGGGGATGAGGCACATCGCCGCCCACGGTCACGTCCTTGTCCACCACCGGCCGGCCCTCGACCGCGTCGGCGATGTTGCACAGCGTGGCCACGTTGCTCACCACGCAGCCCACGTCCGCCGGCAGCCTGGCGCTGGGCACCACGCGGCCCGTGACCTCATAGATGATGGACTTCTCGTCCCCGGAGGGGTAGTAGCTGTCCATCAGGTGCAAGGTGATGTCGTTTCGGTTTTCCAGCGCGGCCTTGAGCGCCTTGACCGCGCCCTCGTAGTGCGCTTTGGTGGCGATGACGCCCTTCTTTGCGCCCGTGGCCTGCATGGCCAGCTCCATGCCGCGCACCACGCGGTCCGCGCGGCGCTGCATGAGCAGCTGGTCCACGCGCAGGAGCGGCTCGCATTCGGCGCCGTTGGCGATGACGTACTCGGCTTTGGCACCCAGCTTCACATGCGTGGGAAACCCCGCGCCGCCCGCGCCGACCACGCCTGCCGCGCGCACCTGTTCAACGATGTTCATACCGGTCGTAACCTCCCGTCTGCCCGCGGGCGGAAATCAGCAGATGCGGAAATCCCCGTACAGCACGCAGCGGCGAAGCCGGGTAAAGGAGCGCGCGCTGGTCACGCCCTCGCCGGTGGGGGTGGCGATGGTCATGGTGGTGTATCCCTCGCCGTCGAAGCCCAGGCCGGAGAAGCTGGAGGAGTTCTTGACAAAGATGGTGGTGTTGAGCTTGCGCGCGGCCTTGCTCATGTTGTGCACGTTGGTGGAGTGGATCATGGCGGAGTGCTTGCAGCCCTGTTCGGCGCGGAAGGCCTCCTCGACGGCCTCGTCGATGTTGCTCACGCGCACGATGGGAAGCACGGGCATGAGCATCTCGGTCATGACGAAGGGATGGTTACGGTCCGTCTCGGCGATGATCAGCCGCGGGTTGCCGGTGAAGCTCACGCCGCTGTCGCGCAGGATGACCGCCGCGTCATGGCCCACATACTTGCGGTTAATGACGTACTTGCCGTCCTTGTTGATGAGCGTGGTCTTGAGCACCTTGTCGATGTCCGCACCGTAGATGCGCACCGCGCCGCAGCGCTCCATCTCGCTCATGAGGCGGTCGGCGATGCTGGTAAAGGCGAACACCTCTTTTTCGGCGATGCACAGCACGTTGTTGTCAAAGCTTGCGCCGTCCACGATGCGCCGGGCCGCGTCGGGCAGGTCCGCCGTATCGTCCACGATGACGGGCGGGTTGCCGGGGCCGGCCGCAATGACCTTCTTGCCGGTCTTCATGGCCACGCGCACCACGGCCTCGCCGCCGGTGATGCTCAGCAGCGGGATGTCCGGATGGGTCATAATCGCCTGGCCGGTTTCCAGCGTGGGCTCCTTGACCGTGGTAATCAGCGCCGCCGGGCCGCCCGCCGACACGATGGCCTCCACCATCAGGCGCATGGCCTCCTGCGAGGCGTGCTTGGCCGCCGGATGGGGGTTAAAGACCACGGCGTTGCCCGCGGCGATCATGCTGATGGAATTGTTGATGACGGTGGAGGTGGGGTTGGTGGACGGGGTGATCGAACCGATGACCCCGAAGGGCGCCTGCTCGATGAGCATCATGCCCTTGTCGCCGGTTTCGCAGCGGGTTTGCAGGTCCTCAATGCCCGGCGTGCGGCGGCTGACCAGCAGGTTCTTCTGAATCTTGTCCTCCACGTGGCCGTAGCCCGTTTCCTCGTGCGCCAGACGCGCCAGGTACTCGGCGTTGTCAATACCCGCCTTGCGCATGGCCGCGATCAGCTCGCCGCGCTTTTCCAGCGTCATATCGGCCAGCTTGGCCTGGGCGGCCTTGGCGTTCTGCACCGCTTCCTCGGCGGTATCGCACAGCCAGCGTCCGCTTTCGGCCGGTTGCGGCTTGGGCGCGGGCGCAGGCGCGGCGGCCTCGGCCCGGATGGCGCCGGAGAGACTGCGCACAATCTCGTCCGTAATCTGCCTGATTTGCTGTTCCGTCAATGCCATGTTTGTTCCCTCACAGATGCCCGGCCCATCGGCCCGGCGGTCGTTATATCACGGGTACCAGCTCGACGCCCTTTTCCGAGGCCGCATCGCGGGCCAGGGGGGTCAGGATTGCGTCGGGCGCAAAGCGGATGATCTTGTAGCCGTCGCGCGCGGCCGTGCGCACATCGTCCTCGGTGATGAGGCGGCGGCTCTCGGCGCTCAGATCCAGGAGTGTCTGCCGCCTGGGCGCGGGGGGCGGCGGGGGCGAGGGCGGCGCAGACGCGCATATGTCCCTTTTATTCGACACGGCAGGCGCGTCTTCCTTTCGGATCACGCGGCAAAGCTGCCCGTCGGAGAGGGCGCAGGCGTTGGCCTCGTCCTTGTCGATATGCGCCTCCATCAGATGCCCCTTGCCGCTTCGCACGATCACGCCGTCCAGCGTGCCGGGGCGCGGGCCCTCCACCACGAGGCTGACCACGTCGCCGTCCTTCACGCCGAAGGCCTCGGCCTCGTCCGGAGCCAGGTGCAGGTGGCGCTCCGCCACGATGACCCCGCGGGGGATGGTCACGCGCCTGTCACCGTTTGTCAGCGTACAGCCGGGACTGCCCTCCAGATCGCCCGACATGCGGATAGGGGGCTTCAGACCCAGCTTCACCGCGTCGGTGAAGGACAGCTCGATCTGCGTTTCCTTGCGGGCAGGTCCCACCACGCGCAGCGCCATTTTGCCCTTTTCGGTTTCGATGGTCACGCGCTCGTTACAGGCAAACTGGCCAGGCTGGACCAAATCACGCATTTTTGTCAGCTGATATCCCGCGCCGAAGAGCTTCTCCACATCCGCCTGGCACAGATGCACATGGCGGTTGGAGGACATCACCGGCACGCAGCGCTGGCCCGTCCTGGCCAGTTCGCATAGCACCAGCCGCTGTACCGCGGCGCGCAGTTCCTTTTCGTTCATAACGCCCCTCCCTTCGGGGGGTGGCCGGGGCGGATGCCCCGGCGCAGTTTCTTACTTCTTCTTGGCGGCTTCGGCCTCGGCCTTCTTTTTGAAGATCTCCTTGAGGCTCTCGTTGTAGGGCGGGCGGGCGATGCCGTACTCGGTCACGATGCCGGCGATGAGCTCATTGTCGGCAAAGTCGAAGGCGGGGTTATAGACCTTCACACCCTCGGGCGCCATGCGGCGCTTGTACCACATCTCGGTCACTTCCTCGGCGGGGCGCTGCTCGATGGTGATGTCCTCGCCGCGGGCAATCGACATGTCGATGGTGGAGGTGGGGCCCAGCACATAGAAGGGGATGCCGTAGTACTTGGCCAGAATCGCCACGCCAGAGGTGCCAATCTTGTTGCAGGCATCGCCGTTGGCGGCCACGCGGTCGCAGCCGACGAACACGGCGTTGACCCAGCCGTTCTTCATGACCTGGGAGGCCATGTTGTCGCAGATGACGGTGGTATCTACGCCGTCGGCCTGCATCTCAAAGGCGGACAGGCGCGCGCCCTGCAGCAGCGGGCGGGTTTCGTCCGTGTAGACGCGGAAGTTCATGCCGCGCTCGCGGCCCAGGTGGATGGGGGCCAGCGCGGTGCCATACTTGGAGGTGGCCAGCTGGCCGGCGTTGCAGTGGGTGAGGATGCCGTCGCCGTCCTTGATGAGCGTCAGGCCATACTCGCCGATCTGACGGCACATCCATACGTCCTCGTCCTTGATGGCGACGCTCTCCTTGTGCAGCAGCTCCTTGAGCTCGGGAACGCTCTTGTCCTTGTTGTCCAGCACCACCTGCTCCATGCGGTTGAGCGCCCAGGAGAGATTGACGGCGGTAGGACGGGAGGAGTTGAGGTAGTCCTTGGCGGCCTTGAACTGAGTGTAGAAATCCTCCCAGTTGTCGGCCTGGATCTGCTTGGCGGCCAGATACACGCCAAAGCCCGCCGCCACGCCGATGGCAGGCGCGCCGCGCACCTGCAAAAGGTAGATGGCGTTCCAGATGTCCTTCTGGTCGGTCAGGCTGAGAATCTCCACCTCATAGGGCAGCTTGGTCTGGTCCAGAATGACCAGCGCGCTCTTTTCATCGTCCAGCGCGACGGTTTCGTAGCTCATGATGCTCTTGTCAGCCATGGCGGTTTCCTCCCTTACTTGGCCGCTTCATCGGCGCGCTTGACGGCGGCGACGAAATCGGCGCCGGTCTTGAAGGCCGTGCGGTTCATGATGTAGTCCTTGCCGCAGAGGATATTGACCTTCTCGGCATGGGCGCGCTTGGCTTCGTCGGCGATGGTGGTTACGTCCTTGACGTTGGCCATGCCCACGGTGCGGCGGATGAGCTCGGTGCCGGCGTAGGCGGCGGTGTCGGACAGGATGGAATCCAGATAATATTCCTTGAAGCCGGGTGTCTTGGCCATGAGGTCGGTCACGCACTCGTCAAAGCACTTGAGGAATTTCTGGCAGAACAGGTCCACCGTCTCCTCGATGGCCTTGAGCGCCCAGTCGCAGAATTCGTCGGCGCCCGCGGCGCGGCCATTGTCCCAGGCGAAGATCATGTTGGCGACCACGTTGCCGATGTCGTAGCCCATGGGGCCGTAGAAGGCAAATTCGGGGTCGAACACGCGGGTGGAATCCTGCTTGACGAAGATGGAGCCGGTGTGCAAATCGCCGTGAATGAGGGACTGGGCGTTGTTCATGAACTCGAACTTGAGCTTGGCAACGGCCAGCTTGAGCGCGTCATCCTCATAGAGCTCGCGGCGCACGAAGTCGGCGATGGGCGGGAAGACGTTATTGCGGTGGTTGCAGTCGTTGTACGGCTCGGTCAGCACCAGATCCTCGGTGATCTCGCACAGCTCGGGGTTGATGAAGCTCTTGACCATGGCCTTCTTTTCCTTGTGCTCCATGGCCACGTCGGTTGTCTTGAGCAGAGTGTTGACCATGTAGGTGGAGATGTCCTCGGCAAAGCGCGGGAAGGTCTCGTGCCGCATGAGGGCATAGCGCATCAGCGCGTGGTCGGACAGGTCCTCCATGGCGCAGGCGCACATCACGGTGTCGTAGCCGTAGATCTTGGGCACCAGGCCGGGGGCATACTTGTCCTGAATCTGCAGAATTTCGCTTTCGATGCGGTTGCGGTCGGTGGAAACCTTCATGTCCGCCGAAATACGCAGCGCCTCGCCCGCCTGCTTGACGATGATGGACTTGCCGGTCTTTTCTTCCACCACGCGGAACACGTAGTTGAGGTTGCCGTCGCCGATTTCCTTGACGGTCAGCACCGCGTCCTTATCGAAGTGGCCGGGATACTTGGTCTGGACATAGTCGATCACGTCGGCTTCCTTCATGAGAAAATAGGTGTCGTAACGGGGCATATGCAAGACTTCCTTTCTCTATAAAAAGTGCCTTTTTGGTTTCGATGCCTTGGCCGCCGTCAGCGGAACTCGATGTTTCGCAGATCCAGCGGGTCGATCTCCTCCAGCGCCCTCAGTTCTTCGGCGGTGGGCGGCGGGGTGGTTTCAATGGAAAAATAGCGGATGGGGAAAGCGGTGTTCTCCGCCACCTCGTCGATGGTGGTGTAAGGATGGACGCTTTTGAGAATCAGCTGTCCCTGATACATGGTAAACACGCACAGGGGGGTAACGATCTCGCTCACGTTGCCCTGGGCGGTTATGAAATCCACCCTGGGCGTAAAGGTACGGCGGTCATGCTTGGTGCGCCAGATGATGGCGCGCTTGGCCGTGGGGATGAGCACGGCGCTGCCCGCGCCGCCCGGCAAACGCACCTTCGGCTTCTCGTAGGGACCGATGACGGAGGCGTTGACATTGCCCCGGTCGTCGAACTGCACGCCGCTCAAAAACGCCACGTCCAGCCCGCCGCGCATGCTCAGGTCGAACACCTCCATCAGCGGGAAACCCGCGCAGGCCGTCTCCCACAGCTCCCCGCCCGCGCTGGTAAACTCGCGCAAAGCGGGTTTGACGGGATCGACCCCGCCGGGGATGTTGAGGTGCACGGCATTGGGCGCGTGCAGGCGCTTGGCCAGCAAGGTGGCGATCATGGGCATGTGCGAGGATACGCCGTGAAAGACCGTATCACCATCATGAATGAGGCGCGCCATGGCCACCGTCATCATATCGCAGGGACGAATCACAGCCGCCTTCCCCCTTCCGAAAGGAAGCGGTCCAGCGCTTCCGCGTCCTTGAGCTCCAGGAACGCACGAATGAACGCGTCGTCCGGCTCATAGTAGCCATAGCACGCGCCGGGAGCTGCCCCGCGGGGCACGTGCACCACGGCTGCGGTAAGAAAATGCGGAATGTCCGCCTTGCACCCGCCGCCGGAGAAGTACCCGTCGCCCACGATGCGCTCGGCGGTTACGATCACCTTCTGAGACGCGCGGGAGAGAAGCACATCCTCGTATTTGGGGCCTTCAAAGAAGGCGTTGCCCTGCGAATCGGCGATCTGCGCGTGCACCACGGCAAAATCAGGCCGGATGGCGCGCACGGCGGCCAGCGTCTCCCCGGTGAAGGGGTCGGTCACGTCGGCAAAATAGTCGTTGACCTTGCGCAGGTCGCTCACCTTAAGGCCGCGCACCGGCATGAAGGGGATGCCGTAGCTGGCCGCGCGCAGGGCCGAAATCACGGTGTAGCAGGCGTGCTCGTTGGCGCGCACCAGCCCGGACTGCACGCTTCTGCGGTAGCGCTGGGCCAGGCCGTACTGGCTTTCGTAGCTGATGAAGCCCGCGTCTACCGAGGCGGCGCAGCCGGCCAGACACAGCGCGTCCACGTCCATCGCGCCCGCGGTCTTGACCACGCGCAGGCCGCGCTTCTTCTGGCGCACCATCTCAAAAACGGCTGCCATGGGCGCGCGGTTGAGGGTGTTGCCCCCCAGCCCCACACATGCGCCGTCCCCGATGAGGGAGACGGCCTGTTCCAGAGTCGTCAGCTTGTTCATAGGCACCTCATTTGGCCGCGTTGGCGGCGATGTGCACAGCGTCCCAAACGCCCGCAAAGGGCGGCGCGTAAGCCAGATCCACCATGCCCAGCTCGTCGGTGCTCATGCCGGCATGGATGGCCACGGCGAAGATGTCCGCGCGCAGCACCGCGCCCCGCGCTCCCGCCACGCACGCGCCCAGCAGCCGCCGCGTGCGCGCCTCATAGATCAGCTTGATGGTCAGCTTGGCCGGGTCCGGATAGTAGGAGGGGTGATCCTGCGCGGTGACGAGCCTGGTGCGGTAGTCAACGCCCAGGCGTTTGGCGTCGGTCTCGCTCATGCCCGTGCGGCCCATCTCCAGGCCGCAGACCTTGATGGCGGCAGTGCCCAGCGCGCCCACGAACTTGTCGTGCGCCCCGGCCATATTGCCGCCCGCGATGCGTCCGCACTTGTTCGCCACCGTGCCCAGCGGGATGAAATAGTCCTCCTCCATCAGCCGGTGGTAGACCACGGCACAGTCGCCCGCGGCATACACGTTTTCCAGCGAGGTACGCATCTCCCGATCCACCAGAATGGCCCCGTTGCGCGCCATGCGGATGCCTGTATCGCGCAGAAAGCCCGTCGCGGGCACAACGCCCACGGCCATCACCACCAGGTCGCAGGGAATATCCTCCCCGCCCGCGCGCACCACGCGGCGGTCGCCCTGTTCGGCAATCGCCTCCACGCGGTGGCCCACCAGCACCCGCACGCCGTTTTTCTCCAGCTCCTGAGCGGCCAATTCTGAAAATTCGGGTTCAAACGGGGTGAGCAGCCGCTCCCCCGCCTCAATGAGCGTGACGGTCTTGCCCAGGTGCAACAGCGCCTCGGTCATCTCCACGCCGATGTAGCCGCCGCCCACCACCGCCACGTGGTGCACGTCCTTGAGGCGGGCGATTTCGCGCAGGAGCAGGCCGTCCTCCATGGTCTTCAGATAGAACACCGAAGGCAGATCCGCTCCCGGCACCTTGGGGGCCACGCTGTCGCAGCCAACGGCGATCATCAGCGCGTCGTAACTATCCTCAAATTCACGGCCGGAATCGTTGTCCCGCACGCGCACGCGCTTTGCCGCCGCATCCACCGACAGCACCTCATGATGCAGAAAAGTATCAATCCGCATTTGGGCGTACTGCTCGCCCGTGCGGGCAATCAGCCTGCCGGGATCGTCATTGAAACCACCTATATAATAGGGAAGGCCGCACGCGCCGTAGGAGAGGTATCCACCGCGCTCGTAGACGCTAATCTGCGCATCGGGCATCACACGCCTCAGCTTGGAGGCGGCGGACATTCCGGCCGCCACGCTGCCAATTACGATTGCTTTCATCCGCGCGCCTCCTCCGGTGTTTTCTTTATTTGATGTTTTTCAGCCGTTCCAGCACCGCGCGGGTGATGGCCTGAAGCTCGGCTTCATCGGCTGCGGCGCTGCCGCCCGCGCAGCCGCAGGGCGATGCGGGCTGGCCGTATGTCTTGAGGGCGGGCGGCTCGTCCGCCACGGGACTGTGTCCCGCCACCACGTCCACGGTGTTGGTGGCTTTGGCCGTGCAGGGCGGGATACCGCCGCTGGTGATGCCCATCTTCTTGCGGATTTCAATCAGTTCGCCCACCTGCTCGCAGCTGAGCACATTGGCCTTGCCGATGATGTTGCCCGTGTACATGATGACCATGGCATAGTGCTCCGTGGACTCCAGGCGGTACCACGCTTCCATCAGCGATCCGCCCCACGCCACCGCGCCGTGATTGGCCAGGAGCAGGGCGTTGTAGTCGCGGCAGTAGGGCGCGATGCTGTCCGGGATGCCCTGAGAGCCGGGTGCTTCATAGTGTACGCAGGGCACGGTGCCCAAATTGACCAAAGCCTCGGGATAGATGGCCTTGTCCAGGCCGATCCCCGCGATGGCAAAAGAGGTGCTGATAGGCGGATGGGCGTGGCATACGCCGCGGACCTCCGGGTTTTCATTATAGATGCGCAGATGCATCTTTACTTCGCTGGACGGGCCGCGCTCCCCCTGGGAGAGCACCGTGCCATCCAGGCGCATCTTGACCATCATGTCCTCCGACATGAAGCCCTTGGACACGCCCGTGGGGGTGGTCCAGATGATGTCGTCATCCACCTTGCAGCTGATATTGCCATCGTTGGCGGCCACAAAGTTCTTCTGATACATCCTGCGGCCGATCTCCACAATCAGCTTTTTCGCCTCGTCATCCGTTGGATAGCGATGGATGCTTTGCATCTTCTTCACCTGCTTTTATTTTTTTCAATCCGCACCATTCCATGGCGTGCGGCCGTTTAGCGTCTGTTTATGCCTAAACCGGCCTCATGCCGCTACGCACTTATTATAGAGTGAGCGTTTATCAATGTCAACACTTGTTTCAAAAAAACTTGCCGTTTCGTCATAAACACTAAACAAGGTGATTTTATGAATTTATGTATAACATTTATCACACATACACGGTTTTTTTGCCGGATTGCCGCAACTAAACAGTTAAAATAAACGATTCTAAAAAATATTCTAAAACACCGCTTGACTTTTCACCTGAATGGCTCTATACTGATGTCAGCAAAGGGCGATAGTTTACCGTATTCGCCCAAAAGTGAATAGGAGGTTTACCATGAAAAAGATCGTA
>UQEF01000083.1 GCA_900540045.1 uncultured Eubacteriales bacterium | reverse complement strand
GACGCCTCAGCGCCCGCCCCGGAAGCACCCGCCTCGGAAACCTCAGCCTCCGCGCCCTCTCCGGACGCCTCCTCGCCCTCCGCGCCGCCGCTCTCCTGCGCTTCCTGCGGCTGGATGCGGTGCAGCTCGCGCTCCTCGACGGGGCTTTCGGCGGCCTCGGTCAGCCGGGCCTGCGCGGCCACATGCGCCGCCGCCGCCGGGCTGATGGCCGGATATTCGATGCGCTCATGGAACACGCCGTTGAGCACCGTGGCAAAGGCCTCGCAGATGCGCGTGATGTCGCGCAGGGTCAGCGGCGCGTTGTCCAGCTGGCCGTCGTCGAGCTTGCCGCGCACGAGCTTGGCGATGAACTCGCGGATCTTCTGGGGGGTGGGGTCGTGCATGCTGCGCACGGCGGCCTCCACGGTATCGGCCAGCATGATGATGGCGCTTTCCTTGCTCTGGGGCCTGCGGCCGTCGTAGCGGAAATCCGCGATATCGACGGCCTGGCCGTCGGCCTCCTGCAGGGCCTTGTGGTAGAAGAACATGACCGGCGTATCGCCGTGGTGCTCCACGATGATGTCCTGAATCTCCTGGGGCAGGCGGTACTGCTGGGCCATGATGAGGCCGTCGCGGGTGTGGGCGGTCACGATGGCGGCGCTCACGTAGGGGTTGGTGTGCTCGTGGGGGTTGTCGCCGATCTGGTTTTCCTTGAAATACAGGGGGCGCTTGAGCTTGCCGATGTCGTGGAAATACGCGCCCGCGCGGGCCAGCAGGGGGTTGCCGCCCACGGCCTCAGCGGCGGCCTCGGCCAGATTGGCCACGATGATGCTGTGGTGATACGTGCCCGACGCCTCAATCAGCAGGCGGCGCAGCAGGGGATGGTTGGGATTGCTCAGCTCCAGGAGCTTTGCCGGGGTGGCCAGGTGGAAGAAGGTCTCCACCAGCGGGTCCAGCGCGATGCACAGCACCGAGGCCAGCAGCGCGCTGCCGGCGCTCCACAGCGCGTTTGCGAACACGTCGGCGATGGAGGTATTGGTCATAAACCCGATGGTGAGAATGATGACGATGTTGGCGATGGCCGTCACGATGCCGCAGAGCAGCACCTGCTGGCGGTAGGGCCTGCGGCGGATGATGCCCACGGCCAGCAGCCCGCTGATGAAGGCGGTGAGCAGGAGGTTGACCATGGCGGCGCCGAAGGTGGTATCTCCGCCGGCGATGAGCGCGCTGACCAGCACGCTCACGCTCAGGGCGCCCGCGACGCCCGTATTGGCCGAGAGCAGGCCCGTGAGCATCATGGCGCTGAGCAGCGCGGGGGAGAGGTAGGTGTGGATCAGCTGGCCGAGGATGCACAGCCCCAGCGTCACGCACTGGATGAGCATCAGAATGATGAGGCGGCGCGGGCTTTGCAGCGTCTCCCGGTCAAAGAGGTACAGCGCCAGGACGAGCACCGCGATGCTCAGCGCCACCAGCAGCACCGCGCCCACGTACATCATGATATCGACGTTGTCGTCGTCCAGCATGCCCAGGCTGCGCAGCATTTCCAGCTGGTTGGCGGTCACGCGCTCGCGGGCGACGACGATGTTCTGTCCCTGCTTGTAGATGACCGGTTCCACGGCGGCGCGCGCCTCGTCGCGCAGCTTTTCGGTGGCTTCCTGATCGATGACCATGTTGGGGCGGATCACCTTGCGCAAAATGGGGGTGACGACGTTCTGGAGCAGGTCGATGTCGGTCTTGTAGCCGATGATCTGCTGCAAATACTGAATGGATTCGTTGACATACCCTTCGCGGATGGTGGTATTGAGCGTGTTTTCCACGGCGGAGGTGATGTTTTCGTTCAGGTCGGCCATCTGCTGGTCGGTGGCGCGCAGCAGCGTGCTCAGCTGATAATCCGCCAGACTGATCTGGGTGAGCAGTGAGCGGGCATAGTTCAGTTCGGCCTCGGCAAAGACGTATTCGGCCTGCTTGTCGGGGTCGCCCGGGGCGTACTGCTCCAGCACGCGGCGGCCGTACTGCTGCACGGCGCTCACCTGCGCAAGCACGGTGGCCAGATCCTGCATGACCTGCCCGGCCACATCCTCCTTGAAGATGTAGCTGGGCTCCACCTGATTGGCGGCCGTCTCGCGCTGGCGCGCGGTGCTGATCTCGTCCACCACGTCCTTGCTGGCGGTGATGGTGGTGTGGGAGATGTCGCCCACCTTCAGGTCATACCGCTGGGGCGTGATGGCCGCCATGAACAGGATGCACAGAATCACGGCCCCGGCCAGAATCACATAGACGCACTGCGCCGTGCGGGAGCGCAGCGAATGCCCCACCGCCTCCCGGCTCAGCTGCTTTTTTTTGCGAATGGTATGCTTACCCGGCATCATGGCCTCCACCCTTTCGCGTGCTTTCGTAGGTTTCGTAAGCCCGCACCACGGTCTGCACCAGGTCGTGGCGCACCACGTCGGAGCGGTCCAGCGTCACAATGGCGATTTCGGGAATGCCCCGGAGCACCTCCAGCGCCTGCGTGAGGCCGCTTTGCTTGCCGGGGGGCAGGTCGGTCTGGGTTACGTCGCCGGTGACCACCACGCGGCTGCCCGCGCCGAAGCGCGTGAGAAACATCTTCATCTGTTCGGGCGTGGTGTTCTGCGCCTCGTCCAGGATGATAAAGCTGTCCGAGAGGGTGCGCCCGCGCATATAGGCCAGCGGGGCCACCTCCAGCACGCCGCGCTCCTGCAGGCGCTGATAGCTTTCCGCGCCCATCATGTCGTACAGCGCGTCGTAGAGGGGGCGCAGGTAGGGGTCCACCTTCTGGCTCAGATCGCCCGGCAGAAAGCCCAGCCTCTCGCCCGCCTCCACCGCGGGGCGCGTGAGCACGATGCGCTCGATCTCCTTGTTGCGCAGCGCCACCACGGCCAGCGCCATGGCCAGATACGTCTTGCCCGTGCCCGCCGGGCCCACGGCAAAGGTCAGCTCGTGCCCGCGGATGGCGCGCACGTAGTCGTACTGCCCCAGCGTCTTGCAGCGCACGGGGCGGCCCCGGTGGGTGATGGCCACCACCTCAAAGGCGATGTCGTCCAGCCGGTCCAGCTCGTCCTGACGCGCCAGCTTCGCGGCGTAGCGCAGCGTGGTGCGGTCGATCTGCGCGCCGCGGGCGCTCAGGTCCGTCAGCTTGTCCACCACCCGCGCGGCCAGCGCCGCGTCCTCCTCCCCGCCGCTGATTTCCAGGTCGGACCCCCGCACCGCGAGCGTCACGCCCAGCTCGCCCTCCAGAAGGGAAAGGTTGCGGCCGTTGGCCCCGAAAATGGAAAGATACGCGTCCATGCCCGCCAGCGGGACGCGGATGGTTGGGGTGGTTGTCAAATGCGGTTGCCTCCGTTCATGCCGGCGCCTGGCCGGCAATATCCATCAGCCATTCCGCGGTGGCGGTTGCGGCCAATGTATCATCTTCTATCATACAATAATCTACCCATTTGTCAATGATCTCATAGCCATACAGCAGGGTTTTGAGCCGGTCCAGCGCGGCCTGACCCGCCTCGGCGCGCACCTCGCCCTCCGGGCGGCGGACGTATTCCAGGCTCACCTCGCGCAGCACCGTGGCCCTGCGCCACACGGGGAAAAAGCAGCCCGCCACCGGCGTCTGCGTGATATAGGCGTTGCTGGCCAGAAAATCGGGCGTTTCGGGCTCGGCGGGCAGCGAAAACCACGGCGTCACGATCTGCTGCACCGCCGCCTCGCGGCCGGTTTCCTCGCTTCGAATCTCCAGCATGGACATCTCCACCGTGTGCGTAAGCCAGCAGCGGGCGATCACCGCGCCCCGCGCGGCCACGGGCACGAAGGCCCCGTCCGCACCCCGCTCCTCGCCGCGAATCAGCACCTGCCCAGCGCGCACCGCGTCGCCCGCCTGAACGGCCGCCGTGCCCGCGTATACCCGCACGGAATCGACGATGCCGTCGCGCAGGGCGACCACGTCGCCCGGCCGGGCGGAGGGCAGCTCCGGCATGGGCACGCCGCGCGTCACGTCCACCACGAGCGTCACGTTGCTCACATAGGCATGAAACCACGCCACCTCCGGATAGCGAAGCGTGAGGTTTCGCTCCAGCGCGGAGGCGTCCAGCGCGTCGCGCCGCGCGCCCGGCACATAGCCCGCCTCCTGCAGGTAGGCCGCGATATCCGCGCGGTACGGCCCCGCGCCGTTGATCTCCACCCGCCACACGAACTGCGATAGCACGAGCGCCGCCGCCAGCGCCAGCGCGGCCCCAAGCAGCGCGCCGGGCCGCTTTTTGAGCGCCGCCCAAAGCGCCGCCAGCTGCGCGGGGCGCGTGCGCTGCACGCGCCAGCCCTTTTCCCCGGCCAGCTGCCTCACGCGGGGCAGGTCGCGCAGGTAGCAGGCGCACTCCAGCGTGCGCGCCCCCGTCCGCCGGGCGGAGAGCAGCGGCACGCCCTCCTTTTGCAGCGTGTTCATGAAGCGTTCCAGGTTCAGCCCCGTCAGCGTGAAGCGGCAGGTGACAAACGGCAATCGGGGGATGTTCACGGCGCGGTCATCCTTTCGGGCGGTAGCACAGCTTTTTGATCTTGCCAAACACGACCAGCCCGTCGCGGTCGTAGCGCGACAGGGACAGCTTTTCGCCGCTGATGACCAGCAGGCCGCAGAGGGTCTTGAGCGCAACCTCCGTTTCCGTGCAGGCAAAGATGCCCTGATGCTGCTCCACGATCAGCTTTTCATCGCCCAGCAGCACCGAGCGCGGCCAGCCCAGCACCAGCTCCTGCGGAATATCCGCCCGTTTGAGCTTCTCCAGCACGCCGGTCCCCCCTTTCCACAACACGGTTTGGGGAAGGATATGCGGCGCGGCGCGCGGTCATGAAAAAAACCGCCCGCCCCCGCACAAGCGGGAACGGGCGGCCACAAGGCCCGCCGGATCAATCAGGCAAACGGATTTTCCATCGGATACGGCAGCGACGCGGGCCGGTTGTAGGCGATGTCCTTAACGCCCAGGAACTTGAACACCTCAAACAGCGCCGCGCCCACATGGTGGAAGGCGACCGCGCCGTGGTGCGGGTAGCGCTTGCCCACCAGCACATGGCGGTAGAAGCGGCCCATTTCGGGGATGGCGAACACGCCGATGCCGCCGAAGCTGCGGGTGGCCACGTCGAGCACCTCGCCCTGGGCCACATAGGCGCGCAGGACGCCCTCGCTGTCGCACTGGAGGCGGTAGAAGGTGATGTCGCTGGCGGCGATGTCGCCCTCAAGGGTGCCGCGGGTGAAGTCCGGCTCGCTGCCCTCCGGCTCCAGCAGGCGGTGCTGGATGAGCTGGTACTTGACGGCGCGGCTTGCGCAGAGCTTGCATTCGGGGGTGTTGCCGCAGTGGAAGCCCATGAAGGTGTCGCTGAGCTTGTAGTCGTACTTGCCCTTGATGTCCTCGTCGTAGATGTAGGCGGGCACGGTGTTGTTGATGTCGAGCAAGGTCACGGCGTCGTCGGTCACGCACAGGCCGATGTACTCGCTCAGCGCGCCGTAGATGTCCACCTCGCAGGCCACGGGGATGCCGCGCCCGGCCAGGCGGGAGTTGACGTAGCAGGGCTCAAAGCCGAACTGGCTGGGGAAGGCGGGCCAGCACTTGTTGGCGAAGGCCACGTACTGCCGCGCGCCCTTGTGGCTTTCGGCCCAGTCCAGAAGCGTCAGCTCGAACTGCGCCATGCGGCGGTTGAGGTCCTCGTAGTACGCGCCCTCGCCCATCTGCGCGGCCATGTCGCGGCACACCTCGTCGATGCGGGGGTCGTTCTCATGCTCCTTGAAGGCCACCAGCAGGTCCAGCTCGCTGTTTTCCTCGATCTCCACGCCCAGCTCGTAGAGGCCCTTGATGGGGGCGTTGCAGGCGAAGAAGTCCTGGGGCCGGGGTCCGAAGGTGATGATCTTGAGGTTCTTCACGCCGATGATGGCGCGGGCGATGGGCAGGAAGTCGCGGATGCGCTGGGCGGTCTCCTCCGCCGTGCCCACGGGGGCTTCGGGGATGTAGGCGCTGAGATGCCGCATGCCCAGGTTGTAGGAGCAGTTGAGCAGGCCGCAGTAGGCGTCGCCGCGGCCGTTGATCATGTCGCCGTCGCCCTCGGCCGCGGCCACGTACATGCACGGGCCCTCGAAGCGCTGGGCGATCAGGGTTTCGGGGGTTTCGGGGCCGAAGTTGCCCAGGAACACCACCAGCGCGTTGCAGCCGGCGGCGCGCACGTCCTCGACGGCCTTGAGGGCGTCCTTTTCGTTCTCCACGGTGACGGGGCATTCGTAGAGGCCCTCGCCATAGGCCTTGACGATGGCGGCGCGGCGCGCCTGGCTCAGCGCGATGGGGAAGCAGTCGCGGCTGACGGCGATGATGCCGGGCTTGACCACCGGGATATTTTGCAGCATGGTGTCCACTCTCCTTTGCGGTGCTGAAGGGCGCCTACAGGTCGCCCGCGATGTCGATGTTTTCGCCCGTCAGGCCGATCACCGCGCCCTTTGCGGCCGGAGCGCTGTCCGGATGGGCGATCAGCCACTTGTTGCGCGCCCAGAGCTGGCGGTCCAGCGGGTTGGGCGCGCCGGGAAGGCGGAAGTCGGTGTTGGTGCCCGCGGGCAGCGCCACCATCACGCGGAAGCCCTTCGCGGGGTCGGCGTGGCAGGGGGCGTAGTGCAGCGTGGTGGCGTAGACCTCGATCAGCACGCCCGCCGGCACGCGGAAGGCGCGCACCTTCGCGGTGTCCAGCACGCCGTTTTCCATCTCGTCCTGCTTGGCCAAAAGCAGGATAAACGCCTCGGTCCCCAGGTTGAACTCGCTGTCGCGGTGGTATTCCAGGCAGTTGAGGCGCGTGTTGTGGCCGTTGCACCAGCCCAGCTGGAACGGCATGCCGCCAAAGAGCGCCTCGCCGACGGCCTGCGCGTCCGCGGCGGCGTGCAGCGCTTCCTCGCGCGGGGTGTAGGCCACGGCGTCGGGCAGGGGGGTCGTTTTCAGGGCCGCCAGCAGCCCGTCCACGGGGTAGCCCTCCACCACGCGGCCATAGGGCTTGAAGGCAGGGTCAAACACGGATCGAATTTCCATAGGATGTCGCTCTCCTTTCCTCCGCTCACAGGGCGGCCAGCCGCCCGCAGGCGGGTTTCAACGCGGGATACAGGCTTTCGTACAGCCGGTAGTAGGGTTCGTAGGCGGCGGAGCGCTCCGCGTCGGGCAGGAGCGGCTCGCCGGGCCGGACCAGCGCGGCGCTGGCGGAGGGCACGTCCGGGTACACGCCCGCGGCCACGCCCGCCAGAATCGCCGCGCCCAGCGCCGGGCTTTCGGGCGCCTGCACGGTCTGAACCGACAGGCCCAGCACGTCGGCCATCATCTGCCGCCAGAAGGGGCTGCGCGCGCCGCCGCCGCAGGCCAGCATGCTTGCGGGCTTAACGCCCATGCCGCGCAGAATGTCGAGGTTCTGCCGCTGGGAGTAGATCACGCCCTCCATCACCGCGCGCAGCAGGTCGCGCCGGGTGTGGATGGCGCTCAGGCCGATGAACGCGCCGCGCGCGTTTGCGTCCAGCAGGGGGCTGCGCTCGCCCATCAGGTAGGGCAGAAAGAGCAGCCGGTTCGCGCCGACGGGGCTTTGCGCGGCCTCGCGGTTCATCAGGTCGTAGGGGTCCACGCCCATCTGGGTCGCGGCCTCGCGCTCGGCCTGGCAGAACTGGTCGCGGTACCATTTCAGCGACAGGCCCGCCGCCAGCGTGCAGCTCATGTTCGTATACGCGCCGGGCACCGCCGCGCAGAAGGTGTGCACCCGGCCCTCCGGGTCGATGCGCACGGTGTCGGAATGGGCGAACACCACGCCGCTTGTGCCGATGGTGGTGAACGCCCTGCCGCTCTCCGCCACGCCGGTTCCGATGGCGGCGGCCATGTTGTCGCCCGCGCCGCCGGCCACCACCGTGCCCGCGCGCAGGCCCGTCAGCTCCGCCGCTTCGGGGGTGACGGCGCCCGCCGCCTCGCAGCTTTCCACCAGCGGGGGCAGGAGCGCCATGTCCAGCCCCAGCTTGTCCATGATTTCAGCCGACCAGCGGCGCGCCGGCACGTCCAGCAGGTTGGTGCCGCTGGCGTCGCTGATCTCCTGCGCCAGAACGCCCGTCAGGCGGTAGCGCACGTAGTCCTTGGGCAGCAGCGCGTGCCGCGCGCGGGCGAACAGCTCCGGCTGATGCCGGCGCACCCAGAGGATCTTGCCCGCGGTAAAGCCCGTCAGCGCCGGGTTGGCCGCGATCTCGATGAGGCGCTTTGCGCCCACGGCCTGCGTGATTTCATCGCATTCCCGCTGGGTGCGGCCGTCGCACCACAGGAGGGACCGGCCCAAAGGCTCGCCGCTTTCATCCAGCAGAACCAGCCCGTGCATCTGGCCGCTGATGCCCAGGCCCTTCACATCGCCGGGATTGACCCCGCTTTTCTCCAGCACGCCGCGGATGGTGCCGACGGCGGCGTTCCACCAGTCCCGCGGGTCCTGCTCGGCCCAGCCGTTTTGCGGCTGGTAGAGCGGGTATTCCACGCTCTGGCTGGCCACCTCGCGGCCCTCCGCGTCAAAGAGCACCGTCTTGGTGCCGGAGGTCCCAAGGTCCACGCCAAGCAGGTAGGTCAACGTCCCTCATTCCTTTCAAGGCGCCCCTTCGGGGGCGTTTTTTGATAGTGTGCACGAGCACATTTTCGTCTGCACAAAGCATACCCCAATTTGAAACGCTTGTCAATCCTGAAATGGGCCGTTCTCCGGGGCGGGCGAGAGGTTTTCCAGCAGCTTGATCTGGTTTTCCATGATGATGCGGCGGTCGTCCATCATCTCGCCGGAAAGCACCATGTCAAAGGCGGCGCGCAGCGAGCGGTAGCCCTGCTCGAAGGGCTGCTGGCACACCACCGCCCGCACGATGCCCAGGCGCATCATCTCACGGGTGGCGGGCACGTCGTCGTACCCCACCACGCGGATCTCCCCGGCGCGGCCCGCGCTGATGAGGGCGCGACACACCCCCTCGCACCCCGCCGTAACCACAAACATGGCGTCGATTTCGGGGTGGCTGCGCAGCATGTCGCGCGTGACGGCACAGGCGCGTTCGGGGTCGTCCAGGCTGTTTTCCACGGCCACGACGGGCAGCTCGGAGCACCGCGCCAGCCGCTTGCGAAAGCCCCGCAGCCGCGCCACGTGGCCCATCAGCGTGGGCACGCCCGCCACTACGCCCACGCGCCCTCGGCCCTGGGTGATCAGCTCCAGCAGGGCCGCGGCGGTGGCTCCGCCGCTTTCATAATCGCTGCCCACGTAGCAGCAGCGGCTGCTGGCGGGCAGGTCGGTATTGACGGTCACGGTGGGCACGCCCCGCGCCTTGAGCTGCCGAACCCGCGCCTCCACGCGCGGGTCGTTGACGGGCTGGAGCACCAGCGCGCTCAGGGAGGGGGACAGCTCGTCGATCAGGGCCAGCTGGCGGTCCACGTCGTAGCCGCGCATGGCGCGCCGCTCCACCGTAACGCCGTAGGGCAGCAGCTCCTCCTCCGCGCGGGCCAGCCCCGCATACACATCGTCAAAAAAAGGGTTTCCCTCGCTGCACATCGCCACCCCGATGACGGGCTGGCTGCGCTTGACGCTCAGGGCGCGCCCCAGCATGCTCTTGGTGTAGCCCATGCGCTCCACCGCCTGCAAAATCATGCGCTCGGTTTCGGGGCGCACCTTGCCCCGGCGGTTGATGACGCGGTCCACCGTGCCGCGGCTGACGCCGCAGATTTGCGCGATCTCCTTCATGGTGGCCATGGGCCGTCCTCCTTTCCCGGCGGGATCAGGCCCGCAAGCCGAGTATACCACGCCCCGCTCGCCGCTTCAAGGCACAATGCAAAACGCCCCGCACGGTATGCCGTGCGGGGCGGGGTCTTGCGGCCCAGGGGAACTTTACTCGGCGAACGCCTGGATCAGCGCGGTGGCGATGGCCTGGCAGTCAACGGTGGCGCCGGCGATGACGTCCACATCGGTGCTCTGGCTGTCGATCACAGCGTTTACATACTCGGCCAGCTGCTCGTCGGTGATGATCATCTCGGAGCGGCCCTCGCCGATGGTGATGGCGGTCAGCTTGCCGCCCTCAACGGTCATCTTGACCTCGATCTTGTCGTGGAGGCCGTCCACCACGGCGGTGTACTCGCCGTCGGCGGCGTCAGCCCACGCGGGACCGGTCTTTTCTTCCTTCACGACTTCCTTGACCTCGCTCTCGCCGCCGAAAGCGGTCTGGGCGGCGGTGCGGCCGGAGAGCATGGCCTCGGAGAGGAACACGCCGTTCTGATACAGGTTGGACACGTAGCTGCCCAGCTCGCCCGCCTCATACAGGCCGGGGATGGGGTTCTCGTTCCAGTCCAGCACGCGGCCGTCGGTATCGCGCTTGGCGCCGCCGGTGGTGGCCACGAGGGTGGGGGTGATGGATACGGCGTAGAAGGGCGCCTTCTCGATGGGAGCCATGGTGGCGGGATCGCGGCCGAAGTCCTCGTCCACGCCCTTTTCGCACATCTCGTTGTAGCGGTCGATGGTGGCCTGAAGCTCGACGGGGTCGCGGCCGATCTTCTCGGCCAGCTCCTCGATGGTGTCGGCCTTGATGATCCAGCCCTTTTCGATCTCGGCGAGGTTGTCGTTGGACCAGGTGTAGCCCTCGGTGGTGGTGGGCCAGCTCAGCCACTGGCTGGCGATGGAGCCGGCCTCGCGGGTGGATTCGTCAAAGATCAGGTGCACGGGCAGGGCGCGCTCGTGGGGCAGGTCCACATAGCGGCCGTACTCCATGTACTTCATGTGCTGGCGGTGATAGCCGTAGGACTCGTTGTAGAAGCGGGTGTTGTCGGAGGCAACCTCAATCCAGGAATTGCCGGGCATGTCGAAGTTGCGCATGAAGGTGGACTCGTACTCCGGCACCTTGATGCCCAGCCAGAAGCCGCCGGACTGGGTCTGGTTCTTCATGTGCCAGATCTTGGCGCCGGCTTCCATAAGCATCTTGATGCCGTCGCCGGTGTTGCCGGGGGTGCCGGCGGTGTAGACCTCGTCCATGCCGTGGAAGTCACGCTGCATTTCGAGGTTGTTCTCGTAGCCGCCGCAGGCCAGGAGCACGCCCTTGGCGCTCTTGATGGTGTATTCGTTGCCCTCGGCGTCGGTGGCGACCACGCCGCTGACCTCACGGGTCACGGGGTCCTGCACCAGGGCGATGGCGGGATTCTCGTAGCGCACCTCGATGCCGCGGACCTTGGCGGCCTCGGCGAAGCAGCGCCACACGCCGCCGTTTTCAAAGGCGCCGGAGTTCTTCTTGCGCAGGTGAGCGCTGGTGCCTTCGAACACGCTGCCGGGGAAGGTGTCGAACTCGACCACCAGGCTGCCCCACTTCAGTTCGCCGCCGCCCACATAACCGGCTTCGTATCCGGCGCTGTCGGCCACGCTCTCGATCCAGGGCAGCTGCTCGGCAAAGCCGTTCACCAGCCAGTCCAGATACTCGTCGGGAATGGGGTTGGGCTCGTTGCAGGCTTCCAGGTACTTCTTGAATTCGGGCACGCCGTTTTCGGACGGCACGATAAAGGTCTGGCCGGAAGCGATGGAGTTGCCGCCCGCAAGGGTTTCGGGCATCTTCTCCAGCACGACCACCTTGGCCTCCGGGTCGATGTCGTGGGCTTCCACGGCCGCGGCCGCGCCGGCCAGGCCGAAGCCGACGATCACGAAGTCAGCTTCCTCATCCCAGGTTTCCACGGTCTGAACGGGGCGCACCCACTCAGCCGACGCAGTGGCGGCCACGCTCAGCAGAAGCGTTGCCGTCAGCAGCAGTGCCAACAGTTTTTTCATGACGAAATACCCCCAGATGTAATGTATTATGACGCGCGCAATTCTGCGCGATGTCATCCTCCCGTCATCCCCCACGGCATATTGACACAACCTTCACAACCGTGGACCAAAAAAAACGCCTTTCGCCAGACTTGTCTTTTTCCCCTGCATCGTGTACACTGATAGTATAAAGGCTCAAGCGGCTTGACTGTCAAGGGTTTCTTCCATCCGGGCCGCACGAATTTTTGCAGGGGGCAAAACATGAAGATTTCCATAGGAACGCTGTCCAGAGCGTTCGGCTTGAGCGATGAAGCGTTGCGGTTTTACGAGAAAAAGGGGCTTTTGCATCCCGTACGTGAAAACGGCAACGGCTATCGCGTCTTTGAACTGGCGGATATCCAGCGCATCTCCAACATCCAGCGGCTCAAGAGCCAGGGATTCACCCTGGAGGAGATTCAGCGCGTGTACTCCGGCAGCGGCAGGCAGGAGCTGGAAGCCCTCTACCGGGAGAAGATCGCCGAAATGGAGCGCAAGATCGCCTATGACAACCACGTTCTGGCGCGCATGAGCGCCTCCGCGCGCACGCTGCAAACGGCGCAGGAGCAGCTCATGCGCCCCGTGCGCCTGTCGCTGGGGCGGGTGTACCTGCTGGAATATCCCTCCGTGCCGGACATGTGGGCGCGGGTGGAGAAGGAACCGCTGCTCAAGCGGCTCTTCGGCGCGCTGCCGCTGACGGCCTATACCACGCTCATCGGCCGCGAGGCGCTGACCGGCGCGCCTCCCCGCATGACCAAGGGCATTCTGTTCCATGAAAGCGACGCGGAGGTGCTGGACCTTTCCCCGAAGGGGTTTCGCCTGATCGACGCCACCAGCGCCGTGGGCTGCCTGTTCCGGCTGGAGAACGGCGGCTTTGACGCCGGTGTGATGCTGGAGCGCCTCTCCGCCTATATGCGGGAGCGCCGGCTGCACGCCTCGGACGACCTGTTCACCCAGCAGCTGGTCAGCTATGTGGATGACGGCGGCAACGCCATCCACTACGCCCGCATGATCGTGCCCATCGGGGCGGAACCCCCCGCCTGACGCCCCGACGCGCGGCCAGCCGCCCGCGCGGGGCATGGGGGAGCGCGGCCCTTGCGGCAGAAAAGGAGGTCGGAGGATGAGCCCTGTCGTTGTCTGGTACGTGGCGGTGAACGCCGCCGCGTTCGGCCTGTGCGCCGCGGCCCGGTCCCGCCGGACCGGGGGCGCGCTTTCGGCGCTTGTGCGGCTGACGGTCGTAGCCGGGGGCGCGCCCGGCATGCTCCTTTCCCGCGCGATTTGGAGGCGCGGCCCGCGCGAAACCGGCCCGCTGGCCCTGGCCTGCTTCCGGCGATTACACGATGGAGTTCTCCGTAAACCTGCT
>UQEF01000082.1 GCA_900540045.1 uncultured Eubacteriales bacterium | reverse complement strand
CCGCCGTAGAGATGGCTTTGAATCAACAGCGCCGCTTCCATCATGCCGCCGTTTTCCTTGAACGTAGTCTCTCCCAACACGTCGAGCCTTGCCTCAAAGCTGAACGTTTCGCCCTGATCCTGCGGCACCCAGTCCACGCTGACCGGCAGGCGCGTATCCCCTATCTGCAATACCGCACCGGAAACCACCAGCATCTCTTTGCCTTCGGGCAGCCATTCGTCGAAGGAGAGGACCTTGCCCTGCCACCATATCCGGTCAAAATGCTCGCCATCCGTCCCAATATCCGTTTCGCTGAGCAGGCGGTATGCATCCGGTTCCCTGGGTTCAATGTGCGCGCAGACGGCCAGCCGTGCGCCATCCATGTAGATGTCGCGCACCGTAACGGACAGGCGTTCGCTTTCGCACTGCTGCCATGCAATGGGCGCTACGCCCGCCTCCGCCTGCTCGGCGGACATGCCGCCGGCAACCCGTTCCGTCAGGAAATACAGGATGCCCAGCCGCTCCAGCGCAAATGCCGTTACGCACAGCAGTACAGCAATCAGCGCCACGGCAACGGCTGTCCGCATCCTGATCCGCCGCGGCTTTGGCGCAGGCTGAGCCTGCAGCGACGCCAGCATGCTCTCAAATCTTCTGTGAAACCTGTCCGGCGTAGATTCAAAAGCGTTGTCCAGCCGGTCCAGCAGCCCGTTTTCCCATGCCTTCATTCCTTCATAGCCTCCCATTCCCTGCGAAGACGTTTTCTTGCGTGATGCAGCCGGGATTTGACCGTACCCTGCGGTATGCGCAGGATCTGCGCCACCTCGGCGACTGAAAACCCTTCCAGATAATGAAGTAGCAGCGGTACTTTCAGCTTTTCCGGCACGGCGGACAGCGCCTGCTTCAGCCTGTCGTCCGGCGGTTCAAAGGCCGGCGCAGGCTGCTCCACTTCGTCCACGAGCACCACGCGCCGCCGCTTTCGCCCGATGGTACGGCACTCATTGATGACAATGCGCATCAGCCATGGCCGGAAGTACGCCGCCTCCACCCTGCCGCGCCGGGCCCAGGCGCGTGCCAGCGCCTCCTGCACGGCGTCGGCGCAGTCCTCCGGGGATTTCAGCAGACTGCGGCTTACACGGTAAAGCGTCCGCTCCATCGCCTCCACTTCATCCATAAAGGTCTCCTCGTCCATCATCGCTTACACCTTCTTTTTTCGGGCTGTTGCAACATGCCTTACACCCTGATAACGCGATCGGAGGCCATTTGGTTCACAAATTTCAAAAAAAGGCGCCTCCCAAACGGGAAGCGCCTTGGAAGTGCTGAAATCAGCGGGTGAGCAGCGTGGTCTCGGTTTCCTTGTCGAAGAAGTGCAGGTGGTTGACGTCGAACGCAATCTGCACCTTCTGGCCGGCGCGGCTGGTGGTGCGGGGATTGACGCGGGCGATGATGTTCTCTTCCTTGCCGCTGGTGGACAGGTAGAGGTAGGTCTCGGAGCCCATGAGCTCGGTCACTTCGACGTTGCAGTCCACCACCGCGTTGGGAGCGGCCTGGATGAACACATCCTCGTCGTGGATGTTTTCGGGACGGATGCCCATGTAGACTTCCTTGCCGATGTAGTCCTCATCCGCGAACTTGGCCAGCTTGCTGGGCGGGATGATGATCTTGTTGTCGCCGAAGACGGCGGCCACGTCGTTGCCTTCCTTGACCAGCTTGACGGTGAAGAAGTTCATCTGCGGGCTGCCGATGAAGCCGGCAACGAACAGGTTGGCGGGATAGTCGTACAGGTTCTGCGGGGTATCGACCTGCTGCACAAAGCCGTCCTTCATAACCACGATACGGGACGCCATGGTCATGGCCTCGGTCTGGTCGTGGGTCACGTAGATGAAGGTGGTCTGCAGGCGCTGATGCAGCTTGGTGATCTCGGTACGCATGGCAACGCGCAGCTTGGCGTCCAGGTTGGACAGCGGCTCGTCGAAGAGGAAGACCTTCGGCTCACGGACAATGGCACGGCCCAGAGCAACGCGCTGGCGCTGGCCGCCGGACAGAGCCTTGGGCTTGCGGTTGAGCAGGTGGGAAATATCGAGGATCTTGGCAGCCTCTTCCACGCGCTGCTTGATCTCCGCCTTGGGGGTCTTGCGCAGCTTGAGGCCGAAGGCCATGTTGTCAAACACGGTCATGTGGGGATACAGGGCGTAGTTCTGGAACACCATGGCGATGTCGCGGTCCTTGGGAGCCACGTCGTTGACCAGACGGTCGCCGATATAAAGCTCGCCGCTGGAGATTTCCTCCAGACCGGCCACCATGCGCAGCGTGGTGGACTTGCCGCAGCCGGAAGGTCCGACCAGCACGATGAACTCCTTGTCCTCAATGTCCAGGCAGAAATCGCTGACAGCGGTCACATTGCCGGAATAAACCTTATAGATGTGATTGAGCGATACGCTTGCCATTCTCAAGCAGCCTCCTTTTTCTGAATGCTGGCAGTCCATCATTCCAGACCATGGAACAGCCACATTTCAATGTCTGTATTATATCGGAATCGGCAAAAAAAAGGAATCGGCTGAATCCACTAAGATTTTTGAAGGCATTTGTACAGGATGTACACGACGGATAAATTTATACCACATCCTTGCACATTCTGTTCATTCGTCACGCAGGGCCTCCACAGGCTTCATGCGTGATGCGCGCGAGGCGGGCGATACGCCAAAGATCAGCCCCACCGCCAGTGCTGCCAAAAACACCGCCGCACAGTCTCCCAGCCGGATAACGGGCGTAAGTCCGATGCTCCGTCCAGCCGTTTCAATCAGTCCTACTCCGATGACCAGTCCCATGCATCCGCCCACCAGCGCGTATACCAGCGCTTCCAGCAAAAACAGCAGGCAGATTTGCCCCTCGGTGGTTCCCAGAGATTTCATGATGCCGATCTCCCGCCTGCGTTCCCGCACGCTCACCAGCAAAATATTCATCACCCCAATGCCGCCCACCAGAATGCAAATCGCCGCCACCCATTTGAGCACATCCACAAAGATGCTCATCACGCTGTTGGCCGCCTCAATCTGTACCTGCATGGTGACCGTCTCAACCGCCAGGTCCCGCTTGACCCGCATCACATCCTGCGCCATGGCGGCCGCCGCCTGCGGCGTAACGCCTTCCGGGACGCCGAGGATGATTTCGTGCACGCTCTGCCCCATCCATTCGCAGAAAACCGCGATGGGCAAAAAAACCGCACCGGACGCATCCACCTGCGACAGCTCGTTGCCCTGTGCGATGACGCCGCGCACCCAAAACGGCACCCCTGAAACGCTGAGCAGTTCGCCGGGCTCCACCTCCAGCTTCTCGGCCAGCGCCGCCCCCAGCAGCACGCTGCGCGCCCCCGGCTGCCACTCGGCCGCATACAGGTCGCGTCCTCTCAGCACGCTGGTGCCCATCATATCCATATACTCTCGAGAACACCCAACCAGTACGCAGCTTTCCTCACTGCGGCCCGCGCGTGCTTCAACCGGCGCGTATACCTGCTCGGTTGCGGAGGCGCCCAGCGCCGAGGACAGCAGCTGAGCGTCTCCATGGCGCAAGGTCTGCCCCTCCGAAGCGGTCAACCATACCCGGTCGATGCCAAGACGCGCCATCTCGCTTTTTACCTGAGCCCGGCCGGCGTCGCCCAGCGTGATCACGGCCAGAATCGCGCCAATGCCGATGGCCATTCCCAGCACCGTCAGCACGGAGCGGGCTGGCGCGGCAAAAATATTGAGGAGGCTCAGCTTCCAAAAATCGTATCGTTTCACCGCGCCCTGGCCTCCTTGACGGCGCAGCCCGGATAGAGCGAGGCGGTTTCCGGCAACAGCACAACACGCTTGCCCGCCCATTCCTGCGGGACGGCCACATACGCATCGTTGCGCAGTGTAAGGTCAATCTCCACCGGTGTGGCGATTCCATCCTCCACAAACCAGACCCGGTCACGACTGTCCACCGCGCTGATCGGTACCAG
This sequence comes from uncultured Eubacteriales bacterium, assembly GCA_900540045.1. Lineage (GTDB taxonomy): Bacteria > Bacillota > Clostridia > Christensenellales > Aristaeellaceae > Limiplasma > Limiplasma merdipullorum. The sequence goes on along the minus strand of UQEF01000082.1, from coordinate 9,202 downwards.
CGCCTGATCCTCGAGCGCCTCCTGCACCAATTCCACCACCACGCGGTCTCCGGCACCGACTCCCATCCATGCGCCGTCATCCATGGGCAAAAAAGAAAGCGACTGCATCGCCTGTCCGGTGCTGCCGTCCAGTTCCGGTGCTCCCGACTGCCCCAGAACGGCGGCGCCCAGCGCTTTTCCTTCCGCGCTGGTCACCATCGCAGCCGCTCCGGGCGCTACATTTGCCAGTTCCTCCGCGCGTCCGGCGGCGACGACCCGCAGCCCGGTTCCATGAATCGATCCCAGAAGGCCGCCTTCTCCGGCGATAGCGCCTTCGGCCACGTAAAGGGCCCCCACGACGCCGTCGGCTTCTGCGCGAATCTGTGCGGAGGCGATGGAGGCGCGCAGTTCCGCCTGCCGCGTGCGCGCCTGCAAGGTGGTTTGAGCAGCGGACAAAGCCGCTTCGCCCGCCTGACCAAAGGCAGCCAGCGCCGTTTCCTGCTCATAAAGCAACTGGTTCACGGCAGCCAGCTCCTGCTCCAGTACATCCGTATCCATGCTGATCAGCAGCTCACCCGCACGCACCGTCTGCCCTTGGCGCACATACACCTTCCCCACCCGGCCCGCCTGCAGGGCGATAAGGGGCTGTTCATCCGCGTAGGCGACAACCCCCTCCAGCAAAGTGGAGCAGATCAGTTCCCCCCGCTCCACCACCGCGGTGCGCACGGCTGTCCTGGGTGTGAACGGCAGCAAAAACAGCGTGACCACGGTTACCGCCGTGGCCGCAATTACCAGCAGGGACGCCTTGGTTTTCGGCATGCGTGCGTTTCCTCCTTGCCCGCCCCTCACGGGGCGCTCAAGGGGTATTGTGGCCTCTTCGCCGGGTGCGAACCGTGGCAAGTGCATGCAGCGTGGGCATCATTTAACAAGCGCCGCCGTGCACGGGGCACGGCGGCGCTTGTTCTGCTTACCGCATGGACATGCTCTGGTCAATCTGCTGACGCGTCATGCGGATATCGGTCAGCTTTTCGCTGATGGAGCGGTCCAGCTGGGCCAGGACCTCATCGATATGACGATACACGTCGTTATAGAGCTTTTCGATCTCCTCGTGCGTGTTCTGACGCAGCTCCTCGGCCTCCATATTGGCGCGCGCGGTGATCTCCTGCTCGCTGACCAGCTGACGGGCCCGGTTCTCCGCATCCTTGACCATATTGGCCGCCTGCTCCTGTGCCTCGCGCACCATGCCGGCCGCCTGCTGCTGCGCTTTCTTGAGCATTTCCTGCGCCTGCTGCTGGGCCTGGGCGGTCATCTGCTGGGCCTGATTCTTGGCGTCGGTCACGTACTGATTGGCGCGCATGGTGGCGTTCTGCTTGGTCTGCTCAGCGCGCTCGTTGGCCTCGGAAATGATGGTGATCTGATTCTGCACCACGCCCTCGCATTCGGCAAACACCGTGGGCAGATCGGTTGTAATGGCGTTTGCCAGGCCCAGAATGCGCTCGCGGTCCACCATGCACATATTGCTCAGCGGCACGCGTTTGGCCTGCATCACAATTTCCTCAAGGTCATTGAGATTCTTCCGGAAAGCGGAAATGGCATCCTGTTGCATGGTTCTTTTTCCTCCCGTCAAAATATGGTCAACGTTGTAAGGCGCGCCGTACATCCTCCACGATGGACGCCGGCACAAACGGGGCAATATCCCCCCCAAACAGGCCGATTTCCCGAACAGCGCTGGAACTGAGATAGGCGTGCTCCGGCGCGGTCATCATGAAGAGGGTTTCCACGTCGGGCGCCATCTGGTGGTTAAGCTGGGCCATTTGAAATTCGCTTTCAAAATCCGTTACAGCCCTCAGGCCGCGCAGGACGATCCCGGCATCCAGCCTTTTCATATAGTCCACCAGCAATCCGTCAAACTGATCAAAGCGCACGTTGGGCAGATGAGCGCATGCGCGGGAGAGCAGCTCCAACCGCTGCGCGATGGGAAAGCACCCCTCCTTGGCCGGGTTGTGCAGCACTGCCACCACCACTTCGGGGAAGATGTCCGCGCCGCGCTCAATCAGATCCAGATGGCCGATGGTCACGGGGTCAAAGCTGCCGGGATATACGCACAGGCCCTTTTTCACGTCCGTTTCCTCCTGACCTACACGCTTTCGCGGTAGTGAAAAAAGTGAATTGCAGTGTCGCCATAGGCGCGGCCCTTCCATAGCGAAAAGCGCCCGTCCGGCGAAGGAACCGCGTCCAGCCGGTGCTCCAGCACCAATAGCGCGTCCGCCTCCAGCAGACCCAGATCCGCAAGTGCCGCACAGCATTCTTCCAATACCGGCATGCGGTAAGGCGGGTCCAGAAACACCAGGTCAAACCGGCGTTCCTCCCCCTTCATCTGCGAAAGCGCCTGCCGCCAGTCGCCCGCGTAGATCCGCATGGCGTCCATGAAGCGCAGCTTTTCCCCATTCCGGCGAATGCATGAGACCGCTTCCCGGTCGCGGTCCGCCAGGGCGGCAAAGTCCGCGCCCCGGCTGAGCGCCTCCAGCGCCAGCGCGCCGCTGCCCGCAAACAGATCCAGCACCCGCGCTCCGGGCACATAGGCCTGAATGATGCTGAACAGGGATTCCTTCACCTTGTCCTGCGTGGGACGTGTGTCCATCCCGCGCGGCGCATAAAGCTGTGCGCCGCCGCATTGCCCGGCGATAATGCGCATCAGATCAGCCTTTCCGGCGACTTGCTGCGCTGGCGCTGCTTGCGCGCCTTGCGCTCACGGCGCTTCTTGCGGTCGTCGCCCATTTTAATGCCGGTGTTGATTTTGTCGCGCAGCTTCCGGCCCTGGGTATAGCCCAGGCCATAGCCCAGAGGAGCCAGCAGCACAAACAGGGGACTCAGGCGCTCGGCCAGCAGCGCCGCGTCGTTGCCGGTATAGGAAAATACGTTGACAAATGGCAAAATCATCGCGCGGTCTATCACGCGAAGGATGTCCATCACGCCCATGGAGCCGACATTTTCATAGTAGCGCAGCGCGTCGCCGAATTCGCTCTGGCGCATGAGCGCCTCCGTCCAGGACGGGAGCACGCCCAGCGTGTAGGTAATCGGACGCGTAAGCACCGCGTAGACGACGGCAAACGCTACAAACGGAGCCGCGCCCACCAGAGCGGCAAACATGCCCTTGAACGGATGAAAGCAGCGCGCACGGTCGTCCTTTTCGACGGCACGTCCGCCCTCCTGGCGGGTATACATGATTTCCGCAAAGGCGGCGTCGTTTTCTCCGCGCACCATTCCCTGATAGTACTGATAGTAAATCACCAGTCCGGCAACAGCGATGCACGACAGCAGGCGTCCCCACAGGCTTTCAAAGCTGAGCAGCATACCGGCGATCAGATAGATCACCGTAACGGCAAGCATGCTCAGCATGCGCTTGAGCGCCAGCTTCCAGGCGTCCTTTCCATGCCATGATCCCTTCAGAATCGGCTTTTTCACCTGAGCTACCGGCTTTTTTGAATTTCCTTTGGCACTTTGCATCTGTGTATCCTTTCCACCTCCCCGCCCGGCCGGCAGGGGTTATTGTGGCAAAACGCCTGTTGCTTCATACATGCAGGTACACCCGCGGCACCCGTGCGGTGACGGCCAGAAGCACCTCGTAACTGATGGTGCCCGCCCAAGAGGCAAGCTCCACCGCATCGATGCACTCCCCGCCCTGACAGCCCAGAATCACCGTTTCGTCTCCCACCTGCACGCCGGGGATGTCCGTCACATCCAACATGGTCTGATCCATGCATACGCGCCCCACGATGGGGGCGCGCCGGCCATGCACCAGCATCGCGCCCCGGTTGGACACCGCGCGATGATACCCGTCACCATAGCCCACGGCGGCGGTGGCCACGAGCATGTCGCGCGGGGCTGTGAAGGTACAGCCATACCCGATGCTCTCCCCCACGTTGACGCGCTTGACATGCACGATCTCGGTATACCAGCTCAAGGCGGGTGTGAAGGGCAGATTGGTGGGCACGGGCGGATAACCGTAGAGCGAAATGCCCTCGCGGATCATGTTGAAGTACGCTTCGGGCGCCAGCAGACTCATGGCGCTGTTGGCCACATGCGCCGGAATGTCAGGATTAAAGTGCGCACGGAGCTCGCAAAAGCGCTTGAGCTGCGCACGGGTGAACGGGTTCATTCCGCCGTCCGGCAGCGGATTGTCCGCATCGGCAAAGTGGGTATAGATGCCCGTGGCGCGCACATGGCTAGCCGACGCCAGCGCAGCGGCCAGGGCGTCCGCTTCCTCCTCGGTGCGCAGTCCGATGCGGTTCATGCCGGTATCCAGCTTGATATGCACCAGCGATTCGCGCCTTTGGGCAGCAGCCTCCCGGTCCAGCGCCGCGACCATCTCCGGGGTAAAGACCGTCTGCGTAAGGCCGTAGCGCACGCAGTCCGCCGCTGCGCGGGGCATGGCCGCGCCCAGTACCAGCACCTCGCCCTCCAGCCCGGCCAGGCGCAGTTCGATGCCCTCCTCGGGCAGCGCCACAGCGAAGTGTGAAGCGCCCATGCCGGCGAGGGCATCCGCCGTTTCCAGCATTCCGTGCCCATAGGCGTTGGCCTTGATGACGGGCATCACTTCCACGTCCGCGGGCACCTGATCGCGCAATATCCGATAATTGTTCCTGATTGCGTCCATGTCGATCTCGACACGGTTTTGCCTGAGCATGTTCCAACCTTCCCGCCTGCGCGCAAACGCGCGCGTGTTGTCCTGCGGCTTACAGGCCGCGCACCTCGTCCTGCGACAGCAGGCGCACGCCCGCCTCGGTCAGGACCTTTTCCGCCTCATCCAGCTTATCCACACGGAAGATGATGAGCGCATGATCGCCCGCGTTGCGCACGAAGCTGTAGAGGTACTCTACCACGATGTCGTGGCCGGAGAGGGTCTCCAGCACCTCGGCCAGTCCGCCGGGATGATCGGGTACACTGACGGCCAGCACATCCGTGAGCTTAACGGTGTAGCCGTTATCGGAAATCAGCTTGACCGCCTTTTCGTAGTCCGCCACAATGCCGCGCAGAATGCCGAAATGCGTGGTATCCGCCACGGAGAGGGATACCAGGTCGATGTTATTGTCCCCAAGTAGCTTGGTAAAATGCGCCAGACGGCCGGGAGTGTTTTCGATGAAAACGGAAATCTGCTTTACGTACATGACTGACTCCTCCTTAACTCTGGATGGGATTCGGACTGACGATGCCCATGTGGCGCAGCGTAATTTATTGCAGATGGCGCCGGTCGGTCACGCGCACGGCCTTGCCTTCGCTGCGGGGCAGCGTGCCGGGCTGGCAGAGCTTGACGCTGGCGTGAATCAGCGCATGGCTGGCCAGGGAATTGACGATCTTGCGTTCGAGCGTTTCCAGATCACGCACGGTATCGCTCATCACAGAGGGAGAGAGTTCCACCTGCACCTCAATGGTATCCAGCGTGCCTACGCGGTCAACCACGATGTGATAGTGAGGCTCGATGCCCGGCACCTGAAGCAGCGCATGCTCGATCTGCGAGGGGAACACGTTGACCCCGCGGATGATGAGCATGTCATCCGTGCGGCCCATCACGCGGCCCATACGCACATGGGTGCGGCCGCAGGGGCAGGGCTCGTCGGTGAGGGTGCAAAGGTCATGGGTGCGATAACGGATGAGGGGCATGCCGTGCTTGGTGAGCGTGGTGAAGGTTAGGTCACCCTGTTCGCCGTAGGGCAGGCTCTGGCCGTCCGGTCCGATGACTTCGGGCAGGAAGTGATCCTCCCAGATGTGCATGCCGTTTTTGGCCATGCATTCCATGGCGACGCCCGGGCCCATCACCTCGCTGAGGCCGTAGACGTTGAGCGCATCAATGCCCATCTTCTCCTCGATGCGGCGGCGCATGTCCTCGGTCCAGGGCTCGGCGCCGAAGATGCCGCTCTTTAAGCGGATGCGGTCCAGCGTGATGCCTTCGCGCTCCATGGCATCGGCCAGGTTGAGCGCATAGGAAGGCGTGCAGCACAGCGCCGTTGAGCCGAAGTCCTCCATCAGCATGAGCTGGCGCACGGTATTGCCGCCGCTCATGGGAATCACGCTCGCGCCTACGCGCTCCGCGCCGTAGTGCGCGCCCAGTCCGCCGGTAAACAGGCCGTAGCCATAGGCCACCTGCACGATATCGTTCTTGCCGACGTTGGCGCAGTACATGGCACGTGCCATGAGCTCCGCCCAGCGGTCGATATCGCCGCTGGTATAACCGGCCACGCTGGGCTTGCCGGTGGTGCCGCTGGAGGCATGGATGCGCACGATTTCACTCTGGGGCACGGCGAAGAGGCCGAAGGGATAGTTGTTGCGCAGATCCTTCTTCTCGGTGAAGGGCAGAAGGTGCAGATCCTCCACGCCGTGGATATCGTTGGGCGTGATGCCCAGCTGCTGCATCTTGTTGCGGTAGAAGGGTACATGCTCGTATACGCGGCGTACCACGTCGCGCAGCCGCTCGTCCTGCAGGGCGCGCAGCTGTTCGCGCGGCATGGTTTCCATAGTGGGATTCCAGTAGACATGCTCCATGGGTGCTCTCTCTCCTTCACAGCGGTTGTATATCAGCCCATCAGGGCGCGGCCGCGCTCGAAAGCCGCAAGGTTGACTTCCAAAGTTCTGGTAGGCACACAGGCGGCGATGGCGTCCCGCCAGGCCTCCTCCTCAAAGGGCAGATGCCGGCTGAACATGCCGAGCAGCACCAGGTTCAGCGCCTTCTGGCTGCCGCACTCCACGGCGATGCCCAGCGCGTCGGCGTTCTCGACGCGGTAGGGCGCGAGGGACGCCAGCGGATCGTCGGGATAGGCGGTCGCGCCGGTGATAACGGGCATGGGCAAAATACGCTGGGTATTGACGATGACCGTTCCGCCCGGCTTCAAATAGCACGCCGCACGGCTGGCTTCCAGCGCCTCAAAGCTGATCAGGTAATCCGCTCCACCCAACGCCACCATGGGCGAATGCACGCTGTCGCCCACGCGCACATGCGTGATCACGCTGCCGCCGCGCTGGCTCATGCCGTGCACTTCGCTGACCTTCACGCCGCAGTTTTCGCTGAGGGCCAGCCGGCCCAGGATCTTGCTGGCCAACAGTGTACCCTGTCCGCCAACGCCCACGATGACCAGATCAAATGCCGCCTTGCTCATACGTTTTCCTCCCTGCCGCTCTTGATGGCCTTAAAGGGGCATACCTGCGCGCACATGCCGCAGCCGCTGCACAGTGCGGGATTGATTTCCACGAGCTTGCCATGCCGCTCGATGGCCGGGCAGCTCAATTTCATGCATGCGCCGCACCCACGGCACCCGTCGATCACAAAGGCGGGCCGCACCGTCTTGTCCAGCAGCGCACAGGGACGGCGCGCGATGACCACGCTCACCTGCTCGCTGGCGGCAGCCTCGCGGATGGCCTGCTCGGTGGCCTTGAGGTCGAAGGGGTCCACCACGCGCACGTCGGTCACGCCGCAGCTTTCCACCAGCTTTTCCAGATTGAGCTGGGGCGCGGGCTGGTTGTGGATATCAAAGCCGGTCGCGGGGTTTTGCTGATGGCCCGTCATGCCGGTGATGCGGTTGTCCAGAATGACCACGGTGATGGTCTCGCGGTTATATACCGCGTCGATCAGCGAGGTAATGCCGCTGTGGATAAAGGTGCTGTCGCCGAGTACCGCCACGGTGCCGCGCGAGAAATCCTTGCCCTGCGCACGCTCTGCACCGCCTGCCATGCCGATGCTCGCGCCCATGCACAGACAGGCGTCCATGGCGCTCAGCGGCGGCAGCGCGGCCAGCGTGTAGCAGCCGATGTCGCCCATCACGCGCATGCCCAGCTTATTGAGCACATAGAACACGCCGCGATGCGGGCAGCCGGGGCACAGCACCGGCGGACGCGCCGGGATGGATGCGTCCTCGCCCTTGGGCATTTCCGCACCCAAAAGGACGCTGCGCAGCTTCTCCACACTCAGCTCGCCCTGAATGCCGGTGAGGTTTTTGCCCTCGCAGGGGATGCCCGCAGCCAGCACCTCGCGCTCGATCAGTCCTTCCAGCTCCTCCACCACGATCAGGCGGTCCACCTTCTGGGAAAATTCGCGGATCAGCTTCATGGGCAGGGGATAGACCATGCCCAGCTTGAGGGTGCTGGCATGGGGCATGGCATCGCGCACATATTCGTAGCACACGCCGCTGGTGATGATGCCAATGGACGTATCCCGCATTTTGATGACGTTGATGGGCAGACGGTTGGCCGCCTCGGCCAGGAACGCCTCGCGCGCCTCCACCTTGAGGTGGCGCTTGCGCGCCATGCCCGGCATCATCACGTATTTCATGGCGTCCTTCTGGTAGGGACGCAGGGGCACATCCGCGCGCTCCCCGATGGCCACCACGCTGCGGGCATGCGCCACGCGGGTGGTCAGGCGCAGAAACACCGGGGTGTCCAGCTCCTCGCTCATGGTGAAAGCCAGACGGGTAAAGGCATGGCACTCGCGGCTGTCCGACGGCTCCAGCATGGGGATGTGGGCCGCGCGGGCATAGTAGCGGCTGTCCTGCTCGTTCTGGCTGGAATGCATGGCCGGGTCATCGGCACACACCACCACCAGACCCGCGTTTACGCCCGTATAGGCTGCGGTGAAGATGGGGTCTGCGGCCACATTCACACCCACATGCTTCATGCAGGTCATGGCGCGCGCGCCCGCCATGGCCGCGCCGAAAGCCACTTCCGTGGCTACTTTTTCATTGGGCGCCCACTGGCAGTCCACTTCCGGAAAGCGCGCCACGCATTCGGTAATTTCAGTGCTGGGGGTGCCGGGGTAGCTGGCCGCCACACGCAGGCCCGCTTCCCATGCGCCCTGCGCCACGGCCTCATTGCCCAGCATCAGCCTTTCTTCCACGGGATCGGCCACGAATACGTCGTCCGTGAGCATTTTCTCATCCATTGTGTCGTTCCTCCTCAGCGCAGGTCCGTGACCCGCTTTGCCTTTCCTTCAAACCGTTTCAGGGTGTTGGGCGACACCAGCGTCACCTCGACATCCAATTGCAGCACGGTTCTCAGCTGCGCGCGAATGCGGTCGCGCACCTTTTCCAGCTCGCTGTATTTTTCAAGCAGCGAGGCATCCACCAGCTCCACCTTGACCTGTAAATGGTCGGTGAAATGCTCGCGGGTGACCACGATTTCGTAATGCGGACCGATACCCGGCTGCCCCACCAGCACGCTTTCGATCTGCGAGGGGAAG
>UQEF01000081.1 GCA_900540045.1 uncultured Eubacteriales bacterium | reverse complement strand
TTGCTGCGCAAGGCTTCCGAATCCACCGCACATGTCGCTGGATTCGGATTTCACTCGGAGGGCTGCGGCCCTCCGAACCTCTCTGAAGGGTTTTTTGACAGTCTGAATAGAAAAATTTATTTTACACCCTCTTCCCTTTTAACGCAAGACGGAAAAGCGTGTTGAACAGATGGCCTTTTTCCGCCTTGTATGCCCATAGCCGCTACATTACAATCAATTTGTCCTTCTCGTTTGGATGAAAAAAAGTAGGGAGGTTTCTCATGCCTGAGTTTGTTAACCTGGCGCCGGACATCTATCGACTGCGCGTCCCCTTCAGCGGCACATGGACGGGCGTTGTGCTTGTGCGCGGCACGCAAAACGTATTGATCGACAGCGCCGCCAGCGCATCCGACGTGGACAACTACATCGTACCCGCGCTCAAAAAGCTGGGGATGTCTTTGTCGGACATCCACTACTTGGCCTGCACCCACTGTCACGGCGATCATGTCGGGGGACATGCGCGCATCCGGGAGCTGTGCCCCTCCATTCTGATGGTATGTTCTACCGCCTCGCAAGACAAGCTGGCGGATCCCCTCAAATACAGCCGGCTCATCCGGGCCACCTTCCCGGCGTACAGCCCGGAAGCCCCCGCCTCGCTACGCGGTGTGACGGCAGACGCGCTGCTTGACGAAGGGGGTACGCTGGCGGGTTATTTGCGCCTGGTGACCACGCCCGGTCACGATACCGACACGGTCTGCTGGCTGGATGAGCGCAGCGGCACTTTGATTACCGGCGACAGCTTGCAGCTCAACGGGACGGTCACACAGGGAATCGCGCTGGTCATGGATTTGCCGGGCTATCTGGCAACGCTGAAAAAGCTCAAACAGCTGCCCATACGCCGCATCGTGGCCGGACATGACTATCTGCCCCTGGGCAGCCTTGCGGAGGGTTCCGACGCTGCGGCGGCTTATATTGATGCCTGTGCTTCCTGCATGGATGAATATGCGGCTTTTCTGCGCAATGCGTGGGATTTGGGGGACCATGATCCCGCCAGCCTGGCCCGCAGGCTCATCGCCAAGGTAGGAGGCGTGATGCCGGACTTCCTGTTCCTGCCGCTCTATACCATCACGCAGTTTCTGGAAAGCATGCATGTAAAAGGAGAATTCAAATGAGCGAAAGAAAAGCAATTCTGGTTACCGGCTCTTCCCACGGCATTGGCGCCGCCACCGTCATCGCATTTGCCAAGGACGGCTATGACGTGGGCGTCAACTACAACAAAACACCCGAGGGAGCGCAAAGCGTTGCCGAGGAATGCCGCCGCTATGGTGTTGACGCACAGATTTATCAATGCGACGTCGGCCGCCGCGATCAGTGTGAACGCATGCTCAATGCCTTTATCCAGCACTTCGGGCGCATTGATGTGCTGGTGAACAACGCCGGCGGCGCGCTGAAAATGCCCAAGGGCGGCTTTGTGGATATGCCCATGGATTACTGGGATGAGCAAATCGCGCTCAACCTCAATTCCGCGGCGTACTGCTCCCAGCTTGCCGCCCGCTGCATGATCGAAAAAGGCATTCACGGCTCCATCATCAATATCTCTTCCGTTCACAGCCTTGTGACGTGGGTCAAGCGCAAGGCACTGCCCTATTCCGCAGGCAAGGCCGGCATGAACATGTTCACCAAGTCCATCGGCGTGGAGCTTATCAAGTACGGCATCAACGTCAACTGTATCGCGCCGGGGCTGGTGTACACCAAGATCATGGATCGCTACAGCGAGCGCGATATCCGCGGCTTCGAGCGCAAGATCCCGGCCGGACGCGGCGGAACCGTGGATGATATCGTGCCCATGATCCAGTTCCTGGCCGACAAGAAGAAGAGCAGCTTCATCGTGGGGCAAACCATCTTCATCGATGGAGGCCAGACCATTGACGGCGTCATCGACTGCATGTTGGAGGACGAGATCTGAGTGCCCGCACCGCGCGGATAAAGGGCCCGCTGAAGAAGGCTTCTTCGGCGGGTCCTTTTGTGGCGTCCTGCGGCTTTTCCAGGGGGGCTGATGCGGTGAAGCAGCTTGCACCGTCCCTGATGAACGTGAAGGGGACAGCCGTCGCCTGCTCAGCGCTCCAGGCGTTGCGGCGGCGCCTCCTTTTCGCGTTCCTGCTGCCGGTATTTTCCGGGGCTTATGCCCTGCATGCTGCGAAACAGCGTTCCAAACTGCGCCCCCGTACACAGGCCAATGCGCCGCGCAATTTCCTCCATGGTCAGCGATGTGGTCTTCAGAAGCTGCTGTGCATGGCGAATGCGGATCTCTGCCAGCAGCCTTCCGGGCGAACAGCCCAGCTGCTCCATCATGACACGATAGAGCTGGGAGCGGCTGAGCCCTACGAAATCCGCCGTTTCCTGTACGGATACGTCCCGGTCAAAACGCCCTTCCAGATACCACTTCGCCTTTTCACAATACTGCCGCGCGGTCCCGCCCGCAGCGACCGGATTGTTAGCGGGCGCAATCATGCTGATCATGCGCAGAAGGTTGCCCACTGCCGATATCTGTGTCAGAGAAAGCGCCCGGCCTTCCCGGCGCATCTGCTCCATCGCCTGCCAGACCAGCGCGGGGTCCTCGGGCGTAAAAACCCGGTGCATATCGTCCAGTCCCGCCATCCGTGTCAGATATTCCGCTTGCGTTCCGCGATACCCCACCCATGCATAGTGCCACGGCTGCTCAAAGGAGGCCTGATAATAGGTCTCCTCTCCCGGCAGGATCAAAAAGCCCTGTCCGGGGCCTACGGGGCATACGCGGCCTCCACAGTGGAGCTTGCCACGGCCTGAACGTACAAAATGAATCAGATAATACGAACGGACGGTAGGGCCAAAGCCATAGCCGGGCGCACAGGCTTCCTCCCCAAACTGGCATATAAACAGTTCACGGGGAAGCGCATCATCCTCAAAAGACAGGTATCCTTCCACGCCGCTCAACTCCACATGCAACATTTTGACAGCATTGTACAACAAAGCAGCGCTTTCATCAAGAAGCCCGTTTCGCTATAATGAAACAACAGATTGCATCTTTCAGGAAAGGAAGTGTCCTTCATGCCCAAAATCACATTTCTGGGAGCCGGTTCCACCATATTTGCCAAAAATGTACTCGGTGACAGCATGCTTACCCCTTCGCTGGCGGACAGCGTCATCGCACTGTATGACATCGATCCCCAGCGGTTGGAGGAAAGCCACCTGATGCTGACCGCCCTGAACAACAACCTGGGCAACAAAGCCCGCATCGAAACCTATTGCGGCGTTGAAAACCGCCGCGCCGCCCTGCGCGGCGCCAACTATGCAGTCAACGCCATTCAGGTGGGCTTTTATGACCCCTGCACCATCACGGACTTTGAAGTACCCAAAAAGTACGGGCTGCGGCAGACCATTGCCGATACGCTGGGCATCGGGGGCATCTTTCGCGCACTGCGCACCATCCCTGTGATGATGGACTTTGCGCGCGACATGGAGGACGTATGCCCGGATGCCTGGTTCCTCAACTATACCAATCCCATGGCCATGCTGACCGGCGCCATGCAGCGCTATACGGGCATAAAGACCGTGGGGCTGTGCCACAGCGTCCAGGTATGCGCCGAGAGCCTGCTGAAAACCGTCGGCATGCCCTATGAAGAGGATAATGTGCGCGCAAAGATCGCCGGCATCAATCATATGGCATGGCTGCTGGAAATCACCGACCGAAGCGGCAACGACCTTTACCCTGAAATCAAGCGGCGCGCGGCGCAGCTGACCGAAAAGCACGACAACATGGTGCGCCTTGAAATCATGAAGCGCTTCGGGTATTATGTGACGGAATCCAGCGAACACAACGCGGAATATCTGCCCTTTTTCATCAAGGACAAATATCCCGAGCTGATCGACCGCTTCAACATTCCGCTGGATGAATATCCGCGGCGCTGTGTGCAGCAAATCGCCGACTGGGAAAAGCGCCGCGACGAGCTGACCCGCAACCCCAGCCTGGCGCACGAACGCACGCGCGAATATGCCAGCTACATCATGGAGGCGATGGAGACCAACGTGCCCTGCAAGATCGGCGGCAACGTGCTCAATCAGGGCCTGATCCCCAACCTGCCCAGCAACGCCTGCGTAGAAGTTCCCTGCCTGGTGGATGCCTGCGGCGTGACTCCCTGCTTTGTAGGCAACCTGCCCGAACAGTGCGCCGCACTGAACCGCACCAATATCAACGTGCAGCTGATGACCATCGAAGCTGCTATGACGCTGAAAAAGGACGCCATCTACCAGGCCGCCATGCTGGACCCGCACTGCCAGAGCGAGCTGTCCATCGACGATATCGTTGCGCTCTGCGACGACATGATTGCCGCACACGAGGGCTGGCTGCCGGAATACCGGTAAGCCACCATCCAGGCCAAACGCCCCGTATCCGTACCGCACGGATGCGGGGCGTTGGCATGCCGGGGAGGACAGGCCCGCTTCCATCACGATTCAACGCCTGAAAGCAGGCATGGCCCATGTGACGCTCCGCTCCTCTGGACTTTGGAGAGTATTATCGGAGCAACCGGAAAAGGGAACATCGGGCAGGCGGCTGATTCAATCATCCTTTCTTCATGTCATCTCATTTATTAAAGGAACGCTTTTTAAAATATGGAATTTTCAGCAATTCAAAACGGCGGCAAACTCCATGTTAGAAAGTCAGGGGGACCGCAGCCTCGACGCCGCAGAGGACGCCGGCCGTCCCGGTTGCTTTCGTGCAATCCCCGTCGGCCTTGCCCATGGTTTTGTCGCCTGTTTCGGGTCGTATTGGGCATTCGGTTCCATGCAGCCCGCCGGTCAAGCAAATGCCAGGACTGCGCGGGACCGGGCATAACGCCGGTATTGGCGTGTCCGGGCGGAAAGACCGGCACAGCCCGGCCTTTTTCGACACGCAGCGGGGCGTCATCCTCCCGGATGGCGCCCCGTTCGTATCCTTTTTTTCAGCCGGCGTCCCTCACTCCAGCTCAAATGCTCCGGTATACAGCCGGTAGTACGCGCCCTTCTGGGCGATCAGGTCCTCATGGCTGCCGCGCTCAATGATGCGCCCATGATCCAGCACCATGATGGCGTCGGAATTGCGGACCGTGGACAGGCGGTGCGCGATGACGAACACCGTGCGCCCCCGCATGAGGGCATCCATGCCCTTTTGCACGATGCTCTCCGTGCGGGTGTCGATGGAGGAGGTAGCCTCGTCCAGAATCATCACGGGCGGGTCGGCCACGGCCGCGCGCGCGATGGAGATCAACTGTCGCTGGCCCTGGCTCAGTCCGCTGCCGTCGCCGGTGAGCACGGTCTGGTAGCCATTGGGCAGCATGCGGATGAAGGCGTCGGCATTGACGAGCTTGGCGGCACGGATGCAGTCCTCGTCCGTGGCGTCGAGCTTTCCGTAGCGCAGGTTTTCCATCACCGTACCGGTAAAGAGGTTGACATCCTGCAAAACCATGCCCAGCGAGCGGCGCAGGTCGCTCTTGCGGATCTTGTTGATATTGATGCCGTCATAGCGGATCTTGCCGTCGGCGATGTCGTAGAAGCGGTTGAGCAGGTTGGTGATGGTGGTTTTGCCCGCGCCCGTCGCGCCCACGAAGGCGATCTTCTGACCCGGCTTCGCGTAGAGGGAGATGTTGTGCAGAACGGTCTTGTCCGGCACATAGCCGAAATCCACGTCATCCAGCACGATATCGCCCTTGAGCTCGGTGTAGGTCACGGTGCCGTCATGATGCGGATGCTTCCAGGCCCACAGCCCGGTGCGGGTCTGGCTTTCCACGAGCTGGCCGTTCTCCCGGCGCGCATTGACCAGCGTCACATAGCCGTCGTCGTGCTCGCTGGGTTCATCCATCAGGTGGAAGATGCGTTCTGCGCCCGCCAGGGCCATGATAACCGAGCTGAGCTGCTGGCTGACCTGGCTCAGCGGCATCACGAAGCTGCGTGACAGGGTCATGAACGAGGCGATCATGCCCAGCGTGATCGTGCCCGCGCCGGACAGCCCCACGTTGGGCAGCCCGGCCAGGCTCATGGCCGCGCCCACCACGGCCAGCAGCACATAGAGCAGATGACCCAGGTTGTTGTTGACCGGCCCCAGAATATTGGCGAACTTGTTGGCCGCGGTGGCGTTGCGGCACAGCTCGTCGTTGCGGCGGTCAAATTCCTCCACGGCCTTCTGCTCATGGCAGAATACCTTGACTACCTTCTGGCCGTTGATCATCTCTTCGATGTAGCCGTTTACATCGGCCAGGGACTGCTGCTGCTTGACGAAGTATTTGCCGCTCTGCCCGCTTACCCGCTTGGTGATGTACAGCATCAGCACTGCAAAGGCCAGCACAAACAGCGTCAGCCACAGGCTCAGCGACAGCATGGCACAGACCACCGCCACCAGCGAAACCACAGAGGACAGCACCTGCGGAAGCGCCTGGGCGATCATCTGGCGCAGGGTGTCGGTGTCGTTGGTGAAATGGCTCATCACCTCGCCATGGCTGTGCGTGTCAAAGTAGCGGATGGGCAGCGTCTGCATATGAGCGAACATCTCGTCGCGCACATCCTTGAGCACACCCTGCGCCACGGTGACCATCAGCCGGTTGTAGAAATAGCCGCTGATCATGCCCACCACATAGACGCAGACCATCACGCCCAGGGCCCTGGCCAGACCGGTAAAAACGGGATTGGCCTGCAAAAGCAGCGGGGAGATATAATCGTCGATCAACACGCCGATAAACGTGGAGCTGAGCACGCTGGCCACGGCGCTGAGAATGATGCACAGCACCACCAGCATCAGCCGCAGGCGGTAGCGCGCCACATAGCTCATCAGCCTGCGAACCGTCCGGCCCACATCCTGGGGCTTGACGCCCCCGCGCATTCTCATACCCCGCATCATTCCTCATCGCCTCCCTTCATCTGGGATTCATACACTTCTCTGTAAATGGCGCTTCGGCTCATCAGTTCATCGTGGGTGCCTACATCCATCAGCCGGCCTTCGTCCAGCACCACGATCTGGTCCGCATCCATCACGCTGGCCACACGCTGGGCGATGATGATCTTGGTCACGTTGGGAATCTCCTCACGGAACGCGTGACGGATCAACGCATCGGTGGCGGTATCCACGGCGCTGGTGGAGTCGTCCAGAATCAGGACCTTGGGATTTTTCAACAGCGCGCGCGCAATGCACAGGCGCTGCTTCTGCCCGCCGGATACGTTGGTGCCGCCCTGCTCAATATAGGTGTCATACCCGTCGGGGAAGGACTGGATGAAGCCGTCGGCCTGCGCCAGCTTGCAGGCATGGATCATTTCCTCGTCGGTGGCGTGCTCGTTGCCCCAGCGCAGGTTGTCCTTGATGGTGCCGGAGAACAGCTCGTTCTTCTGCAACACGAAGGCTACGGCGTCGCGCAGGGCTTCCAGGTCATAGCGGCGCACGTCCACGCCGCCCACCGACACGCTGCCCTCGCTCACATCATACAGGCGCGGAATCAGCTGCACCAGGCTCGACTTGGACGAACCTGTGCCGCCCAGGATGCCGACCGTCTGCCCGGAGGCAATGTTCAGGCTCACATGATCCAGAACCGGTTTTTCCGCCTTGGCGTTGTAGCGGAACGTCACGTTGTCAAAGACGATGGAGCCGTCCGCCACCTTGGTGACCGCGTTTTCGGGCGATACGATCGCGCTGGGCTCCTGAAGCACCTCGTCGATGCGCTCCATGGAGGCGCGGGAGATGACGATCATGACAAACACCATGCTCAGCATCATCAGGCTGGAAAGGATCTGCATGGTGTAGGTGAACAGGCTGGTCAGCTCACCTGTGGACAGGCCGAGCGCCGCGTCTCCGCCGCAGGCTACCACCGCCTGCGCGCCGAACCAGCTGATGAGCAGCATGCAGCCATACACGGAGAACTGCATCAGTGGCATGTTGAAAGCCAGAATGCGTTCAGCGAGGGAAAAATCCTGATAGATGTCCTGCGAGATGGCGTCGAACTTCTCATCCTCATGCGCCTCGCGCACAAAGGACTTGACTACGCGGATGCCGCGCAGGTTTTCGCCCACTACGCCGTTGAGGCGGTCGTAAAGCTTGAACACACGCTCAAAAATCGGATGAGCGTGGGTGGCGACCAGGTACAGGCCAATACCCAGGACCGGAATGAAGGCCAGGAAGATCACCGAGAGCTGCCAGTCGATGCAGATGGCGGCGCCCAGGGAGAAGATCAGCATGAATGGTGCGCGCACCGCAATGCGGACAACCATCTGATAAGCGTTCTGCACGTTGGTTACGTCCGTGGTCAGACGCGTGACCAGGCCGCCGGTGGAGAATTTGTCGATGTTGGAAAAGGAATATTCCTGCACATGGCTGTACATGTCCCTGCGCAGGTTCTTGGCAAACCCGGCCGAGGCCGTGGCGGCGTACTTGCCTGCCAGCGCGCCGAAGCACAGCGACATCAGCGCCGCCAAGACCAGAATCAGACCTGTTTTGAGGAGGTAGGGCATGTTGCCGCCGTTGATGCCCCGGTCGATCAGGTCGGCCATGATCAACGGAATGACTACCTCCATCACCACCTCCAGGGATACAAAAATCGGCGCCTTGATGGATGCGCCCTTAAACTCCCGAATGCTTTTCATCAGGCGTTTTACCATTGCTTACCCTCCTTGTTTTGAAACGGTCCGCAAGCACCGCTACTCCAGATTTCGGAACATGCGGTCCAGAAAGCCGTAGAGCGTCTGTACCTCGTCGGGCGAAAAACCCCGCAACAGCCGGGTGTCTATGGTCATGCCGGTTTGGCACATCTCCTGCACCAGCCTGCGGGAACGCTCCGTCAGCACCAGCTTTTTCAGCCGGGCATCCTGAGGCACGCTTTGCCGTTCCACCAGTCCCTTTTGCTCCATCAGCCGCAGGACGCGCGACGCGGTGGAGCGGGTGATGCCGAACTCGCTTTCCAGATCCTTCTGATAGATGTCCCGGTCCGTATGCTCGCTCAAAAAGCGGATGATGCGGCCGTTGGTACCGCTGACCGCCTCCATTTCGTGCTGCGTGGCAGTGTGCTGCACACAGCGTCGAATGCGGTTGTCCAGACGGTGAATGTCAATTCCGATCTTTCGTTGCATTGGCACCTCCAGAGTTGCAGAATGTTTTATATGCAACAGTTGTACATCGGACATTATATGCGGAAAAATTTTTTTGTCAACCGAAACCCAAAAATTTTTCAGATAGCGCATATCCAGCGCATGATAGCTGGCAAAGCTGGAAAGAATGGGAGTATTTGCGGGTGTGGCTCCGATATCTGACAGGAGGGACAAATGTGGGGGTAAAGCCGTTTACAAGTGTAAAACATCTGTGACTGGATATATCGGATTTATGCCGAAACTGCGCGCTTCTTCCCAAAAAGCGTAATGCTTTTCTTAGAAACAGGCCGTTGACTTGCAAGGATGCCTCCCCTTATGATGATACTACAATATGTTGGGGGTGAATGAAATGGGAAAACGCAAGAGCGACTACATCTTTGCCCCCGAAAAGCAGAAAACCGGCAGGGGGGGCTGCCTGCTTACGATGCTGGGCATGTTGCTGGCCGTGATACTGGCTGCGTTGCTGCTCAATCAGGCGGTCAACAGCCATGTGGCGCTGCTGGAGGAGCGCGTGTCCGTCATGGGCATGGACAAGACCTTTGAAGGCTTTACGGTGCTTCACATCAGCGACCTGCATGCCGGGCCGGTCGGCAGCGACATGGAACTGTGGCAATCTCTGCTCAAGGGCAAGGCCTTTCAGGCCGTGGTGATGACCGGCGACATGGTGGGCAGCGACGGCAACTACGAGCCCATGCTCACGCTGATCCATACCCTGAAGCAGCTCAAGCCTGAAGCGCCGGTGTATTTCGTGGCGGGCGACGACGACCCCGCGCCGGTGATCTCCACCCCGAGGGGCACGCCGGAGGTGCTCGCCGACTGGGTGCTCGCCGCGCAGCAGGAGGGCGCCACCTACCTGGACGCACCCGTACGGCAGGAGGTAGGCAAGCGCGGCATATGGTTTGTGCCGGAATACCTCTATGATGTGGACGCCGCGGGCATGGTTAAGAGCCTGACCAAGCAGAAGGAAGATATGGAGGCGCTGGGCCAGCAGTACGAAGCGGAGGGCGGCGCCAGCTACCGCGCGCTGTGCTACCGCCTGGATGCCATGGAACGCGCCGTGGCCGCGCAGCAGGAAATGCTCTCTACCGATCTGCAAATCGCCGTAACCCATGTGCCGCTGATTCAGGACTATATCCGCACCAGCCTGGAATGGGCGGATGAGGAGAAGGTATTCAGCTTCCGCACCATCAACCTGCTTCTGGCGGGGCATTACTGCGGCGGTCAGTGGCGCGTGCCGGGCATGGGGGCGCTGTATGTGCCGGACATAGGCTGGCTTCCCCCGGATGACGGGCTGATGGGCATGCAGCGCGTCAACAGCATCAACCAGTATATTTCGGGCGGTCTGGGCGCCAGCGAGGCCCACCCTCTCAAGGGACGGCTGTTCAACAGTCCCAGCATAACGCTGCTCAAGTTTACCGCCACCATTCAGTGAGGAAGCCGCCATGGATATCGCACTTGCTTTCACCGAAGCCGGCAGCGGCACACCGCTGATCCTCCTGCACGGGAACGGGGAGGACGGCACCTACTTTGCCCCGCACATCGCCGCGCTGGCCCGGCATTTCCGGGTGATCGCGCTGGATACGAGAGGGCACGGCAAATCGCCGCGGGGAAGCGCTCCGTTCACCATTGGCCAGTTCGCGCGGGACCTGCGGGATTTCATGGACGCGCAAGGCATCCAAAAGGCCAGCCTGCTGGGCTTTTCGGACGGCGGGAACATCGCGCTCACCTTCGCGCTTGCCTATCCGGACAGGGTGGACCGGCTGATTCTCAATGGCGCCAACCTGGACCCCTCGGGTGTGAAGCCCTCGGTCCAGATTCCCATCGTGCTGGACTACTGCCTGGCCTCAGTGCTGGCGCGGGTCAGCCCGCGAGCCGGGCGCAAGGCGGAGCTGCTTGGCCTGATGGTGCGGGAGCCTCATATCCGGCCCTCAGCGCTTGGCCGCATCGCTGCGCCCGCGCTGGTGATCGCCGGAACCCATGACATGATTCGAGAGAAGCACACCCGCCTGATCGCGCGGAGCCTGCCCAACTCGCAGCTTGAGATCCTCCCCGGCGACCACTTTATCGCCCGGACCAATCCGGAGGGGTTCCGCCAGGCGGTGGAAGCGTTTTTGCTGGCATAATGCCACGGGCGATTGAAAAGCGCTATTATTGAGGAAAGGACGCAGAGGGTTTTCCTTCGAATCTCCCAGAGGGCCTTTTTGACGGGTTTGGCACAGGCGAAGATCGCCTGTGCTTTTTTGGGCTGCTTGAAAAAATGCGCTTGTCTGCATAAGTAGACCAAATTCGTCAAAGGATATCTGTGACAATACACGAATCCTACACGCGAAACAACCGGAACGGAGGATGAGTCATGCTTGGAGCAAAGCCGCTCGGAAGCGCCGTCACGGTGGTCATCGCGGGTGAGCTGGACCATTTTGCAGCCCCGCAGATTCGCCGCAGGCTGGACGAGCTTTTGGAAGACCAGACCATCACACACCTGGTGCTGGACCTGGAGAACCTGACTTTCATGGATTCCTCGGGGATCGGGATGCTGCTGGGGCGGCTGCGCGCGCTGCAGGCGCGTGGCGGAAGCCTGAGCGTAATGCACATGCAGCCGCCGGTGGAAAAGCTGTTCCGCCTTTCAGGGCTGGACCGCGTGATCGGCGTGGAGGATGACATCAGGGGAGGTCGGCTGTGATGCAGAATCAAATGGAACTCACCTTTTCCGCGCTGCCGCAGAACGAGGCGTTCGCGCGGGTGGCCATCGCGGCCTTTGCCGTGCAGCTCAATCCCACGCTGCCGGAGATGGCCGATATCAAAACCGCGGTAAGCGAGGCGGTGACCAACGCCATCGTGCACGGGTACCGGGGCCGGGAGGACGGACTGGTGCATATGAGCGCGGAATACGGCGACCGGCGGCTTTTGACCGTGGTCATCCGCGACGAGGGCTGTGGCATCGCGGATGTGGAAAAGGCCATGCAGCCTTTCTATTCCACCGGCGACGGTGCGGAGCGCAGCGGCATGGGCTTTTGCGTGATGCAGACCTTCATGGACGCGGTCGAGGTGGACAGCGCCGTGGACAGGGGGACGACCGTCACCATGCGCAAATACATCACCGGCGAGGTAGGGTTGCACCGTGAGCGAATGCTTGACGAGATCGGCTGACCGGCCGGAGCGCGCACACTACGGACTGGCGGTATATTGCGCCAAACGCTTTTTCGGGAGAGGGGTGCCTCGCGAGGAGCTCATCGGAGAGGCCGAGGCGGCGCTGCTGTGGGCCGCCGCCCGATTCGATGCCCGCCGGGGCGTGCGCTTCTCGACCTATGCCATCCCCTTTGTGCTGGGTGCGCTGCGCGAGCTATGCCGCCGTGCGGGCCCTATGCACGTGCCCCGCGCCGAGGCGCGCATCCTCACCGCGGTGGAAAGCGCCCGGGGGAAGCTCAACGCCCGCGAAGGCCGCGAACCCACCGTGCGGGAGCTGGCGCAGGCCGTGGGCGTGGAACCCGGCCTGCTGGGCGAGATGCTGGCCGCGCGCGACCGCATGCGCCGCGCAGACGGCGCGCTGGACGTACAGACGGCCTCCGCTCCCGGCGAAGGCTTTGAGGATTGGGTGCTGCTGAAGGATACGCTTACCCGCCTGCCAAGCCCCTATGCGCAGGTGCTCTGGCTGCGCTATGGGCAAGGCTGGTCCCAGGCCCGGCTGGCCGAGCGCTTCGGCGTGGGACAGCCGCAGATTTCGCGCTGGGAACGCAAGGGAAAGGAACTGCTCAGGCAGGCGCTGGATTTCGACCCGTCCTGTTAGAACATGCGATCCTCCTCTAATTCCTGATCTAACGACGCGCCGCCCCGTCCTGCAGCGGACCGGGGCGGCGCTCTGTCTGCAAAAAGCGCCTCTTTAAGCCGCTGCGACGCTTAAGCAATGCCAAAAGCGGCAGGTTCCTGTGACATCAAACGGGGTGGCCCATGGATCACTCTCCAGATGCCGGGACTTATGCTGTCGTTTGCGCCTTTTCTCCTCTGCCTTCCAGCTTTCCAATCAGAAATGAGGAAATCGTCACGGTAACCAGCGAACACGCGATCTTGACCGGCGGGATATAGCTGAGGGATAAAAGCAGCACCGTCAAATCCGTTGCCAGATA
>UQEF01000080.1 GCA_900540045.1 uncultured Eubacteriales bacterium | reverse complement strand
TACCTCTCCGCGCCGGCGGATACCCCCTTCTTCAAACAGTTTCAGCTGTAAGGGGGCGTTGGGATGAATGCGACCGATTTGCGCGCCCTGCTGGCCCGCTGGGCCGATGTGATGGCGCAGAAGCGCGACTGGCTGATCGAGCTGGACAGCGTGGTGGGCGACAGCGACCTGGGGCTTACCATGAGCGACGGCTTCCGCGCCGCCAGCGACGCGGCCAACGCATCCGAACTTGCGGACGTGGGCAAGCTGTGCTATCAGGCGGGCAAGGCCATGGCCAGCGCCGTGCCCTCCACCATGGGCACGCTGATGGCCAGCGGCCTGATGAACGCGGGCAAGGTCTTGAAGGGCACGGAGCAGCTGACCTCCGCACAGGAGGCGCAGCTGTTCGAGGCGTATCTGGAAGGCGTGAAGAACCGCGGCAAGGCCGAGGTGGGGGACAAGACGTTCCTGGATGGGCTGGCCCCGGCGGTGAAGGTTCTTGCTGAGGCGGCGCAGGCAGGCCCCATCGGCGCCGAAGCGGCGCAGGCGGCGGCGGACGCGGCATGGAAGGCGTTTGAAAACACGCGCGGCATGCTGGCCAGGCATGGCCGCATGGCCATCCGTGGCGAGGCCTCGCGCGAGCTGCTGGACCCCGGCGCGGCGGTGGCCGCCCTGCTGATGAAAGGATATGCCGAATTTAAAGCGGACAGTGAGTGAAAGGCATGACCATCCGGGAAATCGCGGCCATCGCGGGCGTATCGCCCGCGGCGGTCTCGCTGGTGATGAACAATAAAAAAGGGGTAAGCGAGGAGACGCGCCGCCGGGTAATGAGCGTGGTGGAGGAGTGCGGCTATGCGCCGGCGCTTCAGAAAAAAAAGGTTGAGCGCTTTCGTCTGATGGTACTCAAGTTCCGTGCGCACGGCATCGCACTGGAAGAAAATCAGGGCTTTATCGCCTCCATCATCGACCGCATCGAAAGCGAGTGCCGGCGCTTTGCCTTTGACCTCATCATGTGCAACTGCGAGGCCAAGACCGCGGCGGCCACCATCCGCGAGCTGATGCAGAACCCGCCCGACGGCGTCATCGTCATCGGCACCGAGCTGCGCGAGCCGGACTATCCCCTGCTCAAGCTCTTCACCGTACCTGTGGTGGTGCTGGACAATAACATCATCCTGGACAATATCGACAGCGTGGTCATGGCCAACCGGGCCCTGATGGCCAACGTGGTCCATTACCTCTACGATCTGGGATACCGTGAAATCGGCTATTTCAAATTCACCCAGCCCGTGAACAACTGCGATGAACGCTACGAGGGATACCTGGCCGAACTGGAACGGCTGGGTCTGCCCGCTCCCGAACCCATCTGGCTCAAGCCCACGGTGGACGGCGCGTTTGAGGACATGAAAAACCTGATTAAAAGCGGTGCTTACGTGCCGCACGGCGCGGTGGTGGCCGACAACGATACCGTGGCCATCGGCGCGGTTAAAGCCATCCGCGAGGCGGGATACAGCATCCCGGAGGACATGTCCATCATCGGCTTTGACGATATTCCCTTCAGCGCCGTCACCATGCCGGCGCTGACCACCATGCGCATATCGCGGTCGGCCATGGGCATGCTGGCCGTGGACATGATCCGCAAGCGCATCAAATATCCCGACTGGCCGGGCATGCACATGCTTATCGGCGGCAAGCTGATCGTGCGCAACAGCACCCGGCCCAAAAACGGCTGAAGGAGGCCCCTATGCTGGTAGGGCGGGTTACGGGCAATGTGGTAAGCACCAATAAGGTCGATACGCTGCATGGGGCCAAGCTTCTGATTGTACAGCCCGTGGAGCTGGATACCCTGGCGATGAAGGACGATTATGTGGTCTGCGTGGATGACGTGGGCGCAGGCGAGGGCGACCTGGTGTTCTGCGCCTACGGAAGTTCCGCCCGGCAGTCGGATACGTCCAGCAAGGTCGCTTCGGATTACACCATCTATGGCATCGTGGATTCCATCAACATGCGCGGCACGCGCACCTACGACAAGGCAAAGGAGGCGGAGGCATGCAGCTGGCGAAAGTGATCGGAAGCATGGTCAGCACACGCAAGTCGGACCGGCTGCATGGGCTCAAGCTGCTGGTGGCCGTGCCCATCGACATGGACACCTTTGAGGAGAAGGGCGCGCCCTTCATCACCGTGGACACGGTGGGCGCGGGTGAGGGGGAAATCGTGATGTGGGCGGGCGGCAGCTCGTCGCGCCAGACCGACCTGACCACCAATAAACCCGTGGACAGCTCCATAGTGGGCATCGTGGACTTTGTGGACATTCTGGGCAAGCGCGTGTATGACAAGGGGAATGCCTCATGAAGATCGCGCGCGTGACGGGCACGGTGGTTTCTACCGTCAAATACGAAAAATACCGCGGATACAAGCTGCTTAAGGTGCGTCACCTCACGTTGGAGGGAGAGATGACCGGCGAGGAGCTGATCGCTCTGGACGCGGCGGACGCGGGCATTGGTGATATCGTGCTGGTCAACAACGACGGCGGCGCGGCTCAGATGATTACCGGTGACAAGACGCTTATCGCCAGCGTCACCATCTGCGGCGTGGTGGACTGCTATACCTGGCAGGGCAAACACGTAGCCTGCCACTAGGGGGAAGGGCATGAACATCGGCAAGGTTGTGGGGTCCGTGGTCTGCACGGTCAAAACCCCCACGCTGGAGGGCATCAAGCTGCTGGTGGTCCGTCAGATCGTCAACGGCCAGGAAAAGGGGCTCATTATCGCCTGCGACGGCACGCGCCAGGCAGGTATCGGGGATGTGGTGTACATGATTGGCCGCAAGGAGGCCGCGCTCATGCTGGACCTGAAGGACCCGCCGCCCAGTGACATCACCATCGCCGGCATCATTGATCCGGAAACGCTGTAAGCCAAAAAGCGGCCCGGCTCCCTTGTGCGGGGCCGGGCCGTATGCTGCATTCATTACCAGGTCGCCTTGCTGGCGGTGGTCACCGCCGCCTGATGGTCGGGATCGACCTTGTCGCTCTCGTGGGTTTTGCTGTTCTTGAAGTGAATGCAGAAATGTCCGTCAAAGTTATTGGAGGAAATGGTGGTAGTGCCGTGCGGCATGCCGTTCATGGAGGCAGCGTAGACGTGGCCGTTATAGAGAATCAGGATGGCACGCCGGCTCCAGCTCCATTCGCCCCCGTAGATGCTCTTCATGGTGGCGGTGTCCTCGGCAGTGCGGGGCTCGGCATCAATATGATTGTAGCCGGACCAGCGGACGACCTCAAAGGTCTTGCCGGTTTTTACGTCCTTAATGGTAAAACGGGCATTCTTGGGAATTACGTTGGTCACTTTGTCCTCAAACCAGTCCAGCACCTCGGTTTCGTAGGTCTTGGAGCTGGAGGAGGAAGAGGAGGTGCCCACTGAGCCGAAGAGAACGCGGATGGTGGAAGAGCCGGCAATGCCGTCGTCTTTCATGTTGCGCTTCTTCTGGAATTGCTTGACTGCAGACACCGTTCCTTCGCCGTACACACCGTCAATGGCTCCGTCATAATAACCCAGGCATTCCAGTGCCTGCTGGAGCTTGACCACGTTGGACCCGCTGTCACCCTCGCGGCTGGTACCGGGCGCGGAACCGATTTCCGAGATGCTGGAAACGGTGGGATACTTTGAGCTGGACGACGAAAAGGAGGACGAAGCGCTGCTGCCCGGCTCCGGCTGGGTGGTCATGGAGGTTTTGCTGCAGCTGCCGAAGATGCTGGTCACCGTGGAGGTGCCCGCGTAGCCGTCGGCTTCCAGCCCCTCATCCTTCTGGTACTGGGTGACGGCTTTGGTGGTACCGTCGCCGTAGATCCCGTCGATCTTGCCGTCGTAGTATCCCAGGATATTCAGCGCCTGCTGGAGCTTTTTGACGTCGCTGTTTTCATCCCCGATGCGCATGATGCCCGGCGCGCTGCCCAATGCTTTGATGCTGGCGGCGGCTGCAACGGCGGCGGAAGGGGATTGGGTTACGTATTTCTTCATCATATAGCCGGTAAAGTTGCCGTAGCGCACTTTGTACCAGTCTCCGGATTTGCCCAGGATATCCACTTCTTCGCCTTCCGGCACGGTTTGCAGCGCACTGGATTCCTTGTCGGCTTCTTTGCGCAGCACTACCTTGGCGTTGGTCACGCCCGCATCTGCCGCCAGGGCTGCCTGGGGAAGCGTCATGCAGCTCCAACCGATCATCAGGGCCAGTGCGGTGCAAAAGATCCGCCGCAGGTGGCGGTATATGCCGCTATATGCCTCATAAAGGACCATGTGAATCAGTTCCTCCTTTGCAGTGGGAAAAGCGGGCCGTATCCCTCACAGGTTACATACTTAATATATTACGAAAATATTAAATTGTCAAGACGGATATGTGAAGTGTTACATGCGTTGCAGCTTCCAAAATCCAGTCATTTTGATATCTTTTCAGCAAAATTGGGGAAACTATTGACGAAAACGGAAATCGAGATTAAACTATCATCGTGTTCATGGTTCATTCATAATTTTGTTATGCCATGGACACACCGATATGATGTAAGGGGTTAGTGTATGAAGGAGATCAACGGTACCATCACGCTTGCCTATGTAGAGGAGGACAACAGGCAGCGCGTCATTTTCCGCGTCATACCGCTTTGCACCCGCGAGGGAAATGTTTTTCACGGCGGCGCGGACGATTTTCCCGATGAGGGCAGTCTGCGCATCGTGCCAGACAAGCGGGAGCAGAGCACTTTTAAGGAAAGGATGCGCGAGGCCGGCGGCCTGTGCGCCATCCAGCTCGCCAGCGAAGGCAAAGAGCTGATGAAAGTGCGGCAGAACCGCAACTATGCCCCTGAGGAGGGAGAAAGAAACCAGTACGCGATCTATTCGGATGTGATCTGTGAGCTGGCTGAGGACGGCTGCTTCGAGGTGGTGGAACCGGGAACGGATGCTTCCCATGCGCTGACGGCCAAGGTGCTTCTGCATAAGGACAAAATGCTGTATGGTCCTGTGGAAAAGGAACAGGCGCTCAAGGCGGCGGTGGAAGGGCTCAAGCCCTTTGGCAACGACCGCTTTTTGCTGCACACCGTGGAAACGCCTGCGCTGGGCCGGCACAGCATTTACTGGGATCCGGAGGCAACCCTGAACTGGCGTCAGCGCCGCAACAGCCTGCGGCGCAAGGAGCGCGCCGCAGCCTCGGAGGAGGAAAAGGCCAGGAAGAGCGAGTCCAAGGCCAAGGCTGAAGAAAAGCCCCGCAAGGAGAAGCCCGAAGCCCCGGTCAAAGCGGAGGCCAAGCCGGAAAAGCCCGTCAAACAGGACCCCCATACCCGCCGGGTGGAGCGCGCTGCCGAGATTGTGCGCCAGGAAGAGGAGCAGAAGGCACGCGAGGCCGCAGCCGCCGCAGAGGCTACCGTCCAGCAGCCGCCCAGGGAAGAAGCAGAAGAGGCTCTGCCCATTGGCGCGCATCTGGATATTCTGGACAGCGACCTGCCTTTTGAACAGCAGATTTCCCGTCTGGCTCAGCCCCTCAGCGAAGGCGCCAACCGCCTGACAAACGACGCTCCCGAGCCGGAGGAAGAAGCTCCCCAGACGGTCGCACGTTTTTCAGGTACACCGTTGGTGAACGTGGGTGAAAAAATTGTCCGCACGCGCCGCCATCCGGAGAGC
Source organism: uncultured Eubacteriales bacterium (assembly GCA_900540045.1). Lineage (GTDB taxonomy): Bacteria > Bacillota > Clostridia > Christensenellales > Aristaeellaceae > Limiplasma > Limiplasma merdipullorum. Next base: position 7,985 of record UQEF01000080.1, on the reverse strand, counting down.
ATGCATCATGTGGTCGAACGGCAGATGCGCGGCCAGCGGGATGAGATCATGGGGGAGGAACTGGGCAGCGGGACCTACGGCCTGGTGGAAAACCCGATCGAAAGCCTGCGAACCTGCATGGAATACGTCTGGCAGAACGCCGACATGCGCCAGCAGGCCATGGACATGCTGATGGAAAACGAAGCCTTTACCACGGATGTTGCTGCCGCGCTGCGCCGTGGCGGGATCAACCTCAACGCCGCCGCCGCCGCCCGCGAGCAGCTGGCTGAGATTGAGGCCGACCGTATCAGCCTGCTGATGCAGCTGGAAACGGCAAAGGAGAACGAAAAGAAATTCCGGGAAAAAGCCATTGCCTCGCTTTCGCAGAAGCGGCGCGACGAGGCGGAGCGCCTGAAAAAAGAGGTGGACCGGCTTTCGCGCCAGCGTGAGGAGCTTCTGGAGCAATCCCGCGCCCTCAGCACGGAAAACGCTTCCCGGCTGACCGAGTTTATCGCAGGGCAAATGAGCTGCCTAAGCGGGGCGGGGGAACAGCGGGTGCTGCTTTCGCCTGTGGTGGGACGCACCTATACCCAGCAGGAACTGGCCGAGCAACTGCGCGTGCATATGAACGACAGCGGCTTTAGCATCAGCGACGACGAGGCCGTGAGCCTGCTGATCAATTTCTCGCTGTATGATGCGCTGTGCTTCCGTGCCCGCACCCTTGCCGACGCACAGCTCTTTGCGGATGTGCTGCTGGAGAGCTTTGGGCTCAAGAGCGTGTCTGCTGCGGTATGCCCCGGCGCATATGTGGAAATGATCAGCCTGCTGCCTGAGGATGGCCGCCGCACGCCCACCGTGACCGTACAGCCCCTCGGGACGGAAACCATGACCGTCTACGGCCACAAAACCCTGTTCCTGACGGATGAAAGCACCATGCCCGAACCCGACCGCCTGCTGCCGTATCCGGTAATCAGCGTGCCGGCCATGTTCAAGCGTGGGTTTGGCCGTGCGGCACAATGGCAGCCCGTGGAGGCGGCTTCGCTGGAATCCTTCACCGCCATTCGCGCCGATTCGCACCCCATGCTCAGCGATGCGGAGAAATGGTTCACAGAGCTCAAGCGTGTGCTCTCCCAGGCGGAGCTCGTGCTCCCAGACGCCATGGCGGCCGGCATGCGACGCTTCATTGAGGTGGCCTCGCGCAAGGTACGCGGCGGTTTCCTGGCGGCGGCCGATATGGCGGCCAGCAACTGGGTGGTCCCGCTGATGCTGCTCAGCGGATGCGATACCGCCAAGGTGGCCGATGCATTGGCAGGACTGCCCCGTACGATGGACCTGTTGGGCATCCGCTGAGAAGCCCGGCGTCAGAAGGAGGAAAAACACATGCTGGAATACAAATTCGACACCCAACTGCTGATTGAAGGCACGGGTCTGGACGAGGACCGTATCAATGATTACATTACCAACAATATCAAGGGCGATTGCCTGCTGGCCGTGGGCGACGACGAGCTGATCAAGATCCATTACCATACCAATGAGCCTTGGCAGGTGCTGGAATACTGCGCCTCGCTGGGCGATATCCACGATATCGTGGTGGAGAATATGGAGCGCCAGTCCGCCGGGCTGGATGGCTGAAAAAGCAGAAAAGCGGGAGCCGGAGCACATGGCGTGCTCCGGCTCCTGTTTTCAGACTGTCTGAAAACCCTTTTGAGAGGTTTGGAGGGCCGCAGCCCTCCAAAGTCAATTCGTATCGCCCGGCTTTGCCGGGCGGGCGGGGAGTTTGCGCCCCTTGGCGCAAACATTTCTTATGTATCTGGCGGAAAAGGCCGGCGCAGCCGGACTTTTTCGACACGCTGAAGCGGGAGCCGGAGCACATGGCGTGCCCCGGCTCCTGTTTTTTCTTTAGATCCGGTCAGTAGGCCCCCGCCATGGCCTGCGTGAGCAGGGCCATGGCTCCGGCTACGTCGGCCATTCCCGGATTGCCGCTGGAGAGGATGCTTTCCAGCGTGGCGGCTGCGCTTTGAATGTTTGCGTAGGCCGCGGAGGAAGCGTCCATGGAACCCATCAGGTCATAAGCGCTTTGCAGGAGCTGCCGTGCGTCAGGTACCAGCGAGTTTTCGGTGGAACCGTCGGTAAAGCCGCCATCGGCCCAGCCGCCTCCGGTGGAGGTTTCATAGCTGGTGTGCAGCGTACAGTAGCCCAGGCTGTTGGCCGTGCCCAGATACTCGGCGATGACCGGCCCGTATTGGCTGTCATTGACATAGGCGCTGAGCGGGTGGCCATTGGGAATGACAACCACGCCCGTGGTGGTGGTGCTGGGACAGAACTCCGTTGCCAGCATGCCGGTCTGCGTGCAGGTAACCACGGACTGATGCATCTGGCAGGAGACGGTGGGCACCGTGGGCTCATACCAGTAATCGGTCACCACGCCGTAGCCCTTGCTGTCGTTGTAGCAGGCTTCGGTGGCCAGCTGGCCGCTGACGGCGCAGGTCGTCACCTTGACCAGCCCTACGTCCTCAGGATTGGCCTCGATGATATCACGGTTGTCCAGCCCCTTGACCTCGTGAATCTTGGTCATGTAGCTCTTCCAGATGGGCAGCGCACCGGAACTGCCCGTGGTCTTGGAGGACAGGGGCTTGTAGTTGTCGTGTCCCACCCAGATGGAACTGACATACCAACCCGTCATGCCCACGAAGGTGACGCCGCGCTGGTCGCTGTTGGTGCCCGTTTTACCGGCCACGGTCTGCCCGCTGATCTTGGCGGCGGTGGCCGTGCCGCCGGAAACCACGTCCTTCAACATGTCCACGATCATCCATGCCGTGGAGGGGCGGAACACCTGCCGCCGCTCCTGCTGGGCATGGCTGTCATAGACCACGTTCCCGGCGCTGTCCGAGATACCCAGGAAAGAGATCGGCTCCTGATACACACCCCCATTGCCCAGCACGCCGAAGGCCACGGCCAGCTGCACCGGGGTGATGCCGCTGGAGCCAAGCGACAGGCCAAAGGGCGTGGCATCGATGTTGTCGCGGTCCACCCCCATGCGCATGAGGAAATCCACCGACCGGTCCACGCCGACCATGGTCAGAAGCGTCTGCGCTGCGGCCACGTTATGGCTGCGCTTCATGCCGTTGCGGAGGGTTTCGGGGCCCACATAATCGCCCCCGCCGTAGTTCTTGGGCCAGGTGTCCTTGCCGTCCGACCCGGTCCACCCGGTGATGGGCACGGGAATGTTATAGACGATGCTGGCGGGGGAGTAGCCCATTTCCAGGGCGGGCGCATAGACGGCGATGGGCTTGATGGCGGAGCCGACAGGCATTTTCATATCCGTGGCCCGGTTGAGCGTCTTGCGGGCGGTGGGACGCGTGCGCGATCCCACGATGGCCTTCAGTTCGCCCGTGCGGTAGTCCAGCACCACCGCGGCGGCCTGCGGCTGGACGATCTCATCATAGGTGCCGTCATAGTTGAGGGTGCGGTATACCTTGTCGCTTGGGTCGCGCAGGGCGGGATAGCTGTCCCAGGTTTCCAGCGTTTCCTCCACGATTTCCTGAATCTCGGTATCGATGGCCAGCGTCACATGATAGCCGCCGGTGCGCAGCTCGTTCTCCATTTTGCTGCGGTTTTCGCTGGTATCCTCCAGGCCGTTGAGCTCAAGGAAGCAGTCCACAATGTCCTGCACGGCGTATTCCACATAGTGGGCGTACTGATACATCCCGTCGCCCTCGGTGGGGGACGTCTCCAGCACATGTGCGGTGGAGGGGTCCAGCGCCTCCTGATACTGCTGCTGGGTAATAAACTCGTTTTCATACATGCAGCGCAGCACATAGTCGGTGCGGTTGTTGGTCAGAGCCTTGTAATCGGTCGTATCGGAGGTGCGGGTATAAAAGTTGCGGCGCGGGTTGTAGTAGTAGGGATTGTTGGTCAGCCCCGCCAGCATGGCGCATTCGCGCAGGGTCAGCTCGCTGAGCTCCTTGCCGAAATAACCCTGCGCCGCCACCTGCACGCCGTAGTAGTTTTCGCCCAGGTAGATGGTGTTAAGATAGTACTCCAGAATTTGCAGCTTGGTGTACTTGGTCTCCAGCTGCATGGCCAGATAGGCCTCCTGAATCTTGCGTTTGTAGCTGAGCTCATTGCTGAGCACCGTGTTTTTGATCAGCTGCTGGGTGATGGTGGAACCGCCCTGCTGTGTTCCGGAGACAAAATTCTGGATGAAGGAACCGATGATGCGCTTGATATCAATGCCATTGTGGGTATAGAAGCGTGCATCCTCCACGGCCACAAAGGCGTTGCGCAGATTTTCCGGCATCAGTGAAATATTGACCATGATGCGGTTTTCAGTTCCCTTGTAGTCGGTGATGACATTCCCCTGCGCATCGTAAAGAAAGCTGGTCTTGTCCTGGTCGTCCAACAGGGCCAGGTCCAGCGTGGGCGCGGTTTCCATGTATCCCTTGGCGATGCCGACCACCGCGCCCGCCAGCGCCAGCCCGCACAGCACGATGAGCAACACCGTAAGCCGCACGGCATTGACCAGCACTGACAACACAAAATTGGGCTTGGTCAGTCTCGGCTTAAAGATGGTGCGTTTCCGGGGCACGTCTTCTTCCTCCGGCAGGCGGTAGGCGGGATCGCTCTCCCAGCCTTCCTCAAAGGAGCCGCCGTTTGGGTCATAGGGCTTAAGATGGCCGTTGTCCGGCTCGTTGGAATGATACAAAGCGGTCCCTCCCGAAAAACATAAGGCGTTGATTCGCCTTTCATTATATCATACCTGAAGCGGGCGCGCCATAGCGCCCCTGTAACAATCGGACGAGGCGCGCGGCGGGTTGTTTTTTCGTCCCGTTTCGCATATCCATCCAACGAAGGGAGGGGATGAATTGGCTGCATGCGCGCGCAAAAAAAGCGGCGGGATGCGCTGGCTGATCCTTCTGGTCCTGCTGCTGACAGCGGCGGTGATCGCCATGGAGCAAAACCTGAGTCAGACCATGCTGGACATGGCCTTTGCCCGCGCCTATTCGATGGCTGTGGAAACCATCAACCGGGCGGTGAAGCAGGCTATGGGCCAGGGCGTTGCCTACGAGGAGCTGATCGATGCGCAGATGGACGCGCAGGGCCGCGTATCCATGCTCAGGGCCAATACCATGCGCATGAACGAGCTGGCCTCACAGACCGCGTTGCTGGCGGAGCGGGAGCTGGGCAGCGCGGAAAACCAGGTTGTGGAAATCCCGCTGGGCGCGGCGCTGGGCGTGAGCTTCCTGTCGGGTTTCGGCCCCCGGCTGGAGGTGCAGATTTTGCCTGTGGGCGCCGTCCATACCAGCTTTGACACGGAGTTTGAAACCGCCGGCATCAACCAGACGCGGCACAAGATCTTCCTCAACCTGCGCGCCACCGTCAGCCTGATCGTGCCCACGGGCTCGCAGCTGGTGGAGGTGACCAGCACGGTGCCCATCGCAGAGAGCATCATCGTGGGCGAGGTGCCGGAGAGCTTTGTGGATGTCAACAACGAGGAGGATATGCTCAACCTGATTCCCTGATCCTGCAGCAAATCGCACGTCCGCGGCGTTGTATGGGCGTATGCCGGCCGCGGTTTTTTGCGAAAAAAGCCGGAAGCGCCCGCGCCGCTTGACAGCCGGGCGCTTTTGCAATAAAATATCATCGAAGAACCATAGAATTTCCAGAGGAACGCGGAATCAGCGGACCGCCATATGGAAAGAATGACCATAGGCGCGTCCGTACCAATAAGCCGTCGGCTTGCCGAAGGGAGGAAGGGCGGATTTCTCCGCCCAACATGCATGACAAAACGCAAGGGACTGATCCTGTGCCTGGTGGCGGCGGCGCTGATGCTGCTGGCGGGCGCTGCCGTCGCATCCGAGGTAGACCCCATCGTGTGCAGCATGGAGCTGGACCCCAACAAGCTGGCGGCGCCCGGCACAGTTAACGTGACCATCACCATCTCCAATTCGGGCAACACCGATATGAAGGACCCGGTCGTGCTCTACGACCCCGCGGCGCAGATCGTGTCCGATTTCGGCACCAATGGCGCGGTGCTGCTCAAGGCGGGGGAAAGCGCCACATGGACCGGTACCTATGACGTCAACGACCGCACGCTGGAAAACGGCGCCGTGGTTTACTTTGTCAAATACACCCTCTATAAGGACAGCGGCGAGGCTGTGGACCAGAGCCAGCCCATTCGCGCGGCCATCTCGCTGCAAACGGCCGAAACCGATATGGACGTCAAGCGCACCATCAGCCCTACCGTGGCCGGAGAGGGCCAGGAGGTGGTGGTGCGCTATGACATCACCAACAGCGGTACCGTCAGCCTCACGGATGTGACCATTGAAGAAAATCAGGATATTCATAAGGAAAAACAGACCATTCCTCTGCTGGAGCCGGGCAAGACTGCCGAGGTGCGCTATACCGTCACCATGGGCAAGGAGGACCTGACCAGCGGCGCCACCATTACCTACAAGTCCGAATCTGAAACGGAAACACAGACCTATACCGTGGAAAACCAGACCATTACGTATGGGGAAGCTTCGCTGACCGCCAATCTGACCAGCAATGTCAAGGGCGTGGTGGAAAATGGCACCGTTACCCTGACGCTGGAACTCAAAAATACAGGCAATGTGGATTACAGCGACCTGCGCGTGACGGACCCCTCTCTGGGCGACGTGTTTACCAACCAGCAGCTCAAAGCCGGTGAAAACCTGACGCTGGAAAAGGAAATCACCGTACCCGCCACGGCGGAATATCAATTCACCGTCACAGCCACCGACGAGGGCGGGTCTGAAATGTCCGTGGTGACAGAGCCGCTCACGGTGACAGCCGTGGCCCCGGAGGATGCGCTCACCCTGACCGTGACCGCCACAGCCGACCGTACCGAGGTGTTTGAGCAGCCGGGCCTGGTGCGCTTTACGCTGGAAATTGCCAACACCAGCCAGGTGGATGCCACGGACGTGGTAGTCTCCCATGGCGACACGCAGATCTATACCTTTGCGAGCATCCCCGCGGGCGAGACGCGTACTCTCTCACGCGATACGGCGCTGTCCATGGCGGGCAAGTTCCGCTTTACCGTGACTGCCAAGGACCCGTTGGAAAGCACCCTGACCTTTGAAAGCAATGAAATCCAGATCGCTTTCTCGGTGCCCACTCCCGCGCCCGCAACTCCCACACCCCCGCCCGAACCCACGCCGGATCCCACCTTCAGCCCGGCTACGGTGCCGCCGATCACGGACCCCAGCGTGGGAGCAGTGCCAAAAACCATCCAGAGCATTCTGCTGCCTGTGCTGATTCTTGCGGGGCTGTTGCTGGTAGCTTCGTGTGTGCTGCTGCTCATCGCCACCAAACGCAGGGCCGACCAGCGCAAAGCCAGCAAATCCGCGATTGATCAGCTGGAGCGCGCCAAGCGCCGCGACTACATCACTCCCGCTGAGGAAGAAGAGCCCGAACAGGCTGAAGAGGAAAATGTGACCGTTGAATCCAACGCGCTGGATGAGGACGATCAGGAGGATCTGGAACTGCCGCATATGAAATATGCGCGCAGCGCCGGTCATACTGCGCCTAAAGAGGGCGAGGAGGACTATTCTGCCATCCGGGGAGGCCTGTACGACGAGGAGCTGGCTACCACGTCTCCGGCGGCGCAGGCGCCTGCTGAGGAGGCGCAAAAGAAGACTGCTGAGCCGGAAAAGGCGGAAGAAGCAAGCGATGCCGCCGGTGCCCAGCCGTATGACGACGGCGTGGACTATGGCAAAGAAGCCGATTACGCAGACGAACCGGAGTTCTACGGCGAAAGCGATACGTATGATGCCGCAGAAGACGACTATGACGATGGCGCGGACGGCTACGACGGCGGCGAATATGCCGACGCCTCGCTGCCCTACGATGACAGCGCCTATGATGGAGAGGCTGTCTATGATGACGGGATGGCCTATGAAGATGAAACTTCCTATGATGACTATGCGGAGGGTGCAGCCTACGACGACGGTTACGAGGATGCGCAATCCGGTGCAGATGGACAT
>UQEF01000079.1 GCA_900540045.1 uncultured Eubacteriales bacterium | reverse complement strand
GCACTCCAGCAGCACCGTATCCCCCACCAGCGCGCAGGGCTTGAGAGCCGTTTCAATCCAGGTGCTGTAACTGATGCGGGTCATCTCCTCCTGCAGAATCTTGCAGGCGCTTCCCCACAGCTCCTCAGCCTTCATCACGGCGCATTCAACCTTCCATTCCTGTATATTATACAACGTTTGCTTTGGTCTGTTATCCACATGGTTCCTTCTAAAGATGCAAAGAATGTGGAAAACGCCCTTGTGGAAAACCACACGCGCCATTCCACATTTCGTGAATTATCATAGCAGATACGGACACTTTTGACAAGTCTCCCCTTCTCTCGCACTTTTGCATAGGCGGCCGGATGTTGAAAACCCACTTTCCTACCCATGGTGGCAGGGCGTCATCTCCTCCACAAAACATGGCGCTTGACAAGTTGGAATTGTATATTCTTACGTTTTTTCACGCATATTATTACATTTTATAAAGAAAAGATTTCCTTCCGTCATATTTTCCGCACTGAAAACAAGGACTTGACGGAAAGAATGTAGAAATATGTTGCAGAATTGGGTTGACATCAGCCCGCACAGACGGGAGGTATCAGGGGGCGATGGCGATTCCCGTTGGGGTGGCGGATGTGGAGCGCGTGCTCAGGCCGTGGCTTGGGACGCTTTTTTTGAGCGCCAATCCCCTGGCCGCTGATGTGGCGGCGCACATGCGCGCCTACGCGCCCTACCGTCAGACGCTGGAAAGCCTGCGCGACGAGCTGGAAAGCCTGCTTCTGGTGAAGCTCAACCGCCTCACCAGCGGCAGCCTGACCGTCATCACCGACAATTATCATACCCGCCGGCTGGGCATGGGGCATATCGCCGCCATCACCGATGACCTGATGGGCGTGATTTTCGACAAGCTGACCCCCTTTTCCGCCAACTTCATCAAGCTCAACGACTACAGCCTGCGCGTCTACAGCCTGAACGCCCTGCGCGTGCTCTACCAGCGCTATGCCTCCTTCTATACCAAAGAGGAATTTGATTTCATGGTGCATATGATCCGCACCATCTACCCGCCGGAGCGCTATGCCGCGTGGCTGAAGGAGTAGGGCCGCGCGTTGCAATTTTTCAGGAAAAAGTGTATAGTGGATAGTGTTTGTCTGCCTTTCCCTCCACCAACGACCCGTGCGGCGCGGCCAGTCCCGCCGCCTTTGACTGCATGAACGATTTTGAACAGCAAACCCTATTCAGCGGCCTGGAGACAGGCGCCTCCCTGCCGCCTCTGGCCGAGCGCATGCGGCCCCGCACGCTTGACGAATTTGTGGGGCAGGAGCGGCTTTTGGGGCCGGGCCGGCTGCTGCGCCGCGCCATTGAGGCCGACCGGCTGCAAAGCAGCATCTTCTGGGGCCCGCCCGGCTGCGGAAAGACCACGCTGGCCTCCATCATCGCCCGCATGACGGGCAGCGCCTTTGAAAAGCTCAACGCCGTGACCAGCGGCGTGGCGGACGTGCGGCAGGTGCTCAAGGAGGCGCAGGATCGCCGCCTGCGCTACGGCCGCGCCACCTACCTGCTGCTGGACGAGTGCCACCGCTGGTCCAAGGCGCAGAGCGACAGCATTCTGCCCGCCATCGAAAGCGGCCTCATTCGCTTCATCGGCTCCACCACGGAAAACCCCATGGTCAGCATGACCCCGGCCATCGTGAGCCGGTGCCGGGTGTTCCAGTTCGAGCCCCTTCAAACGCAGGATGTGCTGCGCGTGCTGCAAAACGCCCTGCGCGACCCGGAGCGCGGCTACGGCGGGAGCGATGTGCGCGCGGAGGACGGCGCGCTTGCCTACATCGCCCGCATGTCGGGCGGCGACGTGCGCACCGCCCTGGGCGCGCTGGAGCTGGCCTGGCTGACCACCGCCGGGGAAACCGACCCCTCGACCGGCCGCCCCTTCAAGCGCCTGACGCTGGAGACGGCCCAGGAAAGCGTACAGAAGCCCCTCCTCAAGATGGATGAGGGACAGTATTATGACATGCTCTCCGCCTTCATCAAGAGCATGCGCGGCAGCGACCCGGACGCGGCGCTCTTCTGGTTCAGCCGCCTGCTCTATGCGGGCGTGGACCCCAGGCTCATCGTGCGGCGCATCGTGGTGCACGCCAGCGAGGACGTGGGCCTGGCCGATCCCCTGGCCATGCTGCAGGCGCAGGCTGCCGTCACGGCGCTGGAATTTGTGGGCATGCCGGAAGCGCGCATCCCCATTGCGCAGGCCATCATCGCCGTCTGTCTGGCTGAGAAGAGCAACAGCGTGTGCATGGCCATCGACGCCGCCATGGCGGACGCCCAGAAGGGCGGACTGGCTCCCGTGCCCCCGTACCTGCGCGACCAGAGCTATGCCACGCCGCACGCCCGGACGCCGCAGTACAAATACCCCCACGATTATCCCGGCCATTTCGTCAAACAGGCCTATATGCCGCCGGGTTATGAGCATACCGTGTATTACCGGCCCACCGGCCAGGGGCATGAAGCCAAGCTCCGCGACCGGCATGCACGCAGATTTGGAGAAGGCCATGAAGCATGAGCTGAAACGCAAGCCCGACGTTCAAAAAACCACGATGTTTGCCATCGTGGTCAACGCCGTGCAGATCGGCGTGTTGCTTGCCTTCGTGCTCTACGTGCTCACCGCGGGACCGGAGGCGCGCAACAGCTGGTCGCTGCAATTCATGGTCATCGCGGGCGCGCTGATGGCCGCCTGGGGCGCGGGTGTGGACATTCAGGATGCCCTGCGCACCCGCCGGCTGGAGCGCACCATCGGCGAACTGCAGACGACCAATGAGCAGATGGACGCGCTCAACCTGAAGCTGCGCGCCCAGCGGCACGACTTTCTCAACCACCTGCAGGTGGTTTACAGCCTGCTGGAGATGCAGGAATACGGTGAGGCCACCGCCTATCTGGAGCGCGTATACGACGAGCACCGGTCCGTTTCCTCGGTTCTGCGCACCAAGATGACGGCTTTCAACGCGCTGTTGCAGGTCAAGAGCGCGGCGTGCGAGGAACGCGGCATCACGCTGGAGATGGACATCCGCAGCACGCTGGAGAGCCTGCCCGTGCCGCCGTGGGAACTGTGCTGCATCATCGGCAACCTCATGGACAATGCCATGGACGCCGTGGAGGACGTGCCCGGAGGACGCATCCGCCTGGCCGTCACGGAGGACCTGCGCGGCTTTTCCTTTGTGATCTCCAACAACGGCGCCCCCATCCCGGAGGAGCTGCGCGGCCGGCTTTTCGAGCCGGGCGTATCCACCAAGGGCGAGGGCCACGGGCTGGGGCTGAGCATCGTGCGCACCACGCTGGCCGAATATGGCGGAACCATTTCCCTGGAAACCGGTCCAGAGACCGTCTTTACCGTCGCCGTGCCCCGCGAAAGCGCGGGCGCGCCGAAGCCTGTGCCCGAAGGGCGCTAACATACGAAGGGAGCGCGGGGCATATCCCGCAGGCGCATGGAACGCAGCAAGCAGCGGTTTTTGAAAAACATGGTGGGATTTTCCATGGTCACATGGATTTCCTTTGCGCTGGGCTTTATCGCCACGCCCATCTCCACGCGGCTCTTTGCGCCTGCGGAGCTGGCGCGGGTGAGTATGTTCGGCACCTACACCTCCCTCTTTTGCTCGGTGTGTTATCTGGGGCTGGATCAGGCATTCGTCCGCTTCTTCCGCGAAACCCCCGGCCGCATGACCTCCCGCGCGCTTTTGACCTTCTGCCTGTCGGTGGCGCTGGGCTTCGGGGTGGTGTCCTCGGCGGTGCTGCTGGGTTTCTGGCGCTCTTTGAGCGGGGAGATCGTAGGGCAGCCGGATTTTTCCATCTTCCTGTGCCTGTGCCTCTACAGCTGCTCGCTGGTCGTTTTCCGTTTCCTGTCGCTGTGCTACCGGATGGAGCAGAACGCGCTGCTCTACACCATCCAGGGCGTGGTGCATGCGCTGCTGACCAAGATCGCCTACCTGGCGGTGGGCTTCAGCAAGCCCACGGGCCGCTACGCCATTGTGGCCCTGACGGCGCTGATGGCGGTCTTTACGGTGGTCTTTCTGATTTTGCAGCGCAGCCGCCTGGACTTTTCCTTCCCCCGCCTGACCGACCGGGACGCCGTGCGCGAGCTGGGCAAGTACGCCCTGCCGCTGGTGCCGCTGAGCGTGCTGAGCTGGCTGAACACGTCGGTGAGCACGCTGGCGCTCAAGCACCTTTTGGGGTACGAGGCGACGGGCATCTTCTCCAGCGCGCTGGGGCTGGCCTCCACGATCAACATCATCCAGACGGGCTTCAACACCTACTGGGCCCCCTACGTGCTGGAAAACTACCAGAGCGACGACCGTCAGCGCTTCTATACCGTGCACCGGCTCATGGCCTGCATGCTCACGCTCTTCGGGCTGGGCATCACGCTCTTGCAGTCGCCGGTGTTTTTGCTGCTGGGCAAGAGCTACCGCAGTTCGGTGGTATTCTTTCCGTTTTTGTTCCTCTCCCCCATCTGCTACTGCCTGGGCGAAACCACGGGCATGGGTATCACCATTTCCAAAAAGAGCTACTGGACCACGCTGATCTACCTGTTTTCCGCTCTGGCCAACATCGCTCTGTGCTTTGTGCTCATCCCGCCGCTGGGCATCTCCGGCGCGGCCATGGCCTCGGCGCTTTCTGCCATTCTCACGCTGCTTCTGCGCACCGCCGTGGGTGAAAGGTACTACCGCGCAATCCTTAACTACCGCTGCCTGGCGCTGACCATCGGGCTGATGACGGCGGCGTCCTGCCTGAACCTGCTGCTGACGGGCATATGGAAATACGCGGCGCTGGTGCTGGTGCTGGCGCTGGCCTGCGCGCTGTTCCATGCGGAGCTTCGTACCCTGTGGGCCACCGCCGGACAGGTGCTTTCCGCGCTGCGCGGCCATTTCAGGAAGGAGGAGCGTCATGGACGGTAAAAAGCGCATCCTCATGATTGCGGACGCGGACAGCTTCTGGACCCGGCGGCTGATGGAGCACCTGCTCCTGCCCGCCGGCTATGAACTTGTGCTCTTCCCCATCTGGGGCGACGGCGGCAAGTATACCGACTTCTACCGGGCCAACGGCGTGACGGTCTATCACGACCGCCACACTTTGCCCGTCATCCGCCACATTCCGCGGCTGCGCATGTGGGCGCGCATCGCCCTCAACGCGCGCGACCTGAAGCGTCTGGGGCCGTTTGACATCGTGCACAACCACTACCTGTCCCAGCGCGACCTGGCGCTGGGGCGGCTGGTGGGGCGGCGCTTTCACGCGCACTGGGCGTGCAGCTTCTGGGGCAGCGATCTCCTGCGCGCAAGCCCGCTCGCGCTTCGGCGCATGAAGCCCTACCTGCACCAGTGCGACGCCATCAGCGTGCACAGCGAGCTCAACCGCACCATGATCCGCCGCGTCTATGGCGAGGAAATCGCACAAAAGACCACGCTGCTCTACTTCGGTCAGACCGGATACGCGGACATCGACCGGGCGCGCGAGCGCTTCACGCCCGCACAGTGCCGCGCGCGCTTTGGCATTGCGCCGGACCGTTTTGTGGTCTGCGTGGGATACAGTGCCTCCTCCGCCCAGCAGCAGCTGGAGGTGCTTGAGGCGCTCCAGCTCCTGCCTGCCGAACGGCTCCGGCGCATGACGCTGGTGTTGCAGCAGACCTATGGCGAAAACGATCCCGCCTATGTGGCCCGCACCCGTGAGCTGGCGGGCCGCCTGCCCTGCCAGACGGTGGTCCTGACGCAGTTCCTGGGCCCGGAGGACAGCGCCATGCTACGCCTGTCCGCGGACGTGTTCATTTTGGCCATCCGCACCGACGCCTTCTCGGCCAGCATGCAGGAATACCTCTACGCCGGCGCCTGTGTGCTCAAGGGCGCGTGGCTGGGCTATCCCCAGCTGGAGGACATGGGGATCGAGCTGGAATCCTTCCGCGACTTTGCCGATATACCCGCGCTGGTGGCGCGCGCCATGGACGGAGCGCTCACCGGCCTTGCGCCCGATCAGCGCGCGCTCTTCCCCCGCCTCTACTCCTGGGAGGCCGTGCGGGAGAGTTGGCTGTCCCTCTACCGCTGATTACCTTCCGCCGATGGGCAGGCCCATCAGCATGTAGCGCCATACGCTGGCGCGGATGCACCAGCGGTGCCGCTGTCCCGTTCTCCTGCGTCTGTACTCGTAATCGCGCTTCATGATGAACCGGCTCCTTTCGTGTCTCTTTATTTATAAGACGCGCAAGGAGCCGGTTTGGTTTGCCGATTTTTACAAAAATTTTACGATTGTTTTACGCCTGCCCCAGGCAGAGCCGCACCGCCTCGTCCAGCACCTCCGCGATATTCTCGCGGATGACCAGCGCGGCCAGGCTGTCGTAGGGCGTTTCATCCCGGTTGATGAGCACCAGGGGCACCCCCGCGCGCAGATACCCCACCAGCCCCGCCGCCGGGTGCACCACCAGCGACGTGCCGCCCACGATCAGCAAATCACAGCCCCGCACGGCGCGTACGGCGGCTTCCAGCACCTCATCATCCAGCGGCTCGCCGTAGAGCACCACATCCGGCCGCACCAGCCCCCCGCAGGGGCAGTGCGGCGTGCCCTCCTGCGACAGCACCCACGCAAGGTCAAACCGCCTCCCGCAGCGCATGCAGGTGTTGCGGTGCACGGAGCCGTGCAGCTCCAGCACCTTCCGGCTGCCCGCCGCCTGATGCAGCCCGTCAATGTTCTGCGTCAGCACACAGTCCAGCTTCCCGGCAGCCTCCAGCCGGGCCAGCGCGACATGCGCGGCATTGGGTCTGGCATCGGGATAGAGCATCACGTTTTTGTAGAACGCCCAGAACTCGTCCGGCGAGGTCAGGAAATACCGGATGTGCAGCATGTCCTCGTAGCTTTTTCCCTTCGCGCCGCCATAGAGGCCGTGCGCGCTGCGAAAGTCGGGAATGCCGCTCTCCGTGCTCACGCCTGCGCCGCCAAAAAATACCGTCCGTTTGCTCTTTTCCAGCATCTTTGCCAGCTGCTTTGCCGCCTCGCTCATTCGCCGTTCTCTCCTTCTGTCAGCGCGCCTTTGGCAGGCGCCGCTCCCTGTCTGTTTCGACGCGAGCGGACGCAAATCCTGTTTTGTCGGTTTTTTGGAGCCTTTGCCCCAACGGGTCGAGGCGGCATAAAACCGCGCCTGCCGGCCCATACTCCAGTTACAAGCCTATGTGCGGAGGTGTGGGTTATGGCGATGAACAAAGTGGAAATCTGCGGTGTGGATACCTCCACGCTGCCCGTGATCTCAAACGAGCGCATGCGCGAGCTCTTTCCCCTGGTACACAGCGGCGATCTAAACGCGCGCGAGGAATTCATCCGCGGCAACCTGCGCCTTGTGCTCAGCGTGATCCAGCGCTTCAGCAACCGCGGGGAAAACGTGGACGACCTGTTTCAGGTGGGCTGCATCGGCCTCATCAAGGCGCTGGACAACTTCGACGTGACGCAGAACGTGCGCTTTTCCACCTATGCCGTGCCCATGATTATCGGCGAGATCCGCCGTTACCTGCGCGACAACAACGCCATCCGCGTCAGCCGCAGCCTGCGCGACATCGCCTACAAGGCGCTCAAGGCGCGCGACCGTCTGGCCGAGCGCATGGGCCGCGAGCCCAATGTAACCGAGCTTGCCGAGGAGCTCAAGCTGCCCCGCGAGGACGTGGTCTTTGCCCTGGAGGCGATTCAGGACCCGGTCAGCCTCTTTGAGCCCGTCTACAACGACGGCGGCGACGCCCTCTACATCATGGATCAGGTGACCGACAACAAGCGCCCGGACAACAACTGGCTGGATGTGATCGGCGTGCGCGAGGCCCTCAGCCGCCTCAGCGAGCGGGAAAAGCACATCCTGACGCTGCGCTTCTTTCAGGGGCGCACGCAGATGGAGATCGCCGGGGAGATCGGCATCTCTCAGGCGCAGGTGAGCCGTCTGGAGAAAAACGCGCTCAACCACATGAAAAAGCACGTGGACAAGGATTAACTCCGAACCCTTCCGTTTTCACGATCCCCGAAATGTGGTAGAATGATGCGGGCGACCATTGCCTGCCGCCACATGGAAGGGATCGTGCGCGTTATGCAAAAGCCTGAAAATCTGGAAAAGCATCTTCGCCCTGCCGCCCCGGAAACAGAAGGCTTTTTTCTGATTCTGCTGATTCTGGCCGTCTCTGCGGCGCTCAGCCGGCTCACGCCGCTGGCCGTCGGCTACCTGACGGACCATGTGCCGGCGGGGCAGAACGCCTCGTTTGCCTCGGTCTCGCCGATTCTGGCGGCCATTCTGGCTGTCAACATCGTCAACGAGCTCATCAAGGTGGCGCGACGGCTCATCGTGGAGGATACCGCCGCCCAGGCGGAAAAAACCGCGCGCCAGCGGGCCGCGCTCTCGCTGCTGATGACGCCGCTGTCCTATTTCCGCGCCCACATGACCGGCAACATCCACGGCCGTCTCAACCGGAGTCTGGAAGGCACGGTGAAACTGATCAAGCTGATGGGACTTCGCCCCCGCCGTGACCACCGGTCTGGCGGCGGTGGTCACGATCTTCACGCAGCCGCCCGTCTCCGTGGCGTGGCTGGCGGTGCTGGTGATTCCCGTGGGTACCTTCATCGTGCTTCGCCAGATCGGCAGGCACGCAGAAGGGCATCCGCGTGGAGCTGATGGATACCAAGGCGGACATGGACGGCGCCATGGTGGAGCTGCCGGGCGGCATCGAAGCGATCCGCGCCCTGGACAGCGCGCAGACGGAAGGCGCGCGCATCGAGGCGCGTTCCGAGCAGATGCGCAAAAAGGAGATGCGCCATCACCGGGCCATGGCCTTCTATGACTGCCTGAAATTCGTCAATGAAGCGTTTTTCAGCGTGCTGGCGATCGGTCTGTCGGTGCTGCTGGCCTCGCGGGGCGCCATTACGGCGGGGTACGGTGCTCACGGCTTACCTGTGCTTTACCCAGCTCACCGGCCCGCTTCGGGAGCTGCACCGCATTCTGGACGAATTTTCCGAATGCGTGGTGCTGGCAAACGACTACTTCCGGCTGTCGGACCTGCCGCTGGATTTCTCCTGTCAGGATGCGGACGCTTCGAAGGCCCAAACGCCGCGGGACAACAGCGTAACGCTGAAGGACGTGCGCTTCGCCTACCCCGAAAAGCCGGAGCAGCTGATTCTCAACGACATCGTGCTGGCGATTCCGCCGGGAAAGTTCATCGGTATCGCCGGTCCCAGCGGCTGCGGCAAATCCTCGCTCATCAAGGTGACCGACAAGCCGGAGGAGGCGCAGGGCGAGGTGCTGCTGGGCGGCGTTCCGCTCGATTCGCTCTCGCGCACCGTTCTGGCTGAAAACGTGGCGCTCGTGCCCCAGACGCCCTTTCTTATCGCGGATACGGTCTGCCACAACATCCGCTACGGCATGAAGCGCGAGGTTTCCCCGGAGGAGGTCCGGGAGGCGGCGCGCAAGGCCGGCATCGCCGCCGACATCGAGCATCTGGAGGGCGGCTGTCAGTTTGTGCTGGCCGAAGGCGGTCCAACCTCTCCGGCGGTCAGCGCAAGCGTATCGCGCTGGCCCGCATCTTTCTCAAAAACCCCCGCATCCTGATACTGGACGAGGTCCACCTCCGCGCTGGGCAACACCTCCGAAAAGCGCATCCAGGCCGAGATCGAGAAAATGAAGGAGGAATGCGGCACCACGGTTCTCTCCATCGCACACCGCCTTTCACCCTGCAAAACTGCGACGAGATCATCGTCATGGACAAGGGTTGCATCGTGCAGCGGGGCACCTGCCGCGAGCCGGAAAGCGCGCCGGGCTGTTTCGGGACATGGCGCTGGGGATTCGCAAATAATGAAAATGAGGGGTCGGTGGGTTGTTACCCGCCGACCCCTGTGCTTATGCCACAAACGTTAAAAAATAGGTCAGGGAATCCTGAAGCGCCGCCAGGCACGCCTGAATGATGTTGGAACTGACGCCCGTGGTGGTCCAGACATGGCTGCCGTCGGTGCTCTCGATGAGCACGCGCACCACGCTGGCGGTGCCGCCGCTGTCGATGACGCGCACCTTGAAATCGCGCAGGTGCATGCGCTCCACCTGCGGATAAAACACCAGCAGCGCCTTCCTGAGCGCCAGGTCCAGCGCGTTCACGGGGCCGTCGCCCTCGGCGGCGTTGATCTCCTCGCGCCCATCCACACTTACTTTGATGTATGCCTGGGCGCTGCGCTCGTCGCGCTGGTTGCCCGAAAGCACATGGAAATCCCGCACCTCAAAATACCGTTTGCTCATGCCCAGCGTGTCCAGCGCCATCAGGTCGAAGCTGCCGTCTGCGCTCTCATAGGCGTAGCCACGCAGCTCGCGGCGCTTGAGCCGCTCGGTCACGCGCTTGACGCGCGGGTCGTTCCGGCTGATATCGGGCAGGAGGCGCTTGAGGCGCGCATATACGCCCGTGCGCCCCACCTGCTCGCTGAGCAGAAAGCGGCGCTGGTTGCCCACGGCTTCCGGAGAAATATGCTCAAAGCTGGCCGCATCCTTCACCACGCCGTCAATGTGCATGCCGCCCTTGTGCGCAAAGGCGCTGTAGCCCACGTAAGGCGCGCGGGGATTGGGGGGCAGGTTCATCACTTCCAGAATCTCGCGCGTGGTCTGGGTAAGCGTGTGCATGTTTTCCGGCGGCACCAGCGCATAGCCCATCTTCAGTTGAAGCGTGGCCAGCAACGTGCTCAGATTGGTGTTGCCGCACCGCTCCCCCACGCCGCCCACGGTGGCCTGCGCCATGGTCGCGCCCGCGCTCACGCAGGCCAGGCTGCCCGCCACGGCCAGCCCCATATCGTCATGGCAATGGATGCCCACGCGCGTGTCCCCCAGCGCGCAAAGCACCTCCGCCGTGCGGGCGCGCAGCGCGTCCGGCAGTGTGCCGCCCTTGGTATCGCACAAAACCAACACGTCCGCGCCGCCCTGCCGCGCCGCCCGCAGCGCCTCCATGGCATAGTCCCGGTCGTACTGCGCGCCGTCGAAGAAATGCTCGGCGTCAAAGAGCACGCGCCGTCCCTGCCCGGCCAGATAGGCCACGCTTTCACGGATCATGCGCAGGTTTTCCTGCGGCGTCACACGCAGAACCTCCGTCACCTGCCGGATATCCGCCTTGCCGAAGAGACTCACCACAGGCTGTTCCGTGCCAAGCAGCGCCGCCAGCCCCGCGTCCTCCTCAGGGGCCGCGCCCGCGTGGCATGTGCTGCCGAAGGGCACCAGCACCGCCTGGGTCAGAAAGGGCGCTTTGCGCGCCTCCTCAAAAAAGGTCTGGTCCTTGGGGTTGCCGGTGGGGTTTCCGCCCTCGATCAGGGGCACGCCCAGCCGGTCCAGCGCCAGGGCGATCTTGCGCTTGTCCGACAGCGAGTGTTCTACGCCTTCGCCCTGCGCGCCGTCCCGCAGGGTGGTATCCAAAAGCTCGATGCGCTGCATGGAGCGTCTCCTTTCAGCGGCTGGCCGCCGCATAGACCGCATTGTGCAACAGCCGCCTCACCCGATAGATCTCCAGGCTGTCGCGCGAGGGGCAGATGCGGTTGGTCAGGAAGATCACATACAGGCCGCTGGTGGGGTCCAGCGCAAAGCTGGTGCCGGTAAAGCCCGTATGCCCCACCGTTTCGCGGGGGAAGAGGTCGCCGGTGTAGCCGTTGTCGTACGCCGGCAGGTAAAACGACAGGCCCCGGCCCTGCGCCATGCCGGGGGTGTGGTTGCGCATGGCCAGTTCCACCGTGGCGGGGCAGAGGTAGTGCGTGCCGTCCGGCAGCTGGCCGCGGCGGCAGAGCATCTGCAAAAACAGGGCCAGATCGTCCATATTGCCAAACACGCCCGCGTTGCCCGCCACGCCGCCCAGAAAGCGCGCGTTTTCATCGTGCACCACGCCCTGCAGGCAGCGCCCGTCGTCCTGCATCTCGGTGGCGGCGATGTTGCCGTCCTGGGGCAGGTAGCCGGTATCGCGCATCTTGAGGGGCCAGAAGACCTCCTTCATGGCCAGCTCATTCAGTCCCATGCCGTAGAGGCACTCCAGCAGCTGCCCCAGCAAAATGAACCCCGCGCAGCAGTAGCGTACCCGCGCGCCCGGCGGGGAGGCCAGCGGCGCGTTGAGGATCGTTTCGGCGCTGTTTTCCGGCTGGTCCGACAATTCCCACAGGTGCAGTCCCGTGGGAAAGCCCGCCGTGTGCGTCAAGATCTGGGCAATGGTGATGTCGCGCTTGTCCGGCGGCGCATCCAGAAACGTGCCCAGCCGGTCCCACAGGCACAGTTTGCCCGCCTCCATGGCGCGCAGCGTCAGCATGCCCACCACCAGCGGCTTGGTGACGGAGGCCAGGTCATACCGGGTATGCTCATTGGTCAGGGGCGCGTCATCCTCGATGGACAGGCGGCCATAGGCGCGGCGGTACAGCACGCGCTCGTCCCGGCCCACCAGCAGGCAGGCGGAGGGAAACGCACCCGCCTCCAGCGCCCGGACGATTACCTCGTCCGCAAGCGAAAAATTGGGGCTATTGCGCATCTGCCCGCCTCCCTTGTGCTTCGTTGGACCAGTAGACCACGGAAAAGCCGTCCGCGCCCTTCATGCGCCTGACCAGCCTGCGCTTGGGATTCACGCCCACCTTATGGCCGCACAGGGCCAGCATGGGCGCGTCGCCCGCGCTGTCGCCGTAGGCCCAGGAGGCGGCGTAGTCCACCATGTCGCCGCGCGCGGCCAGGTCCTCGGCCAGACGCAGGGGCTTTTGCACGCCCCGGCAGTTCTCGCCCGCGATCAGGCCGGTGTAAACGCCGTTTTCCACATGCATGCGCGTGCCGATAATGCGCTGGATGGGCAGCTCCTCTTTGAGCGCCTCCAGATAAAACGAGGGAGACGCCGTGACCAGCAGCACCTCCGCGCCCTCGGCATGCCGCCGCCTCAGCTCCTCCACGCCCTGGGGATACAGCCGCGGAAGCAGCTCTTCGCGGCAGAAGGCGCGGCCCAGCGCCTCAACGCCGGCCTGCTCCCTGCCCGCCAGAAAGGACAGGCTCTCCCGCTTCGCCCGCTCCGCCGTGGTCAGATGCAGGCCGTAGGCAGCCGCCCACAGCGCCGCGCGAGCCAGACCGCCCGCGCCGGTCAGCCCCCGTGCATGGGCGTAGCGCACAAAGCGCACGATGGAATCACCCCGGATGAGCGTTCCGTCAAAATCAAAAAGCGCATAGGGCTTTTGCAAGGTCCTTCCCCTCCTGCCGGCATCGCGGACAAGCCGCTCCGTTGCGAGTATAGCACGATTTGCGCAAAAACGCCACCATCCGCTTGCATTCGCGGCGCAGGTATGATATAAATGGCAATGAAATCCGTTTTTTACCGGGCTGGAGGCGCTTATGGGGAAGCTGTATACCGTTTTGCGCGGCACCTGCCGCGTCGTGATGCCAAAGATGCGGGCCGAGTGGGCCGTGCCCTTTGATGGGCAGCCCAGCGTTTTTTGTCCCAATCACGCGGGCGCGTTCGGCCCCATCGACATGTGCGTGTTTTTCCCCTTGAGCGACCACTGCCACCCCTGGCTCAACGCCGCCGTGATGGACCCCAGGCTGGTGCCCGCCTATGTGCGTCAGGATTACTGGTGGCGGCCCGGCTGCAGGCTGGAGCCGCTCTACAACGCGACCCTGCCCTATCTGGCGGCGGCCGTGCTGCCGCCCATTCTGCGCAGCGTGCCCGGCGTGCCGGTGTACCACGACATGCAGGTAATCAAGACCTTTCGCAAAAGCATTGAGTACCTGCGCCAGGGCGAACATCTGATCATCTTCCCCCAGCAGCCGTCGGGCTTTCAGTCCCATTACCAGGAGCTCAACAGGGGCTTTTTGCAGATTGCGCCCATGGCCTGGCACACGCTGAACCTGCGTCTCAAGTTCTATCCCGTGCACATCGACTACAAAAAGCGTTACTTCCGCATCGGCGCCCCGGTGGAATACGATCCGGAGGTGAGCCTCAAGGAGCAGGAGCAGCGCCTGATCGACGGCATCGCCGCGGGAATCTGAGCAAAGCAAAGGGACCGTTCCCGACGAACGGCCCCTCAGACCGTTGACAAACCCAAGTCAACGGTCATTTTTCATAAGGAAAAAC
>UQEF01000078.1 GCA_900540045.1 uncultured Eubacteriales bacterium | reverse complement strand
TTTTCCTCAAACAGGCCGGCGTTGTAGAACAGGCCGCAGGGGCTGTAGAACATGGGAGCCATGTAGGTCTTGCCGTCGCCGTAGGGGTTGGTCAGGGAGCTCTCGGTGAAGCCGCCGGCGATCTTCTCGCTCACCAGCTTGTCTTCGCCGGGCACGGTCATGCTCAGCACGTCGGTGATGTCCTCAAGCAGGTTTTCCTTGATGAGGGTCTCGGTCAGAGCGGCGGGACGGCCGGTGGCCAGGTGCACCACATCGGGGAAGTCGCCGGCCTTCATGGGCGCGGAGATGACGTCCTCCAGGTTTTTGTCGGTCACCAGGTCCACCTGGATGCCGGTGAGCTCGGTGAACGCGGCGGTGACTTCCTGCCAGATCTCAGAGCCGTAAGCGGTCTCGATCGCGGCAACGCTCAGGGTGGTGCCTTCGGCCATCGCGGGGATGCTCAGGCCGAGCGCCAGGATCAGCGCCAGGAACAGGCTGACAAGTTTCTTCATAGACAAACGCCTCCTTCGTTGCATAGAACGGTCAAGTTGCACAAGAGCATGCGCCCTTTTCATGGCAATATTGTAGCACACGGTCCAAAGAGGAGCCATTCAATTCATTGCTGTATATTTTAGGTTTTTTGCGTTCGGACTGCCATCGCCGGCCGGTGGTTCCAGCACGCAAAATACCCTTCCCTCCATCACGGGAAGAGACGTTCAAAAAAAGCGGAGCTTCCAACGCCCCGCGAAAAAAATCGGAAAACGGCCCCTCACTCCACGACCGTCACGATCTGTGCCTCCCGGAAGCGCCTGCGAAAGCCGTAGGCCTCCAGCTCCGCGTCCGTATAAAACGCGCCGGCTGCATGCCAGCCAAAGCCGAAAGAATCACAGCCCAGCGCCTGCAGCTTCTCCAGCACGGCCTGCACCTCGTCCCGGCTCTCGGCCAGGGCGCCGTCTTTCGGCAAAAACAGCTGAAGCTGAAGCTGCTCGCCGTCGATGGACACGGCACGCCGCCCCTCAATCATGGCCAGCGTGGCGATCTGCGTCTCCCGCGCGGTCAGAATACCGCTGACGCGCCCCTCGCTCACGGCGGCGCTGCCCAGGTATTCCACGGGGTTGACGCTGGTCTGGGGCAGCAGGCCTGCCAGAATGTCCTCCGGCAGCATGGCGCCGGACCAGGGCTCGCCTCCGGCAAAGGCGGCGGCGTCCGTTCCCGATCCGCCTGCGCCGCTCTGGCCCGAGCCGCCCTGCTGGCCACCGGATGCCTCTCCCTGGCTCTTATCCTGCTCAGGCACCAGATTCTGGTTTATCGCACAGATGCACACAAGCGGGTCCGCCTTCCCGTCGCCAAGCTCCTGTACGCAGGAGGAAAGGCTGCTGTAGGGCAGCATTCGCTCCTGACGAAGCTGTTCAAACAGCAGGTTGAGATGCGTGCTCAGCCGCATGCCCAGATCCGGCTTCTGCGCGGCCATCACCTCGGCCGCGTTGCCCAGCGTAACCATCACATAGGCGTCTGGCCGCATGCTGGGCATTTCAAACAGCGTGCGCAGCAGCGGGCGCAGGTGGGTGGTGGAGGCCAGATCATAGCCGAGCAGGCACAGGCGCACCTGGGAAAAATTGAAAGGATAGGGTGTGGAGGCGGACAGCACGCGCATCGCGTCGGCAAAGCTGTCTCCTGTGGCGGTCAGCACATCGTAGGCCGCCGCCCCGCTTTCGGTGCTGCTCTGAGGCGCCTGCACCCCTACCTGGTAGCGTCCCTTTTCATCCAGGTCCATGCTCAGGCAAATGGGATATACCTGCCGCTCCAGAGAAGCATAGCTGCATGCGCCCAGCAGCGGAGCCGCCGCCAATATCAGGCATAGCAACCACACGCGTTTCATCCGGCATGCACCTTCCTTCCCTTCCGGGCTGACAGCGCCCAGAGCGCTCCGCCCGCCGCGGCGCTCAAGAGCGCGCGCCAGGGCAGCGCCCAGCCCAGCGCGCCGAGCAGATCGTCCGGCCAGACCAGCGCCGCCACCGTGCCCGGCAGCAGAGGAATCAGCGCCGCGATCGAACGGGGTACGCGGGGGGCGGCGCTGCGCAGCAGCTTTTCCCCGCTCACGGCGCTGCCGGTCAGCGCCAGTGGCAGCAGCAGCATCCACAGCAAGCCGCTGCACTCATAGAGCAGCGGGCTATGAGAATGCCGGGCCAATCCCATGAGGCGCTCGCCTACATCCAACGCATCGCCACTGCGCCAGGGCCGGACCATGGCATACCACAGCGCCCAGATCACACACATCAGCCACGGCAGCGCCGTCCACAGCGCCGCGCGTCCGGCCGTTCGCTCCCCGGCAGGCCGTGCGGTATCGTCCCGCCTGGAATGCAGCGGCAGCACAAACAAAAGCGCAACACCCCAGCCGCTCCCCGCGCCGGCCAGCGCCTCCGCCGCGGTGCGTGCCGGCCCTTGTCCCAGCAGCGGCCACAGGCGAACCGGATGGGCATTGGTATTCAAAAATACCGTCGCCAGCAAAAACAGCCCCGGCAGCAGCAGACGAAACAGGCTCGCGCCGTAGGCTGCCCCGTTTTCTCTGGAGAGCAGCGCCGTCAGCCAGCACAGCACCGCCGGAACCAAGGCGCAGGCCCAATACGGGTATTCCGGAATCAACTGGCTGATGTACCCCGCCAGCGTGCGAATCAAAACCGCCGCGTCCAGCACAAGGCAGGGCAGCAGCAGCATCGTACATCGCGCTCCCTTCTGTGTGGCGAGAGCGACTTCGCCCCCGCGCCAGAGCGCCCACAGCCCCGCCAGCGGCAAAGCCAGCAACAACGCCGCCTGCCAGGTGGTCTGTACCAGCCGGTCATACGCGTACAGCGTCACCCACAGCATCAGCTGCGCGATAAGGCCAATGGCGCCCAGCATGCGGTAGGCGGCGCATGCCGCAAGGCGCTGCTGGCGGTGCGCCTCCTCACGGTTGGTCACGGTGCTTCGGGTCTGACGGGCTCTTCGGAACCAGCCTGTCATCATGGCCGCCCACGCCCCTTATCCCGGAAACGGCGCATGCGCCCATGCGCGCGCAGCAGGTTGTCCGGTTTGGCCACATAGGAGCGCAGCCGCTGCCGGAACACCGGTCCCCGCACAATCAGATCCGGGTTGTGCAGCCGGTCCGGACTGGCGGGCGCAAGATACGGGCGTCCCAGGCTTTCCATGCCGGCCACGCGCATTACCATCAGCAGCAGAAGGAGGCATACGCCAGGGAGTCCCATCAGCCCGCCCGCGATGAGCAGCGCCATCTGCCCCATGCGAAACGCAAAGCTCAGCGAGTAATTGGGCAGCGCATAGCTGCCCAGGCCTGAAAGCGCCACCACGATGATCAAAAGCGGACTCACCAGTCCGGCGTCCACAGCGGCGGTTCCCAGAATCAGCGCGCTCACCAGCCCGAAAGAGGACCCCATCAGACCCGGAATGCGCGTACCCGCCTCATTGATGAGGTCAAACACCGTGAGCATGAGCACGGCTTCGCCAAAAAGGCTGATGGATACGATGGAGCGGCTCTGGATGATGTTGGTCAGAAGCGACATGGGCAGCGCCAGCGGATGGAAGATCACCATGCTCACGAACACCGCCGGCAACAGCAGCGCCAGCACGGCGCCCACCGCGCGCACCACGCGCATGAAGGTGCCGTACATCCAGCGCATATAGCTGTCGTCAGGCGCATGAAACAGGTGCCAGAAACTCACCGGCATGGCCAGGCACCGCGGGCTGCCGTCGATGAGGATGACCGCCTGTCCCTCCAGAAGAAAGCTCACCGCCCGGTCCGGCCGCTCGGTGGAGACCACCTGCGGCAGGGGTGCGAAGGGATCGTCCTCGATCAGCTGGGACAGTTCCCCCACGGTGAGCACATGATCGATGGCCGAGGCCTCCAGCCGCCGCTGGAGCTCGTCCACCGTCTCCTGCGGACAGATGCCCTCCAGATAGCACACGGCAGTCTGCGTGGAGATACGCGTGCCTACCTGCCCCAGCTTGCAGATCAATCTGGGGGTAGAGAGCATGCGGTGCAGCAGCGTCAGGTTGTCGCGCAGCGGTTCGGTGAAGGCTTCATGCGGGCCGATGACCACGTTTTCCGTCTGCGGAATGGAGACGGGACGGCGGATGTACCCGCGCAGGTCCACCAGCACGGCCTCATCCACGGTATCGATGAGCACAAGCGTCTGCCCGCGCATCAGCTGCTGGACAGCGGCGTAGGGCTGTTTTTCGGTTTTAACCTCCGGCGCCTCAATCAGACGGCGGGTTACGGCTTCCAGCGCCTGCCGCCCGCTCAACTCCTCCTGCGCACGCAGCAGCGGACGCAGCACGCTATCCGACATCCGTTGCCCGGAGGCCATACCCTCCACAAAATACAGCGCGCAGCTGCGCCCCAGCGCCGTAAAGGAGCGGGTGACGATATCATCATTCTGGTCCAAATTCAGGCTTTCCGCCAACATATCCTGATTGCGCTTCAGGCTGTGAAAAAAGGTTGACCGCATACTGACCTCCATCGGGGGATGGCGGTAGTATGGGGGAAAATGGCTCGTTTTATGCGATGCGTCAGCGCACCTCAAAGGGATTTTCCACCTGGTGATCAGGGCCGATGACCAGCTCATAGCACAGCGTTAAAATGTTGCGGCCCAGCATGCCCACGCCGTTATGCATGCTTTGGTTTTGGCATCCATTGGTCAGCATGACCACTCCGGTGCGGTCCGACGGGTCAAAATAGGCCGCGCAGAGCATGCCGTTGGCTTTTCCACCATGGCCATAGAGAGTGCGGCCCTCCACCTCGTCGTCGGTTATGATGTTGATAAACAGTCCGTTTTCGCTTTCGCAGGTTACGCTGCCGGTATAATTCTGCGGGGTGAGCATCTCCTGCGTCTGGCTTTCCTTCAGAATGCGCGCATCGCCGCACACGCCTCCATCGCACAGCGCGATCAGGATCTTGCACAGGTCCGGCGCGGAAATCGTCAGCTTGCCCGCTGTGAAGCAATAATCGCGCAGCGTAGGAATCTCCTCCCTCACCTGCTTTGCCAGCCGGCGTCGGGGCATGTAATACAGGTCCGCCACAGGCACATCCGGCGCCAGCCGCGACGCTTGATACGCCGCCGTGATTCCCAGCGGTTCAAACACCTTCTCGCTCATGTAATCATCCAGCGTCCGGCCGGAAAGCGCCTCGATCAGCGAGCCGATCAGGCCGCCGCCGAAATTGGAATACAGCCGCCGGGCGCCCGGGCGTTGCTGCAAAAACACGGCTCGTCCCTCCTGCGTAAAGAGGATTTTCAGGGGCAGCCCCCTGCCGTCCAGCGCACGGTTATAGTCGGATGCATCCTGCAGGGAGGCGGTGTGGGTCATCAACTGGCGCAGCGTGACGGGCACCTGGGGATAATAGGGATTTCGCACCTCATAGCCCAGCACGTCGCCCAGCTCGTCGTCCAGCGACACGTCCTTTGCGTCCATCAGCTGTAAAAGACCGATGCAGGCCACCATCTTGGAGATGCTGCCCACCTGAAACACCGTATCGGCCGTCACCTCCGGCCCACCGGGCCGGATTTGTCCGTAGGTGTAGGTATAGGTCACGCTCCCGTTTTGAAAAACGGCCACGGAGGCGCCAAGCGTGCTGTATTTTTCAAACATGCGGGCCAGCTGCTCCTCCACGGCGTCCTCCGCATCCGCAGCCGCGCGCGGTAGCGCAAGACACAGAAGCAGCAGCAGGCATCTCAGCCGTCTGTACAAGGCTCGCATCTCCTCCGGCGATATTTCCATGCTTTTCTTTATTATAGCCTGCGCGCGTCCGGCAGGCAAGTTTGACAGCGGCGCGCCCGCTCGAATATAATGAAAGCGTTACCATCGTTATGTGAGATCAAAGGAGGACGGCAAGCCGATGCGGATTCGATATGCCGCCGCCTGTCTGGCGGCCTGCGCCGCCCTGTCGCTGGGCGGGGCCCGTGCGCAGTGGTATGTGTTTGAGGCGGACAAGCCGCCCGAAGCGCTGCTGGATGCGGCCATGCAGGTCAGCGGCTTCACCGGTGAGGTGACGATGAGCTTTCTGGGCGACTGCACGCTGGGCGGAGAAAGCAAGGCGGCCAACAGCCGCGGCGGCTTTGTGCAAACCGCGCTGCGCGAGGGATACGACTATCCCTTCCTCAATCTCCAATCCCTGCTGGACGGCGACGACGTCACCGTGGTCAATCTGGAGGGCGTTCTGACCGACCGCACACTGGACCGGGTGAAAAAGACCTTTAATTTTAAAGGACCGGCGGATTTTTCCACCATTTTACCGCTGGGCGGGGTGGAACTGGCGGGTCTGAGCAACAACCACACCCTGGACTATGGTGCGGAAGGCTACGCCGATACCCAGGCCGCGCTGGAGGACGCGGGCGTGGCCTATTTTGACGCGGACCATGTAGCGGTGTGGGCGCATGACGGCGTGATGATCGGCTTCACGGGTTCGGCGTTCAGCCTGTCCACCGGCGCGCAGAAAAACCTGCGCGCGCAGATGGACGCCCTGCGCGAGGTGGGCTGCCAGCTGATCGTACACAGCATGCATGCGGGCACCGAATATGAGCGCGAGCCCACCTCCCAGCAGAAAACCGTAGCGGCCCACGCCGTGGACATGGGCGCGGACCTCGTGGTGGGGCACCACCCCCATGTGGTGCAGGGCTACGAACTGGTAGACGGCGTACCGGTGGTCTACAGCCTGGGCAACGCCGTGTTCGGCGGCAACCGCGACCCGCGCGATTACGACGCGCTGCTTTTGCAGGCCGTCTTTGCCTATGAGGACGGCGCGCCCGTGAGCGTCAGGCTGGTGTTTCATCCCATCAGCGTGAGCGGGGAAACAAGCTACAACAACTATCAGCCCGTACTGCTCGCAGGCGACGACGCGCGGCGCGTGCTGGACAAGATGGCCGACTCCACCGGGGTCACGCCGCCCGCCTACGAAGAGGGGCTGGGGGCGGAGACGGAGGCGTTTCCTGTCGGAGGCGCATAAGCAGCCCGCGCCTTTGCGTTGTCGGGAAAATTCGTAAAACATTTGTCACATACTTGTAAAAACATGGCCCGTCCGTTATAATAAACCGTGTGTGCCCGTCACGCGCACACGGTTTTGCGCCCTGAAAAGCGCATCCTGATCCACATACAAGGGGGAAGCGGTGGTATGCTCAATCCGCGCCAGGTCATTACGGCATTGAAACAGAATATCGGCAAGGTCATTGTCGGCAAGGACGAGGTGATCGAGCTTCTGCTGATCGCCATGCTTTGCAAGGGACACGTGCTGATCGAGGATGTGCCCGGCACCGGCAAGACGACCCTGGCCAGCGCCCTGGCAAAATCGCTGGACTGCTCCTTCAACCGCATCCAGTTCACGCCCGACGTGGTGCCCAGCGACGTGACCGGCTTTACGATGGTGAATTTCAAGACCGGCGAGATGGAATTCCATCCCGGCGCCATCATGTGTCAGATCGCGCTGGCGGACGAGATCAACCGCACCTCGCCCAAGACGCAGTCGGCGCTGCTGGAGGTCATGGAGGAATACCAGGTCACGGTGGATGGCGTAACCCATCCCATGCCCAAGCCCTTCATGGTGCTGGCCACGCAGAACCCCAGCGAATTTGTGGGCACCTACCCCTTGCCCGAAGCGCAGATGGACCGCTTTTTCCTGCGCGTTTCGATGGGCTATCCCACCCTGGAGGAAGAAATGGCCGTATTGGAGCGTTTCTCCGGCACGGTCAAGCCCCAGGCCAGCCTCACTCCCGTGTGCTCCGCGCGCGACGTGATCGCCATGCAGGATATGGTAGGCACGGTATATTGCTCCAAGGAGGTGCGCCACTACGTGGCCAACATCGCCGCCATGACCCGCACGCATCCCAGCCTGCAGCTGGGCGTGTCCACACGCGGCGCCATCGCCCTCATCCGCGGCGCGCAGGCATGCGCGCTGCTCAACGAGCGCGACTATATCCTGCCGGAAGATGTGCAGCGCATGGTGCTTCCGGTGCTGGCTCACCGCGTCAGCCCCAGTCCCGAAGCCAAGATGAAAGGCATCAGCGCCGAACGCATCCTCATCGCCGTGGTCGAAAACGTTCCCGTTCCCCTGCGCCTGAGCTGACCGGCCCGGCGCGGCCCATTCCACACGAAAGGAGTCCCTGCCGGTGAAGAAGGCCAACGCGACCCTGGCCACATGCTTCGGCTTTTTTCTGCTGTGCGCGCTGTCGATGGGCAACCGCATGTACCTGCTCATCTCGGCGATCATCGCGCTGGCATGGATATTCTCCCTGGCCAGCGTGCGCATGGCGGAAAAGAGCGTCAAGGTGGAAAACGCCCTCAGCGGCGCGAAGGTCAACCGCGGCGAGGTGGTCAGCATGGAAATCTCCGTCAGCCACCGCAGCCTCCTGCCCATCGCGCCGGTAGCGCTGCATATGCGCGCCACCAGCAACACCCCCGCCGGCACGATTCACCTGACGCAGCTGGGCCGGCGGCGGCAGCGCGTGGTGCACAGGTTTGCGGCCGATCATGTGGGCGCAATGTTTCCCGGGGTGGAAAGTTACGAGGTGAGCGACGTATTCGGCTTTTTCAAGCGCGAGCATAAGCCCGACATGACCGGACAGGAGCTGCTGGTGCTGCCGGTGCCCTTCGATGTGGAGCCCCTGACCTTCGCTGCGGGCGACATGGGCGTGGAAACCATGCGCCGCGCCATGGAGGACCCTTCCAGTCCCAACGACTTTCGCGCCTATCAGCAGGGCGACCCGCTCAAGCGCATCCACTGGAAGATGAGCGCCCGCAAGCGCGAGCTCATCGTCAAGCAGTTTGAGGAGCCTGCTCTCCCCGATGCCCTGGTCATGCTGGATACCTCGCCTCCGCAGCTTGCCGAGGGTATGCCCGAGGATCAGAGCGCCTTTTTGAAGGACGCCCTGCTGGAAACCGCCGCCAG
The DNA here is from genome assembly GCA_900540045.1 of uncultured Eubacteriales bacterium. Taxonomy (GTDB): domain Bacteria; phylum Bacillota; class Clostridia; order Christensenellales; family Aristaeellaceae; genus Limiplasma; species Limiplasma merdipullorum. The sequence goes on along the minus strand of UQEF01000078.1, from coordinate 5,318 downwards.
CGTGGTAGCCTGCCAGATTCGCCAGGACAATCCCGTGCGCATGCCCCTGGTGGGCGACCGGCCCATGGAGTATTCCAGCCGCATGGGCCTGCCGGTGCTGCTGGACGAGCTGGCGCGCTGTACCTTTAACGAAACCGAACGCTTTGAGCGCGTGCTGATGATGCAGCTGGCCGAGCTTCGCAAGACCGGCGCGGTAGTCATCATTACCACGCGCCTGACCTCTGCCCTGGTGGACATGATCGCGCGCATGAAGCGCATGGGCCCCAACGTGCGGCTTTACCTGGTTACCTTTGCGGCGGACAACCCGGAAACGCTGCCGCTGGTGGCCAAATTGCAGCATACCGGGGTAGAGGTTGATTATGTGACGCCGCAGGGCGCATAACCGCTCTGCGGCAGCCGCTGAGGAAAGGAGGGGAAGCCTATGCGCAAACCCGCGTTTTTGTCCAATGAACGCCTGTCGCGTTTCCTGGTCAGCATGCTGCTGACCATGGGCCTGCTGCTTCCCCTGATGTTTACCTTTGAGGCGGAAAGCGCCCTGGCCCTGGCCATCGCCTCGGCGACGGCGGTAACCGTATTGTGTACGGCGCTGGGTACGCTCCGGCGCGGCAGGCTGGTGCTGGGCATCGTGGGCGGCGCCCTGCTGGCTGTGCAGCTGGTCCTGCCCCATATGGGACTCATCGGCTGGGTCATGGAGGCGTTCAAGGCTGTTTCCCTGTATCTCAACGGCGTGACGGCGGCCGCGCCGCTGTTTGCCAGGCAGCTGGGCCTTACGCTGGGCGTAACGGTCGCGGGGATCAGCTACCTGTTTTCTTCACGCAACGTCGGCTTTCTTCCCGCCACCATTCTGGTGGTGCTGATGCTCTTTGGCATGTGGAGCCTGTGCCAGGCGGAACACCTGTGGTTTGCCACGCCCGCGCTGGTGGCGCTGCTTTTGCTGGTTTCTCAGACCTCGCACGAAAAATCCAACCTGTTTCAGGTGCTGCCGCTGGCCGTGGCGGTGGTGGCGCTGGCCATGCTGTTGCTTCCTTCCGGACAGACGGTGATTCAGCCCCTGTATGACAAGGCCATGGAGCTTCGCCAGACCATATCGGACTACCTGTTTTTCACCGACCCGCGCAACGTGTTTACCCTGGGTAACTACGGCTACTATCCCCAGGGCAACGCCCGCCTGGGCGGTCCTACCCAGCCTTCCGACTCGCCGGTGATGACCGTCAAGACCGATTCGCGCACGCTGCTGCGCGCCATCTCCAAGGACGAATACACCGGCCTGACCTGGCGCAGCACCGCCTCTGCAAGGCGCTGCCTCTATGTCAGCCCGCGGTGGCAAAGCCTCAGGGAAAGCGTGTTTTTGGAAAACATGCCCTCCGACGTGGTCCGCAGCGCAAGCACGTTGCTGGATGAGCACGCCGTGAGCATCCAGATGCAGGATACCGCCACCAGCACGCTGTTTACCCCCCTGTTTCTGCGTCAGTTTTCATCGCAGACCAACCTGGTTGCCTACTTTAACGACAGCAGCGAGCTCTTTACCACGCGCGATTTGCAGCGCGGCGACCGGTATACCGTCTTTGCGCCCATTCTGGAGGGCGGAAATACACAGCTGGGCGCGCTGATTGCCGCGGCGCCCAAGGGAGATGACCCCTATTATGAGGACATCTGCAACAGCTGTCTTCAGCTGCCCGAGCACCTGAGCGGCACCTCCGACGCCGAGCGCATGCTGGCCGATGTCAACAACATAACCGCTTCCTCCGCCACGCCCTACGAAAAGGCGTGCGCCATCATGCGCCACCTGCAGCGCTACTACCGCTATACGCTCACGCCCGACGTGCCGCCCGATTCGCAGGATTTTGTCACCTATTTCCTCTATGTGGGCAAGGAGGGCTACTGCACCTATTTCGCCTCGGCCATGACGGTGCTGTGCCGTATGGCGGGCCTGCCTGCGCGCTATGTGGAGGGCTTTGTGGCGCAGCCCGGCGCGGACGGCTTCGCCTATGTGACCGGCAAGGATGCGCACGCCTGGACCGAAGTCTATTTTGAGGGCTTTGGCTGGGTGCCTTTCGATGCCACGCCCCAGCAGCAGGAGATGGGAGGCGACAACCAGCAGGACCAGCAGCAGCCGGAGCCCAGCCCCTCTCCTTCTCCCACACCCAGTCCGCAGCCGCCCGAGCAGGACCAGCAGGAGGAGCCCACCCCCAGTCCCGACCCGCAGCCCCAGCAGGACCCGGATGTCCCCCCGCCCCCGCAGGACCAGCCGCCCTTCCCGTGGTGGCTTGTGCTGATTGCCGCCGCTGTGGCCGCGCTGGTGGTGCGCATTCACCTTCGCATGCCCGCGCACATGGCCGCCCAGGCAACCGGCGAATCGGATAAAATCTTCATCTATGGCAGCGCCGTCTATGCTTTGCTTCGCCTGATGAAATACAAGCCCGCCCCGGGCGAAACGCCCCTGCTCTTCGCGCGCCGGCTGGACCGGCAAAAGGCCCTGCCTGTGCAGGTGCTGCCCCTGTGGCGCATCATGGCGATGAGCCATTACAGCCGCGTGGAGCCCGGCCCCGCCGAAAGCGCCCGCGCCAGGGACATCTTTACCCGGCTTTACAAGCCGCAGAGCCCGGTGCGCAAGCTGCGCTTCATGTTTGCTGCCGCTTTCGGAAAAGGCGTCTATACCGGTCTGGATACGCCCCTGGTACACGAGGAACCCAAGCCGCAGTATGACTACACCTTTGCCGTAGCCCAGAAGAAGGGGCTAAAGGCCCGCAAGAAAAAAGTAAAACCGGTCCGGCTGAACAAGCGGCCCAAACCGGCCGGGGCACCGAAGCGTCCCTCCGCGCCGGCGCCTGAGACACGCCGGCCGTCTCCCGCGGAGCCCGACGCTCCGGGGAAGCCCAACAACGCACCGGACCAACCGCCCGTCGCGCCCGCGCACCGCGAGGGGGAGCGCGAAACCGGCGCGCCCCGGAGGCGGCGTTCCGACCGCCGGAGCTGATCGAAACGCACACCGGGTGCGACTCGCGGCAAGGAGGCGGAATGCCCTGAACATACCAAAGGAGTTGGAAAAGCAAATACAGCAGCGCTATACGCCGGCCCAACAGCCCCGCGTTCAGGCATGGCTGACGGATGTGCGCGCCCGTCTGGGCGGCGTCAGCCGCCGCCATGCCGGCATGATGCTTCGGGACCACCTGGAGGCGCTTGCGCTGCTGACGGACCGGGGGCTTCCTCTGGAAAAGGCCCTTGCCCGGCTCGATCCCGGCCAGCTGGGCGGCTTTTACCTCTCGGAGCGCACCGACTGGTATCCGCTGGACCACGCGGCCAAAATCTATCCCATGAGCATGGGCCTCAAGCGCATGATGGTATTCCGTCTGTCATGCTATCTGAAAAAGCCGGTTGAGCCCGCCATCATGCAGATGGCGCTGAGCTATACCATCCGCCGTTTTCCCTACTTTGCCACCACGGTCAAATGCGGGTTTTTCTGGCACTATATCGACAGCGCCATGCGCCGCTTCGCCGTGCGGCAGGAAAGCAAGCTGCCCTGCGCCGTGATGAAGCTGGGCCAGGTATCCTCTCCCACGCTGCGCGTCGTGTACTGGCAAAACCGCGTGAGCGTCGAATTCTTTCACATCCTGACGGATGGCACGGGCGGCAGTGTGTTTTTGCGCACACTGGTCAAAACCTACCTGAGGCTGTTGGGAGAAAGCGTGTCCGACGGGCCGGAGACGCTTTGCCTGGACCAGCCGCCTGACCCCGCCGAGTGGCGGGACGATTTTGTGCTGGGTGGCCGGATGCGGGGCGCACACGGCTTCGCGGGCAAGCCCGCGCTGCAGATGCGCGGCATGCCTGCCTACGAGCAGCCCAACCGCGTGCTGCACTTTAACTTTTCCACCAGCGCGCTGCTTGACCGCGCGCATGAAAAGGGCGTGACCGTGACCACGCTGATGCTGGGCTATCTGATGCTGGCCTGCCGGGACTCCTGCCCCCGACGCGCCGGCCGCCGTAAAATCCAGATTCAGCTGCCGGTCAACATGCGCCGCTTTTACTCCAGCCGCACGCTGCGCAACTTCTCGCTATACTGCTCCATCAATCTGCCGCCCGACGGCATTGATACCCTGGACGGCATTCTCCCGCTCATTGACGCGCAGGTGAAAGCGGGTTCGGCCAGGGAATCGCTGGACGAAACGCTTGAACTGTCTCGGCGGCTGGTTCGCTGGCTCCGTTTCGTACCGCTCATCATCAAGCGGCCCATCGCCTACCTGATCTACGGCACCCTGAGCGATACGGTGTTCACCACCACGTTTTCCAACCTGGGCCCCATCGGCGTGCCGCGGGACATGGCCGCGTATATCGACAAGTTCGACTTTGTGCTGGGCGCGCCCATCCGCAACCGCGCCTGTTGCTCGCTGTGCAGCTTTCAGGACCGCGCGGTGCTCACCGTGACCAAAAACACCCCGCTGACGCTTTTTGAGGACTCGCTGTACCGGCATTTTGTGGAAAGCGGCCTGGAGCCGTATATGGAGGGGACCTCATGACTCATCAAACTCCCCCGGCCATGCGCGTGCATACAACCTATCCTCCCAACACGTCGCAGTCCTTCTGGCGGCGCAACCGGCAGGCCCTGTGGCGAAGCGCCTTTGTGCTGGCCGGTTACCTGTGCCTGATCATCAATCTGCTGACGCAGGGGCCCGCGTGGAGTCTGATCGTCATCGGCGGGCTGATGACCGTCTGGATAGCGCTGATCTACCAGCCGCAGGTGGAGGCGACGCCCATCAAAAAGCTGTGTGACACGGCGCTGGCGGTATGTCTGTACCTGTTTCTGCTGGACAGCGTGGTGGGCGGCGGCTGGAGCGGCTTTGTGGTGCCCATCGTGTTCTTCGGTGAGCTGATTGTGACGGGCGGATATTTTCTGCTGTTTTTCCACAAACGCAAACGCGATTTCCTGCCCCTGTTTGAGCTGATTCTGATCGGGCTGGTGGGAACGCTATTGTCGCTGGCTGGCCTTAAGCGTCTGGACTGGCCCATGATTGTGGTGGGCGGGGTGAGCCTGGGGCTGCTTTTGCTGAGCTTTCTGCTGTTCCGCAAGCCACTTTGGCTGGAAATCCGCAAAAAGTTTCACACCTGAAAAAGCGCAGAAAAGGCGCGCGGCAGGAAACGACAGCCGCGCGCCTTGGATTTTTTGTTCCATCAGGCGTTTTTGACGATTTCCACCATGGCGTCCCAGTTCTTCTCCATGCATTCCACCAGACGAAACTGCGTGCGTGCGCGATCCAGATTGTGCCCCTCGCGGTGGATATGGAAATAGCGGTCCCCGTTGAGATGATCGGTCAAAAAGCGCA
>UQEF01000077.1 GCA_900540045.1 uncultured Eubacteriales bacterium | reverse complement strand
CACTATGGAAAAGTTTATCGAAAAGTACAAGAGCTACAGCTCGAAAGTTCTTCAACCCGACCGGCAATGTCTGGGGTAATCTGGAGTGTGTGCGGCCACACCACTGCCGACAGGACGACATGCCGGTGATGCCGATATCGGATTGGAGGCACGTGGAGTGGCTGACGGAAACGTCGCAGGGATGTTTCCACTGGAGCCGGATCCCATGATCGGGAGATGGCATTGGAGGGTAGATATGAACAAGAAGGCTTTCGCAACGGCGGTCGCATCCGTGGCGGTCGCGGGCACCATCGCCGCGCCGGCCATGGCCGACGAGACCGCGGTCACGCCGGTCGAGCAGGCCCAGCAGGCCGTCGCCCAAGCACAGGAAGCGGTCGACCAGGCAGCCGCCCAACAGAACGCGCAGCAGCAGGATCAGGTGTCCGCAGCCCAACAGCAGGTCGCCGACGCCAAGGATAGCCTCGACCAAGCCAACACCGGCGTGCAGGACGCACAGCAGGGCGTGGACCAGGCACAGCAGCAGGTCGACCAGGCCCAGCAGAACGTGCAGCAGGCCCAGCAGAACGTCGAGAACACCATCAACCAGAACCAGAACGTGCAGCAGGCCACCAATGGCGTCCAGCAGGCGCAGGACAGCCTCGACCAGGCGCACGACAACCTCCAGCAGGCGCAGGCGAAGGCCGACCAGGCCGCCCAGAACGCCGACAGGCTCGAGAAGGCCATGAACGACAGCCAGTCCATCCGCGACGACGCCGCCAAGGCCAAGGCCAAGGCCGACAAGGAGGCGCAGGAGGCTCAGGCCAAGGTCGATGCCACCGACAAGACCAAGCTCGACCAGGACACCGCCTACAAGAAGGCCGCCGTCGACCAGGCGCAGGCCAAGGCCGACGAGGCCCAGCAGGCCGCCGACAAGGCCCAGTCGAAGGCCGACGAGGCGAAGGCGAAGCTCGACGAGGCCACCCGTCTGGCAGGCGACGCGAACGATCCCGCCAAGGTCAAGGAGGCGCAGGACGCCGCCCGTAAGGCCGGCGAGGCTGTCGACGCGGCCCGGAAGTCGCAGGCCGAGGCCACCGTGGCCGCCGCGACCGCGAAGACCGCCGCCGACAAGACCCGGTCGAAGGCCGACCAGGCGCAGAAGAAACTCGGCCAGGCGAACGATGACGCCGCCTCCGCGAAGGCCAAGGCCGACAAGACCCAAGCCGCCTTCGACAAGGCATCCAACGACAAGGCCACGTCCGACAAGGCGCTCGACAAGGCGCAGGCCGCGAACGAGAAGGCCCAGGGCGAGCTCGCCAAAGCGAACCAGAACGCCGCGGACGCGCAGGCTGCCGCCGACAAGGCGTCGCAGGACGCCGATGCCGCGCAGTCCGCGTACGACGCCGCTGTCAAGGCCGCCGCGGACGCCAAGAAGGCCGCCGACGAGGCCGTCAAGAAGGAGGCGCAGGGCGCTGCCGGCTGGTTCCAGACGGACGACGCGGAGCAGGCGTACAAGTATCTGACCGACTCCAGCGTGTCCAAGTACCTCGAGTACACGCACATCGGAGCGAAGGACGACGCGACCAGCCTCGACAACCTGCTGAAGGCCCTCGACATGATCGACGAGTGCAACAGGCTGCGCGAGGAGAACGGCCTGGAACCGTTGAAGGTGTCCGAGACCGCGTTGGCCATGGCCATGGTCCAGGCCAACTACGCCGCCAACGGCCACTACGGCCACAACTACCAGTACGAGAACACCGGCGAGAACCTCGCATGGGGCACCTCGGACTGGGATCCGTACGATGGTTGGTACACGGCCGAGAAGGCCAACTACGACGCGGCCGTCAAGTCCGGCGACTATCCGGACCTCGCCGGCCTGTCCGCGTACGACATCAGCCTGAAGTATCCGGACCTGTACCAGAAGATCGGCCATTACCTCAACATCATCAGCCCGGACTACACCGCCACCGGCATGGCCTACAGTGGCTACGGCGCGAACAAGTACAGCCACGGGTTCTCGCAGGAGCTCTTCAACGAATGGAACTCCTACAACAAGAACGACACCGTGTATGACGCGGCCGTGTACCGCACGATGGTCGAAAACTACGTCAACGGCGTCCGCAACGCCCAGTCCACGTACGATGCCGCGTTGAAGAAGGTCGATGAGGCCAAGGCCGCGCTCGACAAGGCCAACCAGACGAAGGCCAGCGCCGCCGACGCGAAGACCGCCGCCGAACAGGCCCAGCAGGCCGCAAAGTCCGAAGCCGCCGAAACCGCGAAGATCCTCACCGACGCGACCGCCAAGAGCCAGCAGGCCCAGACCGCGTACGATGAGGCCAAGACGGCGAACGGCCAGGCACAGGCCGACTACTCGACGGCCGACACCGCACGTCAGGCCGCCCAGGCCGCGTACGATGAGGCCAAGACGGCGAACGGCCAGGCACAGACGAACCTCAAGAACGCCCAGGCCGCGGTCGAACAGGCCCAGCAGGCGCTCGACAAGGCACAGGCCGACAAGACCACTGCAGACGAACGCGTGAACATCCTGACCGACGCGGAGAACGCCTTGGCCACCGCCAAAACCAACTACGAGCAGGCCAAGAGCGAAGCCGAACAGGCCAAGCAGGCATCGGAGAGCGCCAAGGCCGACCTCAAGGCCAAGCAGGACGCCTACGCGCAGGCCAAGGCGAAGAGCGACGAGGCCGAACGGCAGGTCAAGGATCTCGAGGCCGCGTTGGCCGACCTCAGGGCCAAGACCGACGCGTTGACCGCGGCCCAGAGCGATCTCGACACGAAGATCCAGGCATACCAGCAGGCCGCCGCGGCCCGCGACGAGGCCACCAAGCAGGTCGAACAGGCCAAGACCGACGTGAAGAACGCCGAACAGGCGTTGACGGACGCGAAGGCCAAGCTCGAACAGGCCCGGAAGGACGCGAAGGACACCGACGCGGTCAAGGCCGCCCAGTCCGCCGTCGACAAGGCCCAGTCGGATCTCGACGCCGCCAAGCAGGCCCTCGTCGCCGCCCAGGCCAAACTCGCCGGCGCGAAGACCACGCAGGCCAAAGCGAAGAGCGACTACGACAAGGCCCAGGCCGCATTGGCCGCCGCGATCAAGAACGCGGCCGACAGGAACGGTTCCAAGACCGACGGCGCCTCCGGCCCGCAGATCGAGCAGGCCGGCCTGAAGGCCAGCGAGAAGGCCACGTCGAACGCCGCCGCCAAGGCCGATCAGGTCATGGCGTCCACCGGCGCGAACATCTGGGGCGTCCGGCAGGAGCGCGGGCGAGGCGTCCGGGGCGGGCGCTGAGGCTGCGGCTTCCGGGGCGAGCGCTTCCGGGGCGAACGGCAAGAGCGCGGACGAGGCGTCCGGGGCGGACGACTCCTCCGGCTTCGCCGCTTCCGAAGAGGAGGCGGAGCGATGAAGATCGAATGGGAGCAGCGTGTGCGTGTGGCCGAGAGCGCGCCGCTTTCGCTGGTAGCGGCGTGCTGCCAGGCGGCGGAGGGCGTGGCGCTGCCGCTGGCGGCGCATGTGGTGGTGACGGACGACGCGGAGATCCGCGCCCTGAACGCGCGCACGCGCGGCGTGGACCGGGCCACCGACGTGCTCAGCTTTCCCACGGTGAACTACCCGGCGGGCAAAACCGCGCGCGGCTGTGAGAAGCGGCTGCGCGCCGAGTACGACCCGGAGCTGGGCGCGTGCCTGCTGGGCGACATCGTGATTTCCTACCCGCGCACGCTGGAACAGGCCGCCGAATACGGCCACAGCGCGCGCCGCGAGCTGTGCTACCTGTTGGCCCACGGGCTGTTTCACCTGATGGGCTACGACCATATGGACCCCGACGAGCAAAAGGAGATGCGCGCCATGGAAGAAAAGGCCCTTGGCATGGCCGGAATCGCGCGCGGAGAGGGCCCGGCATCTGTGACGGACGCGGAGCTTTTGGCCCTGGCCCGCCTGGCCATGGAAAACAGCTACTCCCCCTACAGCCACTACGCCGTGGGCGCGGCGCTGCTCAGCGCCGACGGCCGGGTGTTTCAGGGCTGCAACATCGAAAACGCCAGCTTCGGGCTGACCAACTGCGCCGAGCGCACCGCGCTGTTCAAGGCCGTGAGCGAGGGCGCGCGGGACTTCACCGCCATCGCCATCGCGTCAAATGGCTCCGCGCCCTACCCCTGCGGCGCATGCCGCCAGGCGCTCAACGAGTTCGCGCCGGGGCTGCGGGTGCTGGTCACCTGGGGCGAGGGCGAGGTGGACGAAACCACTTTGCCTGCCTTGCTCCCCCACGGCTTCGGGCCCAAGGACCTGCCGGACTGACACGCGGGGCGGGGGCGAGGTGGACGAAACCACTTTGCCCGCCTTGCTTCCCCACGGCTTCGGGCCCAAGGACCTGCCGGACTGACACGCGGGGCGGGCGCAGGGGTAGACGAAACCACTTTGCCCGCCTTGCTCCCCCACGGCTTCGGGTCCAGGGACCTGCCGGACTGACACGCGGGGCGGGCGCAGGGGTACGGGACGGGCGCAACGCCGTTCCCGCGCCGCCGCGCGACCCGCCGCTGATACGGAAAGAGGACGATTCATGCCAGCCTTTCATTCGGGATTTGTGGCCATCGTGGGCCGGCCCAACGTGGGCAAAAGCACGCTGATGAACGCCATGATCGGCGAGAAGATCGCCATTGTATCCAACCGCCCCCAGACCACGCGCAACCGCATCATGGGCGTGTGCACGGACGAGCACAGCCAGATCGTATTTCTGGACACGCCGGGCCTGCACACCCCGCACAGCCGCCTGGGCGAATACATGGTCAAGGCCGCGCACGACGCGCTCAGCGGCATTGACGCGCTGCTGGTCATGGCGGACGCAACCGCCGTGGGCAGGCAGGACCGCGCCATCGCCGCGGAGATGAGCGGCCAGAAGGTGAAAAAGGCGCTGGTGCTCAACAAGATCGACCTCATGCCCCGCGAAAGCCTGCTTGCGCTGATGGAGAGCTTTTCGGACGCGGGGTATGACGACATCGTGCCCGTGAGCGCGCGCACGGGGGACGGGCTTGCGCAGCTCAGGGCGCTGCTGGTGAGCTATCTGCCCGAAGGTCCGCAGTACTTCCCGCCCGACGCGGTGACCGATCAGCCCGAACGGCTGATCTGCGCCGAGCTGATCCGCGAAAAGGCGCTGCTGCACCTGCGCGACGAGGTGCCCCACGGGGTGGGCGTTGAGATGCTGGCCATGAAGCGCCGCGGCGACCTGATGGAGATTCACGCCACGATCTACTGCGAGCGCGCGGCGCACAAGGGCATCATCATCGGCAAGCAGGGCGCGATGCTTCGGCGCATCGGCCAGGAGGCGCGGCAGGACATCGAGGGCCTGCTGGGCATGCGGGTGAATTTGCAGCTGTGGGTCAAGGTGCGCGAGGACTGGCGCAACCGGCCGGAGGACCTGCGCACGCTGGGATATGAGGACAAGGAATGACGCGCAAAGGCGCGGCCCCGGAGAGAGCGTTTCTCTCCGGGGCCGCGCTTTTTTCGGGGTCAGAGGATGCGCATGCGATAGCCGCAGGTGAACGCGCTGCCCACGCCGAGGGAGACGTGGTAGGGCTTGTCCTCGAAGCGGCCGGTTTCATCCGCGAAGGCGGGCATGCCCTGCCACGGTTCCAGGCACACGTAGGGGGCGTTCTTGCCCGGCATGGTCCACACGGCCAGCACCGGCATGTCAAACGAAAGCCGGATGCCGTGCCCCGTCTCCCGGTGGACGAGATCCACCGAGCGGCTCTTCAGGCCGTCGAAGATGAAGGTGTCGATGCGGTCGTAGTCGGCGTGGCGAAGCGGCAGCGTGCGCATGTCCGCCTCCAGCGGGGCGGGCGCGGTGCGGTCAACCAGGTGGGTGGCGAGGTCGCACAGGCTCACATGGCCGTCCTCCGGCTTTTCAAAGCGGAGCACATAGTCCTCAAAGCGGCCCTCCCCGCCCACGGGACAGGCGAAGGCCGGATGCCCGCCGATGAGGAAGGGCATGTCGCGGCCGGTGTGGTTCTCCACGGTGAAGCGGGTTTCAAAGCCGTCCGCGCACAGGCGGTGGGTCACGTTCAGGGCGAAGTCGAAGGGATAGAGGCGTTTGGTTTCGGCGGTTTCGGTGAGGGTGAGGGTGATGAAGTCGTCGCCCTGCTCGCTGACGCGGAAGGGCAGCTCCCGCGCGAAGCCGTGGCGCGGCACGGGATAGCGCACGCCCGCGATGCTCGCGCCGCCGTCCCTGAGCGCGCCGATGGCCGGAAACAGCACCGGCGATACGCCCTTCCACACGGCGGGGTCGCCGCTCCAGAGGTATTCGGTTCCGGCGGCATCGCGGTAGCCCCGCAGCTCGCCGCCCAGCTCGGCCACGCGCAGCTGCGCGCCTTCGTGATTGATGCAGATCATGGGGATTGGCTCCTTTCGTCGCGTGTCGAAAAAGCTCGCCTTCGGCGATCTTTTCCGCCAAAGGCTTACGAAATGTTTGCGCCCAGAGGCGCAAACTCCCCGCCCGCCCGGCAAAGCCGGGCGATACGATTTCACTTTGGAGGGCCTTCGGGCCCTCCAAACCACCCACGGCATTTACAGCCTTTCGGGAGCCATGGGTTCTGCCGCTGATTTCGGCGCGCGGGGGGCGAAACCCTGCTGAAGCGGGACAAAAAAATGGGCCGCAGGGGGGATGACGCCCCTGTGGCCCCGGATGGCTGGTGCAAAAACGATGCGGGTGGAATGAGCCGCGTTTCTTGCGGCCTTTGGCCGCTCGCAACGCTTGCGGGGTTGTGCTGCGGCACAGGTTTTGGGGCGCTGCCCCAAACCCCGGCAGGGGCCTGAGGCCCCTGCACCCCGCTCTTGATCCCCCGGCCCCGCCGTCACCACAATTTTTCAATGCTTACATCCTTAAAGTAATACGTCACGATCTCCTCCGCCGTGCTGCCCGCCTGCGCCATGCCATAGGCGCCCCACTGGCTCATGCCCACGCCATGGCCATAGCCCGTGCCGGCCATCACGAGCTTGCCCTCCTGGGCGCGCAGGCTGGTGATGAGGGTTGAGCGCATCTTCGTGGACCCGAGCGCGATGCGAAGGTCCGACGCGTCCACGCTCTGCCCGTTCAGGCCAAGGCTCACCGCGCGGCCGCTGTCGCCGCGCTCCTCGATGGTCAGCTTCGCTCCGTCCGTGAGCGTCACGTCCACGCCCAGCGTCTCGCAGGCCGCCTCGACCTCCTCATACGGGAAGGCCGCCTGCCAGTGCTGCGCCTCCCTGAGCATCTGCGCGTCCTTCTCCCCCGCCGCGCTCTCCGGCTCGTTGCCGGGCACGATCTGCGTGTAGGGCGGCTCGTCCTTGTCCCAGCCCAGCCCCTCGCGGGCCAGCGCCGTCAGGCCGCCGCTGTGCGCGTGAAACCAGGCGTAGGGCAGCTCGCCCCCGGCGCTGAGGACCAGCCCCTCCGTCTCGCTCACGGCCTGCCGGATGCGGTCGTTGACGGCGGAGGCGTCGTAGGCCTGCGCCTCCTCAATGTCGGTGGAGATGTCCGCGCCCTCGTACTTGCTCTGCTTGTCGGCAAGGAATTTGAGCACGAACGTGCGCGCGAGGATCGCCTGCGCCTTGAGCGCCTCCAGCGGCCAGTCGTTTTTCATCTCGCCCGCGAGCACGCCCTCGACGTAGGTTTCCACGTCCACGCGCTCCACCTGCTCGTCGGCCGCCACGTACACATCCAGCACGGGCACGCCGTTTTCGTCCGTTTCCAGGCGCTCTTTGGGCCAGTCCACCTGCGCGCGGGCCGTCGCGCCTTCGGGAGCGGGAGCGGGGGCGGGTTCGGCGCTCACGGCGCAGCCGCCCAGCACCAGCGCGGCGGCCATCAGCAGCGCCAGACATGCCGTTTTCTTCATGCAAAACGACCTCCTTCGCGGGCAGTATGCCCCGAAGGAGGCCGCGCAAAGCCTGTTAAATTGCGGTCATGCCTGCGGATGGACCTCGTAGCCGGGCTTCCGGCTCAGGCCCTCCTGACGCAGGCGGTTTTCGCGGTTCTTGCCCACGTAGACGCGGTAGAGGTCGTCGGCGGTCATGCCCGCCTCGATGCACATGCTGACAAAAAAGTGCAGGATGTCGGAAAGCTCCTCCCGCACGCAGTCCGGCCGAAGCTCGTGGGGGTTCTTCCACCACTTGAAGTTGACCTCCTCCAGAAGCTCCGCAAGCTCGGAGATCATCGCCAGCGTCTGCTTTTGCAGCCACGTTTCCATCGGGATGCCCTCAAGGCCGCGCTCGCGCTTGAGCTTGTCCTGAAAGCCCTTTTGCAGCTCAAAGATGTGGTCCAGCTTATCCATGAAGCATCATCCTCCGATCCGGGCAAGCAGCGCCTCCGCGCCCCGGCCCACGATGGCCGCGCTCCCCTTCTGCCCCAGCAGGCGGCGCGCCAGCTCCATCACGGCGTCGGGGGTGACGGCCTCGATGCGCGAAAGCGTCTCCTCCGGGGTGCGGACGTGCCCCATCAGCAGGTGGCCGCGGCCGAGCGCCTGCATGCGTCCGCCGGAGCTTTCCAGCCCCAGCAGGAAGCCGCCGCGCAGCTGCGCCTTGGCGCTCTTGAACTCCTTGTCGGTCAGGCCGTCGCGCAAAAGAAGGTCCAGCTGGCTTTGCAGCTCGCTGAGCACCGTGGGCGCGTTGTCCGGCGTGGTGCCCGCGTAGACGCAAAAGCTCCCCAGCCCCTGATACGAGCTGGAATAGGTGTACACGCTGTAGGCCAGACCCAGCTCCTCGCGGATGCGCTGGAACAGGCGGCTGCTCATGCCGCCGCCGAGCGCGTTGCCCAGCACGCTCAAGGCGTAGAGGTCGTCGCTGTCGGAGGGCACGCCGGGGAAGCCCAGGCAGATATGGGTCTGCTCGGTATCCTTCTCGCGGGCGAGGCGGCCGGGGGTGAAGGCCTGCGCCTGAGCGGCGCGCGCATCGCCGCGGGCGGCCGCAAAGGGCGTGAAGTACCGCTGGACCAGCTCCACGAACGCGTCCCAGTCATAGTTGCCGGCGATGGCCACGACCATGTTTTCCGGGGTGTAGTGGCGCGCCCAGTAGCCCTGAAGCGCATCGCGGCCATAGCCGCGGATCAGGTCCGCCGTGCCCAGGATGGGGCGGCTGAGCGATCCGGTGTACTGCGCCTCGCTGAGCAGGTCGTGCACGAGGTCCTCGGGGGTATCCTCCACCATGGCGATCTCCTCCAGCACCACGCCGCGCTCCTTCTCCAGCTCCCCCGCGTCAAACACGGGGCGAAGCGCGAGGTCGGAGAGAATATCCACGGCCAGGGGCAGCTCGTCGTCGGTCACCTTGGCGTAAAAGCAGGTGCATTCCTTGCTGGTGAAGGCGTTGAGCTGGCCGCCGGCGAGGTCCATCTCCTCGGCGATGTCGCGCGCGGAGCGGTTTTGCGTGCCCTTGAAAACCATGTGCTCGATGAAGTGGCTCAGGCCGTTTTCCTCCGGCAGCTCGTTCATGCTGCCCACCCGGACCCACACGCCCACCGTGCAGCTGCGCACATGGGTCAGGCGCTCGCCCGCCAGGCGCAGGCCGCCGGGCAGGGTTACGAAATCAAACATCGGCTTCGTTCCTTTCCTTGCTGAAAAACCGCCGCGCGCGTGCCCCGGCGGGGCGCGCGGCGGCGGTCATGTCGCGGGAAATCAGGTGCGGTCGCTGCCGCCGGAGGGGCGGCCGTCGCGGCGCGGGGGACGGCGGCGCTCGCCGCTGAAGGGGCGCTGTCCGTCCTCGTGGCCGGGGTAGGTGAGGTCGTTGCGGATGAGGTTGATGCGGCCCTGCGAGTCGATCTCGTTGACCTTGACCTCGACCTCGTCGCCGATGTTCATCACATCCTCGACCTTCTCCACGCGGTGGTCGGCCATCTTGGAGATGTGCAGCATGCCGTCCTTGCCGGGGGTCAGCTCAATGAAGGCCCCGAAGTTCATAATGCGCACAACCTTGCCCAGATATACGTCGCCCACCTCGATATCCTTGGCGATGCCCTCGATGATCTTGCGCGCCCTGGCGGCGGCGGCCTCGTCGGGGGTGGCGATGTAGACGCGGCCATCGTCCTCGATGTCGATCTTCACGCCCGTTTCGGCGATGATCTTGTTGATCATCTTGCCGCCCGGTCCGATGACTTCGCGGATCTTTTCGGGGTTGATGGTGAAGCGCACGATCTTGGGCGCGTACTTGCTCAGGTGCTCGCGCGGCTTGTCCAGCGTATCCAGCATGATCTTGAGGATGTGCAGGCGGCCCGCCAGCGCCTGACTGAGCGCCTTTTCCAGAATCGCGCGGTCGATGCCGGCGATCTTGATATCCATCTGAATGGCGGTGATGCCCTTGACGGTGCCGGCCACCTTGAAGTCCATGTCGCCCAGGAAGTCCTCAAGGCCCTGAATGTCGGTGAGCACGGCGACCTTGCCGGTCTCGGCGTCCTTGATGAGGCCCATGGCCACGCCGGCCACGGGGCGCTTGATGGGTACGCCCGCGTCCATGAGGCTCAGCGTGCTGCCGCAGACGGAGGCCATCGAGCTGGAGCCGTTGGAGGAGAGGATCTCGCTGACCAGACGCAGCGCGTAGGGGAATTCGTCCTCGCCGGGCACGACGGGCTCCAGGGCGCGCTCGGCCAGCGCGCCGTGGCCGATCTCGCGGCGGCCGGGGCTCTTCATGCGGCCCGCCTCGCCGGTGGCGTAGGGGGGCATGTTGTAGTGATGGATGTAGCGCTTGAAATTCTCGGTGCCAAGGCCGTCCAAAATCTGCACGTCGCTCATGGAGCCGAGGGTTGTGACGGTGAGGGCCTGGGTTTCGCCGCGGGTAAAGACGGCGCTGCCGTGCGTGCGGGGCAGAACGCCGACCTCGCACCAGATGGGGCGCACGTCGGTGAGGCCGCGGCCGTCGGGACGGATGCCCTCGGTGAGGATCTTGGCGCGCATGATCTCCTTGTTGAGGTAGTACAGCGCGTCGTCCACCTCGCTGAGGCGGCCTTCGAACTGCTCCGCAAAATGCTCCTCGCACTCGGCCTTGACCTGCGCCTCGCGCTCCTGGCGCTCGTGGCGGTCGGCCGTCTCGAACACCCAGCGGCACTTGTCATAGGCGTATTCGCGCACGGCGGCCTTGACGTCCTCGCCCGTGGTGATGAGGGCGACCTCGGCCTTTTCCTTGCCGATTTCCTGCCGGATGCCCTCGATGAAGGCGACCAGCTTCTTGATTTCCTCATGGCCAAAGAGGATGGCGCGCAGCATGAGCTCCTCGGGCACTTCCCTGGCGCCCGCCTCCACCATGAGCACCGCGTCCCTGGTGCCGCTGACGGTGAGGTGCAAAGTGCTCTTCTCGCGCTGGGCGGCGTCGGGGCAGAGGACCAGCTCGCCGTCCACGCAGCCGACCACCACCGTGCCGGTGGGGCCGCCCCAGGGGATATCGCTCACGGACAGGGCCGCGGAGGAACCGATCATCGCGGGGACCTCCGGGGGAATGTCCTTGTCCACGCTCAGGCAGGTGGCGACCACCTGCACGTCGTTGCGCATGCCCTTGGGGAACAGCGGGCGCAGGGGGCGGTCGATCAGGCGGCAGGTGAGGGTCGCCTTTTCGGTGGGCCGGCCCTCGCGCTTGATGAAGCCGCCGGGGATCTTGCCCACGGAGTACTGCTTTTCTTCAAAGTCCACGCTCAGCGGGAAAAAGTCCACGCCCTCGCGCGGCTTTTCGCTCATGGTGGCGTTGACCATGACCACGGTGTCGCCGTAGCGCACGAAGGCCGAGCCGTTGGCCTGCTGGGCATACTTGCCAAACTCGATCGACAGCGGGCGGCCCGCCAGTTCTGTGGAAAATACCTTGTAATCCATTCTTTTTCTCTTCTCCTCATTCCATCGGGCTCGCGGCGGCCTGCCGCGGGCGTTTGCGCGCGGCGCCCCCGCCGCGCGTGTGCAAAACAGCCGCGCCGGGCGGGGCGTGCCCGCCGTGGCGCGGTTGCAAATCGAGAGGGCTTTACTTGCGCAGGCCCAGCTGGGCGATCAGGGCGCGGTAGCTCTCGATATCGGTCTTTTTGAGGTAGTCCAGCAGGCCGCGGCGCTTACCGACCATCAGCAGCAGGCCGCGGCGGCTGTGGTGGTCCTTCTTGTTGATCTTGAGGTGCTCGTTGAGGTGGTTGATGCGGCTGGTGAGCAGCGCGATCTGCACCTCGGGGGAACCGGTGTCGCCCTCGTGACGGGCATAGGTCTTGATGATTTCGGACTTATCCATGGGGTTTGCCTCCTTCAGACTGGCGGCGGGGCCGCCGTGTGGTAATCGCCGCGTCCATAGCGGGCCGTTGGCCTTCGGCAGGCCAGGGGCGCGGTTCCAGGAACGCCGGAAAAGCTCGCCTGCGGCGATCTTTTCCGCCGGGGTTGCGCCGTTCCCCTCTCGCCCTCCTTCGGAGGGCTCCCGGGCGGGAAACGGCGTAAGGAAACCTTGCTTCGCAAGGCTTCCGAATCCACCGCACATGTCGCTGGATTCGGATTTCATTTGGAGGGCCTGCGGGCCCTCCAAACCTCCTGAGGGTTGGGAGCCTGCATGGCCTGTGAACCTCCCCGGAAGGTTTATCGACCGTCCGGGCGCGGTTCTGCCTGGCGCTGTGCGCACGTTCTTTATTTTACCACGGCGCATAGGGTTTGTAAACGCTTTTTGCAAAAGAAAGCCGGAGATTTTGCGGCTTGACGCGCGCGGGATGCGGCGCTGCGCTCCCGGGGCCGGCAAGACGGCATTTTTTGTCATCTTACGAAAGAAGGAGGATGCTGCCTGTGAGGCGGTCGACGGCGCTGGCGGGCGGGTGCGCAGCGTGTCGGGCCTGATCGGGCTGGGCGAGAGCGGTCTGGCGCCGGAGTGGACGGGGCCGGACAAATAAAAAGGCGGGCGGCGGCATCGGCCCCGGCGGGGCGACGCCGCCTTTCCGATACGAGAAGCGCCGCCCTCCCGCAATGGAAGGGCGGCGCTTTGCGTCAGGCGTTGGCGAACTTGCCGCGCACCTTGTCGATCTGCTGCTGCTGGGCCTGCTCGCTGGGGTACCAGCCCTGGGCCGCCATCTTCTGGTAGAGGCCCTCCTGCATGCACAGGCTCTCCTCCAGCGCCTGGTCAAATGCGGTGTGCACGTTCTGCGTGGCGGATTCGATGGTGCCGTGCAGATAGAGGTCGCACACGCCCTTGGTCGTCAGAAGCAGGCTTTCCATGATTTCCTGGTCGTTCATGCCGCGTTCCCCCTTCACATCAGGCCGTAGAGCTTCTGAAAAAGCTGCTGGTGCTGGTTGGCCAGCTGGGTGACGTAGTTTTTCAGCTCCGGGTTCGTAAGCGCCTGCGCGGCCTGACGGCACTGACTTTGCAGAAACGTCTCATGACCCAGCGCGTCCTCGATGTACATGAGCTCTTTGGGGCTCATTTCAATCACCTCCGGAAAGCAGGTTTCCCAGTTTCCGGCAGGTTATGCGCGGCCCTCCCCCAGCGCCCATGCCGCCGCCTCCAGAAGCGTGTCCATGACGGGCACGCCGGCGGTCAGAAGCGTTTCGCGGCTCTGGTGGCCGCGGGCGACCAGCACGCATCCCGTGCCCATGGCGCGGGCCACCTCCGCGTCGTGGAGGGTATCGCCGATCATGAGGGTGGACGCGGCGGGCACGCCGCAGCGGGCCAGGTAGTCCAGGCCCACGGCCTCCTTGCTGCGCGCGTAGATATCGGAAAGGCCCAGCACGTCGGTGAAATAGGCGCGGATGGGAAAGCGCGCGATCTGGCTTTCCAGCATGTCGCGGCGCGTGGCCGAGAGCACCGCCTGCCGCACGCCCGCCGCCGCGAAGCGCGCGAGCGTCTCCACCGCGTCCCCATGCAGGGGCACGGCGTCAAAGCCGCGCACGTATTCGGCCATCCAGGCGTGGGCCACGGCCACGAACGTCTCGTCCGTGACCCCGGCGCGCTCGTAGTAGCGGCGCACGGGGAAGGTGAACTGGCGGCGGTACTCGGCCACGCTCCCGATGCGGGGCAGGCCGAAGGCCGGAAAGGTGCGGTTGCGCACGCCGATGGCGTAGGCGAGGTCGTCGAGCAGGGTGCCGTTCCAGTCCCAGAGGACCTGCCGGATGGGGCTGACCGGGGGCGGGGGCGCGGCGTTTGCGGGGGATGGGCCGCACGCCGGGGACGGGGTGTTTGCGGGGGCGTTGCCGCCCGCAGGGCGCGGGGTGACTGCCGGTTGGGAGGCCGGGATATCCGCCGGACCCGTTCATTGAAGTTGATGTCATCACGGTTAAGGGCAACCATC
>UQEF01000076.1 GCA_900540045.1 uncultured Eubacteriales bacterium | reverse complement strand
GTGGAATATTCTGGCCATTACCTTTACCAACAAGGCCGCCAAAGAGATGCGTCAGCGCGTGAGCGCCCTGGTGGGTGAACGCGGCGGCGAGGTATGGGTCAGCACCTTCCATGCCATGTGCGCCCGCATTTTGCGGCGGGACATCGAAAAACTGGGCTACACCCGCTCCTTTACCATCTACGACGATGACGACCAGTCCAGCGTGCTCAAGGAGTTGTTCAAGCAGTTCGGTATCGACGATAAATCCCTGACCCTGCGTGAGGTCAAGGCCAAAATCAGCGACGCCAAGGACCATCTGCTCAGTCCTGACGAATGGTTCCAGGCCTCCGCTAAGGATTTTCGAAGCCAGCAGATTCACGACCTTTATGATGCCTACGAGCGCCGGCTGCGCCATGGCAACGCCCTGGATTTTGACGATTTGCTGGTTCGGACGCTGGAGCTGTTCGCCGACCATCCGCCCGTGCTGGAGAGTTACCGCGAGCGCTTCCGCTATGTTCACGTGGACGAATACCAGGATACCAACTTTGCCCAGTATTCGCTGGTAAAGCTCCTTACGCAGAAGAGCAGAAACCTTTGCGTCGTGGGCGATGACGATCAGAGCATCTACGGTTGGCGCGGTGCGGATATCCGCAACATTCTCGATTTTGAAAAGGATTTCCCCGACGCCGCCGTCATCAAGCTGGAGCAGAACTACCGCAGCACCGCCAACATCCTTGATGCGGCGAATCAGGTAATCGCCCACAACGAAGGCCGCATGGAAAAGGCCCTGTGGACCGAGCAGCCCGCCGGCGAACCCATCAAGCTCTTCTGCGCCGGCGACGAGCGGGAAGAGGCCGCCTGGATATGCGACCGCATGCAGCAGATGCAGCTTGCCGGCAAGAGCTATGGCGACATGGCCGTGCTCTACCGTTCCAACGCGCAAAGCCGCGTGCTGGAGGAAATGCTGGTGCGCGCGGGTATCCCCTACCGCATCTACGGCGGGCTGCGCTTCTATGACCGCAAGGAGGTCAAGGACATCGTGGCCTACCTGCGCTGCATTGTCAATCCTGCCGACGACGTAAGCCTGCGCCGCATCATCAATCAGCCCAAGCGCTCCATTGGCGACAGCACCATCACCGAGCTGGTGCGCTACGCCGCCGAAAAGGAAATGCCCCTCTACAGCGCCCTGATGGACGTGCCCGAAACGCTTTCGGCACGCCCGCGCAAGTGCGTCAGCGAGTTTGGCGATCTGATGAATGAATTGGTCATGGCGCGCGAAGATATGGGCGTGAGCGATTTTGTCAAGTACGTGATCGACCGCACCGGGCTCAAGGCGCAGTATGAGCGCGACCTGTCCGACGAAGGCAAAAACCGTCTGGAAAACATCGAAGAGTTCCTGGGTGCGGTCAGCGAATACGAACAGGGCGCCGATACCCCCACGCTGGAAGATTATCTGGAAAACGTAGCGCTGGTAAGCGATCTGGACGGTGCGGAGCTTGGGGGCAAGGTCGTCACGCTGATGACCGTGCACAGCGCCAAGGGGCTGGAATTCCCCATCGTATTCATCGCCGGACTGGAGGAAGGCGTATTTCCCACCGGCAGAAGCCTGCAGGACGAAAAGCGCATGGAGGAAGAGCGCCGTCTGTGCTACGTGGCCATCACCCGCGCGCAACAGCAGCTTTTCCTCAGCTACGCCGCCCAGCGCATGCTCTATAATCAGGTCAATTACAACACGCCCAGCCGCTTTCTCAAGGAGATTCCCAAGCGTTTGATCGACGATCAGTGGATCAGCAAGCGCGAGCGCAACTTCCCCGGCGTCATGGAAAGCTATCAGCATCCCACGCCCAAGCGCACGCCGCGCTACGGCGGCGAATCCGGACGAGGACTGGGAGCAGGCCGCAGCGCGCTGGGCATTCCGGGTGTGCAAAAGGGCTTTACCCCATCCGCGGCCTCCAGCGTGCCCGCCAGTGCCGTAGCCGCATTGTTCAAAACCGGCGACCGTGTGATGCACCGCAAATTCGGCGAAGGAAACGTGCTGGAAATTCGCGGAAGCGGCAGCGATGCGCGCATTGTAATCGGCTTCGCAGCCTATGGACAGAAGGAATTTGTGCTCTCTATCGCCCCGATTGTGAAGGTGAACGACTGATATGCAGACCTCACGCATGCGCGAGCTGGTCGACCAGCTCAACCGGGCCTCCGTACTGTATTACACACAGGGCGCCAGCCCCATGAGCGACGCGGAATGGGACCAGAAATACAATGATCTGAGCAGACTGGAAAAGGAGTCGGGCATCGTCTTGCCCGACTCCCCTACTGTGCGCGTCGGCGCGGAGCCGCTCAGCTCCTTCGCCCCTCACAGGCATATCAACCGCCTGTGGAGCATGGACAAGGTTCAGAGCAAGGAAGAGCTGCTCGCGTGGCTGGAGCGCACGCAAAAGCTGCACGCCCAGCTCTGCGACGGGCGCGAAACGCCCCTTCCCCCGCTCAAATACGCCGTGGAATACAAGCTGGACGGCCTGACCATCAACCTCACCTATCGCGGCGGCCAGCTGGTTGAGGCCGCCACCCGCGGCAACGGCGAAGTTGGCGAAGCCATTCTGCCCCAGGTGCGCACCATCCGCTGCGTGCCCCTGTCCATTCCCTATCAGGGCCTTCTGGAGGTGCAGGGCGAGTGCATCATGCGCCTGAGCACGCTGGAAGCCTACAACAAAACCGCTGACGAGCCGCTCAAAAACGCCCGCAACGCGGCGGCGGGAGCGCTTCGCAACCTGGACCCCGCCGTGACCGCACGACGGAAGCTGGATGCGTTTTTCTACCAGATCGGCACCATCGAAAATCCGCCTTATCATGATCTGGACGGCATGATCGCTTTCCTTCAGGAAAACGGCTTTCCCACCAGCCGCTACGAAGCCCATGCCACTACCTATGATGAAATCGTCCAACGGATCGATGCGGTTGAGGCCCAGCGCGAATCGCTGGATTTTCTCATCGATGGCGCGGTGGTCAAGGTGTGCGATCTGCAAACCCGTCAGGCCATGGGCAACACGGAAAAATTCCCCCGCTGGTCGGTGGCCTACAAGTTTGCCGCCGAGGAAAATACCGCAACTCTGCTGGATGTAACCTGGGAGCTGGGCCGCACCGGGAAGCTCACGCCCCTTGCTCACCTGACCCCCACCGATATTGGCGGCGTGACGGTCAAGCGCGCCACGCTCAATAACTTCGGCGATATCCAGCGCAAGCGTGTGGCCATCGGCTGCGAGGTGTGGATTCGCCGCAGCAACGACGTGATTCCCGAAATCATGGGCCGCGTAGGCGAGGCGGGGCCCGGTGAAACGCCCATCCAGCCGCCGACGGTGTGCCCTGCCTGCGGCCAGCCGCTGGTGGAGCGGGGCGCGCATCTGTTCTGCATGAACCGCCAGACCTGCAAGCCGCAGGCCGTGGCACGCCTTGCGCACTTTGCCGGGCGCAATGCCATGGATATCGACACCTTTTCCGAAAAGACCGCCGAGCTGCTCTATGACAAGCTTGGCGTGCGCGACTGCGCGGACCTGTACCGTCTGACGGCGGACGACCTTTTGCCGCTGGAAGGGTTTCAGCAAAAGCGCGCCGACAACCTGATCGCCGCGCTGGACAAGAGCCGCCATTGCGCGCTGGACGCCTTTCTCTTTGCGCTGGGAATTCCCAACGTAGGCCGCAAGACGGCGCGCGACCTGGCGCAGCACTTTGGCTCTCTGGAACGCCTCAAGTCCGCCACGGTCGAAGAACTGACCGCCATCCCCGACGTGGGCGATATCGTGGCAGCCAGCGTGGTGGAATTTTTCAGCTTCCCGGAAAATCTGGAAATGATTCGCCGTCTGCTGGATGCGGGCGTCACCCCGCAGCACGAGAGCGCCGCGCTCTCCGACGCGCTGGCGGGAAAGACCGTCGTGGTCACCGGCACCCTGCCTACCCTCAGCCGGGATGAGGCCGAGGCGCTCATCGCCCGCCACGGCGGCCGCGCGGCCGGCAGCGTGAGCAAAAAGACCAGCTTTGTGCTTGCGGGCGAAAAGGCCGGGAGCAAGCTCACCAAGGCCGAAAGTCTGGGCATTCCCGTCATCGACGAGGCAGCTTTCCTCAAGATGCTGGAATAGCTGTGCTACTGCCTTTGCGTCACTTCCAGCGGAATGCGCGGCGCGAGGCGGCGCAAACCCTCCTGCGAAAGTGCGCGCTTCAACTCCTCAAGATCTTTCACCGGCCCGATGGCATCCAGCATCGGGCCGTCTTTTTTTTCCGAAATCTCCATCAGCGCCATGCCGCGAAGCCAGCACAGCATGGATGTTTCAATCCAGTACAGAAAGTGCGTGCCCGGCGAAAGCGCCTCCAGCCGCTTCATTTTCAGGTACATTTCAACCCCGTCCAGCACGTCGTGCCAGATGTCCACGTAGGCGTAGTCGTACCCCTCGCCGCCCATATGAGCAGCATATTCGTAGGCGTCCTCCTGTATCACACGCACTTTTTCCGCGTTCTTAAAAGCAGGCAGAACATGCTCCCGGAACAGCGAGATCACATCGGGATCGCGCTCGATCACCGTCACGCGGGTCACTTCCGGCTTTCGCGCCGCCATGAAGGCGTAATACCCCAGCCCCAGCCCGAATACCGCCACCTTGCCGCTCACGGCCCGGATATCGGCGGTCATGGTGCTCAGTTCGCTGGGCGTAACGGTCATCCATTCCCGGCCATTTTGGGTGACGATGGGCGCACAAAACGATTCCGTAAAATAACCGGCCTGCGGAACCTCGCGTCCATCGGGCAGCAGAAGCAAATCACCGCTGGCAAAGGCCTCGTAGGCTTCGATGGCCTTATAGCCCAGCGTCCAGTCTCCCTGCCTCACTTCGGGCAGACGCACGGAGGCATAGTACGGGTCGGCGCGGCAGGCCGCGGCATCCAGGCAGCGCACGCCGGGCCGGAAGTAGCGCTCCGCCATTCTGCGCGCCCACGGGTCGGCCGCGATGTCCAGCCCGCAGGCAGAGGCCATCAGCAGCCGGTACGCCTCCTCGCCGGTCACGCCGCATTCCCGGACCAGCATTTCCACATCCTCACCGCGCACAAAGCGCGGGCACAGGTTCAGATACCCGCTGAACCATTCCAGCGCGCGCAGATTCTCCTCCGCCACATCCAGCATCGCCTTCAGACGAGGTGTATCGGCTTGGGGCATTTCAAGGGGCATCCCATCGCGCCTCCTTTGTTCTGTCACAGCACAAGGGGGACCCATGCGGGCGGGTCCCCCTCCAGTCATGTATTGCCGCGCGTCCGTCAGGCGTGCGCGCGTTCCAGGCCGCGCTTCACCAGCTGCACAAACAGCGGATGAGGTTTGCCCGGCCGGCTGATGTATTCCGGATGGTATACCACCGCGATATAAAAGGGGTGGCCTTCCATTTCAAATGCCTCGGGATAGCCCGCCTCCACGCTCACGCCCGCCAGATGCAGGCCCTTGCGCTCCAGATCGGTCACGTAGGCCGGGTCCACCTCGTAGCGGTTGGAATGACGCTCGTGCACCACATCTGCCCCATAGATACGCTGCAATTCGCCATCCAGCAGGCGCACGCCGCTGCTTCCCATGCGGGTGGCGCCTCGGCTGTCGTTCTGGCAGACGCGGTCCTCCGGCACGCGTACCACGGGATGGGGCGTCAGCGGGTCCGCCTCGGCCGTATGCGCGTCGTCGATGCCCAGCAGGCCGCGCACCGCTTCCACCACCGCCAGCTGCATGCCAAAGCCCATGGCCAGGAAAGGCACGCCCTGCTCGCGCGCATAGCGCGCCGCCACGATCATGCCGTCCACCCCGCGGTCGCCAAACCCTCCGGGCACCACAACGGCATCATAAACGCCCAGCAGATCTTCGGCCGTAGCCGGCGTGATCTTTTCAGCGTCCACCAGATCAATCCGGGGCTTAGCGCCGGCCTGTGCGCACGCATGGCGCAGTGCTTCGGTCACGGAAAGGTACGCGTCCGGCATGGCAGTGTACTTGCCCACCAGCGCCACACGGAGAGGATCGGCAGCCCCATCCACGCTTTTGACATAGCTTTTCAGGGCAGTCAGGTCAGGTTCGGCGTTCTCCAAACGCAGCTCGGAAAGCACCGCGCGGGCCAGCCCCTCTTTTTCCAGCACCAGGGGCAGCCTGCACAGCGGATCTACGTCCATGTTCTGGATCACATTGGCGGTTTTGACGTTGCAAAACAGCGCGATCTTTTCCTTTGCCTCGCCGGTCATGGGCTTTTCTGTGCGGCAGACGATCACATCCGGCTGGATGCCCGCGGAGCGCAACGCGCGCACGCTGCTCTGCGTGGGCTTGGTTTTCAGCTCGCCCGCGGTGGAGATATAGGGCATCAACGTCAGGTGGACATAGCAGCAATCATACGGATCGCTCCGCTCCAGCCGCATCTGCCGGATGGCCTCCAGATAGACCGCCGCCTCCATATCCCCCACGGTGCCGCCGATATCCACAATGCTGATCTGCGCGCCGGATCGCTCGGCCACGCCCTCAATGTGGCTCTTGATCTCGTTGGCCACGTGCGGAATGGCCTGAATGGTCATGCCGTGAAAATCTCCCCGCAGCTCGCGTTCCAAAAGACGGCGGTGAATCTTGCCCGTGGTGCAGCAGCATTCTCCGGGAAGGGTCTCGTCTACGAGGCGCTCGTAGTTGCCCAGATCCAGGTCCACGGCATGTCCGTCCTCCGTGATGAAGGCCTCTCCATGCTCCAGCGGGCTGAGAAAGGCGGGCTCGGCGTTATAATACAGGTTGAGCTTCTGCATGCTCACGCGATAGCCCCTTGCCTTGAGCAGACAGCCCAGCGCAGCGGCAGTCACTCCCTTGCCCAGAGAGGAGGCAACGCCTCCGGTCATAAATACGTATTTCATGATTCATCGGCTCCTTGCATACGGGATGGTTCCGCCTGATTGTAGCGTGACGGAAGCTGCCTGTCAACCCGGTTGGACAGCCAGTGTCACCACAGGCGGACGCTCACCCATCTCCGCCTTCACGGCGCGAAGCAGCGGCATCTGCGTATCCTCCGCCCCGCACAGGGACAGGAAATCCGCAAGGGGCGCAATGTTCATTTCCGGGTCGTACTGCGTGCGGTAGTGCATGGGTATGGTCACCGTGGGCTTGAGCAGCCCGCATACGTCCATGGCCTGCGCCGCGTCGATGGTATAATAGCCGCCCACAGGCAGCAGCAGCAGGTCCAGCCGTCCGATCTGCGCGGCCTGCGCATGCGTGGGCAGGTGGCCCAGATCGCCCGCGTGGCCCACGCGCAGACCCTCCGCCTCGACGATGAAAAAGGTGTTTTTGCCCCGCTGCGCGCCGCCCTGCCCGTCGTGGAAGGTGGGGACGCCCAGAACGGACGCGCCGCATGCCAGTTCATGCGCGCCCGGCGCGTCGATCACCTCCGCGCCCGGCTCCAGGCACGTAAGCCCGTCATGGTCGAAATGGTGGTGGGAAATCAGGCATACATCCGCCCTCAGCAGGCGCCGAGGATATTCGTAAAACGTGCCGTATGGGTCAAAGGCAATGACCGAGCCGTTTTCCAGCGTCAATGCGAAAAAGGAATGCCCGTAGTATTTGAGAATCATGCTATCCCTCCTGTCCGCGTTGCGCGTCCATGCGCGCAATCCAGTCCGCCAGCACCCGCCCCGCGCCTTCCGCCAGGGGCATACCCATGCGAAGGCGTCGCGCGGCCTCACCGGCCAGCGCGGGCACAGCGGCCAAAAGCGGCCCCGGCGCACCCGCCGCCAGCTTCGCCACCTCCCGTACCTGCGCCATGGGCTGACGCTCAACCGGCGCGGGATGAAGCAGCAGCAGGCGGCACAGGGCATAGGCGGGATGCAGCGCTTCATCGCGCGGCAAAGCAGGCGGCCGGTCCGGCAGCCGGTCCAGCCGTTCGCGCCAGCCCTCCGCCGTCCAGTCCAGCCGCCACAGGCCCGTGGCCGGGTCCGTCCGGCAGCTTATGCCCAGTGCATCCAGCGCCGCTGTGGCGGGGGTCAGCCGCTCCGTCCGGCGCGGCAGGTCGCTCACCCACAGGGTGCCATGATCCATGCACAGGCGCACAAAGCAGGGCGCGTCCGCCGCCGCTCTCAGCGCCTCATACACCGCGCGCTGCGCGCCTGCCAGATCAATCATCGACCTGGCGGATGAGCCGCATTTCCAAATCGTGCATGGCGGCAAAGGATCCGTTCAAATCCAGCTGATAGCTCAGCTGTACCTCTCCCCCGTCCTCGCCCAGATCATAGCGCAGGCGCGTGCAGTACACGGCCAGCTCCATGTCGCCATAGGGGGTGCGGTAAGTGCCTTCATAACGGCAGCCCATTCGAAACACCATGTCCGTGGCGTATTCGCCGCTGCGGCTCATGGTCGCTCCCCCCTCGTCTATGGTCATGACCACCTGCTGGGCAGGCAGGCTTTCATCCAACGTTTCCTCATAGCGGATCACGGCGCGGGTGTCCTCCAGCTCCAGCTGCCCGGAGGTGAGCATGGAGATGGTTTCATCCTCCGCGTCCTGATCACGGTGTGCGCTGGAACGGATGGTAATCAAAACTGGAATTGCCGGCATGGGACCCCGCCCCCTTAACGGTTTGCGAAAAAAATGGTATACTGTAACTATATCATACCGAAAGGGTGCGTTGCAATGCTTTGTCTGGCGGCCTACGCCAAGATCAATTGGACCTTGGATATTCTGGGCACCCGCCCGGACGGATACCACCTGATGGATATGCTGATGCAGACCGTCTCCCTGTGCGACCTTTTGTGGATGGAAGAGGCGGAGGACCTCACGCTGGAGGCCGTGCCCGGCGGCGCAGAGAGCGCGGCCCGGCCCGAGGCGGGCGACGGCCTTTCCTCCGCCGGGGTGCGCTATGACGAGTCCAACCTGGTCTACCGGGCGGCCCTGCTTTTGCGCGAGCGCTGCGGCGTGCGCCGGGGAGCCCGTATTCAGCTCGAGAAGCGCATTCCGTCGGGCGCGGGCATGGGGGGCGGCAGCGCCGACTGCGCCGCGGCGCTCAAGGGGCTCAACGCTCTGTGGGGGCTGGGCCTTTCGCGTGCGGAGCTGCTGTCTCTGGGCCTGGAACTGGGCGCGGACGTGCCCTTTCTCCTCACGGGCGGGCTGGCGCGCGTGGGCGGCATCGGCGAGCGCATCCAGTCCCTCACGCCCGCGCCGCAGGTGTGGCTGGTGCTTGTGCAGCCCTGCGAAGGCCTGAGCACCCGTGAGGTGTTTTCGGCCTTTGACCGGCTGAACCCCGCCAGGCTGCGCCACCCTGACAACGCTGCCGCGCAGGACGCGCTGCTCCGACGCGATCTGACCGCCCTTGCCCCTGCGATGGCCAACGTGCTGCAGGCCGTCAGCGAGCCCGCCCGCCCTGCGCTTGCGCATGCCGTGCGCGCGCTGGAAGCTGCGGGAGCCGCGCGCGCCATGATGACGGGCAGCGGGTCGGTGGTCTATGGCGCGTTTGACCGCTGCGGCGACGCCGTAGCGGCCCAGGCGGCCCTGGAGGCGCTGTCCGCACAGCGGGGCTGGGGCCGCGTGTGGCTTGCGCGCACCCTGCCGCGCGGGGAAAAAAGCGTTGCAATCACCTGACAAACGGGTTATAATGCTAAACAGAACCGGCCTGAAGAATCCCCTCGCGGGCAGGGCCGTTCCCCCGCAGAGCAACAAAGAAAGGTTTGATTTCCGATGGCCAATCCTACCTTTACCATCAAGATGCAAAACGGCGGCGTCATGACCGGCGAACTGTACCCCGATATTGCGCCCGAAAGCGTGGGCAACTTCATTTCCCTGGCCAACAGCGGATTTTACGACGGGTTGATCTTCCATCGCTGCATTCCCGGCTTCATGATTCAGGGCGGATGCCCCAAGGGCACCGGTACCGGCGGCCCCGGTTACCGCATCAAGGGCGAATTTGCCCAGAACGGCGTGCCCAATCCGCTCAAGCACACCTACGGCGTGCTGAGCATGGCGCGCAGCATGATGAAGGACAGCGCCGGATCGCAGTTTTTCATCATGACCAGCGACAGCCCGCATCTGGACGGCGCCTATGCGGCCTTCGGCAAGGTGACCAGCGGCATGGAAGTGGCTGACGGCATCGTGTCCCAGCGCACCGACCGCGCCGACAAGCCGCTTGAGCCGCAGGTGATCGCCTCCATCCGCGTGGAGACCAACGGCATCGCGTATCCCTTCACCAAGCTGTGATGCAACGCGGCGGCGCACGGGCGTTTGTGGCGCCCTGCGCCGCCCTTTTCTATTCCGACCGAAAGTGAGCGAACCGCCCATGCCCTTGCTGCTTCCCGAACTGCTCTGCCCCGCCGGGGATGAAGCCGCCCTGCGCGCTGCTGTGGACAGCGGCGCCAACGCGGTCTATCTGGGGTACCGCGCATTTGGCGCGCGCGCCAGCGCCACCAACTTTGACGCGGAGGCGCTGGAAGCGGCCGTGCGCTATGCGCATTTGTACCATGTGCGCGTGTATGTGACGGTGAACACGCTCGTCAAGCCCGATGAGATGCAGGACCTGCGCGCCGCGCTCGGCGAGATTGCCGCCACCGGCGCGGATGCGGCAATTGTGCAGGATCTGGGGGTGGCGGCCCTGGTGCGGCGGGAATTTCCCGCACTTGCCCTGCATGCCTCTACGCAAATGGCGATCTGCAACGCCGATGGCGCGCGTCTGGCCCGTTTGCTGGGATTTTCCCGCGTGGTGCTGGCGCGCGAATGCAGCCTGGAGGACGCGCACGCCGTAGCGGAAACGGGGATTGAAACGGAAGTGTTTGTGCATGGCGCGCTGTGTACCGCCGTGAGCGGCCGCTGCCTGATGAGCAGCATGTCCGGCGGACGCAGCGGCAACCGCGGACGCTGCGCTCAGCCCTGCCGTCAGGGCTTCCGCATGGACGGGATGCGCGGGCCGCTTCTGTCCCTGCGCGACCTGTGCCTGCTGGACGACCTTCCCGCGCTGTGCGCCTCTGGCGCACATTCGCTCAAGGTGGAGGGGCGGCTCAAAAGCCCCGAATATGTGGCCGTGGTCACGTCGGTCTATCGCCGGGCGCTGGATGCCGTCGCACGGGGCGATTTCCGCCCGGACCCGGCGCAGCGCGAGCAGCTTTTGCAGATTTTCAACCGCGGCGGTTTCACCCGCGGACATATTCTGGGCGCGGAGGACGCGGATCTGGTCACACCGGACCGCGTAAGCCATGAGGGCCTGCCGCTGGGCAAGGTGCAGGCCGTCAGGGGCCGTCTGGCCGCTCTGCATGTGGACCGCGTCCTTCACGACAGCGACAGCCTGCAGCTTCGCGGCGCGGGCGAATCCTACGACCTGCGCTATTCCGGACCGGATATTCCCGCGGGAGGCACGGCTTCCCTGCGTCTGCGGCCCGATACGAAAGCAAAGCCCGGCATGCAGGTCGCCCGCCTGGCGGATGCCCTCCAGCTGGAGCGGGCTCGCGCACATGCTCCCCGGCCCATCCCTGTGAGCATGGCGGCCCGTTTTGCGCAGGGGCAGCCCATGACGCTGACCCTCACCGACGGCGAAGTGAGCGTGACGGTAACCGGTCCCGTCGTCGATGCGGCCAATAGCCGTCCCTCTGCCGAAGCGGACGCACGCCGCCAGCTGGACAAGCTGGGCGGCACGCCCTTCACGCTGGAGGATGGGACCCGCTTGCAGCTTTTGATGGATGAGGGAATTTTCCTGCCCGTCAGCGCGCTCAACGCGCTTCGGCGGGATGGCGTGGAACGGCTTATCCAGGCGCGCACGGAGGCGTTTGCCTTGGCCGGACGGCCTCTCTGTCACGACGCTCTGCCCGCAGCCCCCGCTCGTCCGCAGCCGGATTTCCCCATTGGGCCGGAAACGCTGGCCGTGATCTTCTCGGACCCGACGCTGGCCGAGGGTCTTTCGCAGGCGGGAGCCACGCTTCTGTGCTTTGCGCCCCGCACCTTTACGCCGGAGTCGCTCGCGCGCGACCTTCCGCGCCTGCCGCGCGGTACGTGGCTGCGCCTGCCCCCACAGATGACGCAGCGCACGCAGGACGCCTGTCTGGCCGTCATCCGCGCGCACGCGGACCGGCTGGGCGGCGTGATGGCTGAAAGCGTGGGGCAGCTGGGTCTTTCCCTTCCCCTGCCGGTGCTGGCCGGGGAGGGCGTGCCCGCCGCCAATCCCATGGGTGTTGAGACGATTCGGGCGCTGGGCGCGTGCGGGTTCGTGCTCTGGCCGGAATGGACCTTTTCCGAGCAAAAGGGCCTGACGCCCCTGCCTTTGCCCGCGCTGCTCAAGGTCTATGGCCGCGAAACGCTCATGCTGCTCAATCACTGCCCCGAACGGGTGCGGCGCGGACTGCGCCAGGGGCGCGCGGATTGCGCCCTGTGCACGGACGAATCCATGGTCTGCGCGAAAGCTGACCCCGCCCTTACCGACCGGTTGGGCTACCGCTTCCCCCTGACGCGCACGCGTTTTCCCGAAGGGTGCGAATTGAGCGTACTGGGGGCGCTGCCCACCGACCTGCGCGCCCGCGACGCGGACCGCCGCGCGCTGGGCGCGGGCATGCTCCTGCACTTCACCGTTGAAAGCGCAAGGGACCAGCTGTCCCTTACGCGCGCCTACGCGGCGCTGCTCTCCGGCGTATCCTGCGCCCCCGCCGCCTTTGAAACCACTTTGGGCCATTGGGCGCGCGGCGTGGAATAACCGGCGCCCCACCATTTCCCGAAAGGAAGGACCCCTTATGGAACAGGACCGCGCCCTTCGCGTGCTGGAATTCACCAAAATCCGCGAGCGCCTGGCCGCGCACGCCCTGACGGACATGGGCAAGGAAAAATGCCTGGCCCTCGTGCCCTACGATGATGTAAGCGAGGTGCGCCGGGCGCTGGATGAAACCGAGGAAGCCTGCGTGCTGCTCAGCTATTTGGGCGGACAGCCGCTGGTGGCCTTTCCCGACGTGCGCGAGCAGGTGACGCTGGCCCAGAAGGGCGCATGCCTCAGCCAGCGCGCGCTGCTGGACGTGGCCGCCTGCCTGCGCGCCGCGCGCGCGGCCCGCTCCGCGCTGGTGCGCGACCGCGAGGATACGCCCATTCTGACCGGTCTGGCTACCCGCCTTACCGCGCTGGACGGCATCGAAAACGATATCTCCGCCGCCATTATCAGCGAGGAGGAAATCGCGGACCGCGCCTCGGCGGAACTGCATCAGATCCGCCGGCAGATCCGCAGCGCCAACGAGCGCATGCGCGACCGCCTCAGCCAGATGATCCGCTCCTCCAGCTTTTCCAAGTATCTGCAGGACAGCATTATCACCATGCGGGGCGACCGCTACTGCATCCCCGTAAAGGCCGAATGCCGCGCCAACGTGCCCGGTCTTGTGCACGACCAGAGCGCTACGGGGGCCACGCTGTTCATCGAGCCGATGTTCGTGGTCGAGCTGGGCAACGACCTAAAGCAGCTCCGCGCGCGGGAGCAGCAGGAAATTGCCCGTATTCTGCAGGCGCTGTCCGACCAGATCGCGCCGCATGCAGAGGGCATCTTTGCCAATATCGAGCTGCTCACGCATCTGGACTTTGCTTTTGCCAAGGGGCTTCTGGCACGGGAGATGCGCGCCAGCCTGCCCAAGATGAACACGCGCGGCTACCTCAAGATCGTACGCGGCCGTCATCCCCTCATCGACCCGGACAAGGTCGTGCCCAGCGACCTGTGGCTGGGCGACGCCTTTACCACGCTCATCATCACCGGCCCCAATACCGGCGGCAAGACCGTAACGCTAAAGACCGTGGGCCTCTTTACCCTGATGGCGCAGAGCGGCCTGCACGTTCCTGCGGAGCTGGGCACGGAGCTAAGCGTCTTTGGCCGGGTGTACGCCGATATCGGGGACGAGCAGAGCATCGAGCAGTCATTGAGCACTTTTTCCTCCCATATGACCAACATCGTGGAGATCATCTCCTGCGTTCAGGACAACGACCTGGTGCTCTTTGACGAGCTGGGCGCGGGCACCGACCCCACCGAGGGCGCGGCGCTTGCGCAGAGCATTCTTTCCAGCCTGCTGGAGCGCAAGGTGCGCACCATGGCCACCACCCACTACAGCGAGCTTAAGGCCTTTGCCCTGAGCACCCCCGGCGTGGAAAACGCAAGCGTGGAATTTGACGTCGAATCCCTCCGGCCCACCTATCGCCTGTCCATCGGCATTCCAGGCAAGAGCAACGCCTTTGACATTTCCCGAAAGCTCGGCCTGCCCGAACGGCTGATCGACGGGGCCAAGGAGCTTCTTTCCAAGGAGGATATCCGTTTCGAGGACGTGATCGCAAACGCGGAATATCATCGCCAGATCGCCGAACGCGAGCGGGAAATCGCCGAAG